>NZ_JBIICB010000132.1:0-11032 GCF_044239095.1 Aestuariivirga sp. | reverse complement strand
CGCGCCTGCGCGCCACGTCCTCCGCCATCGAGCACATGATCTCGAACATCATGGTGACACCCGCATGCGCGGTGACGCCGGAGGCGTCGAATGGCGGCGAAACCTCCACCACGTCTGCGCCGACGATATTGAGGCCGCGCAGTTCGCGAAGCATTTGCTGGGCCTGGAATGTTGTGAAGCCACCGACTTCCGGCGTGCCCGTTCCCGGTGCATAGACGGGGTCAAGCATGTCGATGTCGAAGCTGACATAGGTGGGGCCATCGCCCACGATGCTCCGGGCCTCTGCCATGATGGCCTGCGGGCCCTTCTCCATCGCCTCCTCGATGCGCACGAGGCGCACGCCCATCTTCTCGCCCCACTCGAAGTCGTCGAGGTCGTACATGGAGCCGCGAAGGCCGATCTGGATCGTGCGTTTTGGGTCGAGCACGCCCTCCTCGATCGCGCGGCGGAAGGGCGTTCCGTGGGTGTATTTGAAGCCGCCGAAATAGCCGTCATAGAGATCGGTATGGGCGTCGAAGTGGATCATTCCCACGGGCTGGCGTTCGCCAACCGCACGCAGCACCGGCAGCGAGCACAGGTGATCCCCGCCCGCGGACAGCGGGCGGATGCCCATGCCGACAAGCTTCTTGAAGTACGTCTCCACGCGCTTCAGCGTGTCCTCGACATTGGCCGGGTTCACCGGGCAATCGCCGAGGTCGGCCACATTGGCTAGATCGTATGGGATGATCTTCATGGTCTGGTGCATGGGCCGGACCATGGCTGACATGTCGCGCATCTGGCGCGGGGCGTGGCGCGGGCCCGGGCGGTTCGTTGTTCCGCCATCCCACGGAATGCCGACGATACCGATGTCGATGCCCTGTGCCTCATCGAGTGGCACGTGCGGCAGCCGCATGAACGTGGCGATACCGCCGAAGCGTGGCGTGACGAGCCCCGATACCGGTTTGTTGAAAGGAGCCATGATCTACCTCAGTTCTTGATGACAAGCTTGCGCGGCGTCTTGCACAGGCACTCGGCGCCGCTTGATGTGATGAGAATTGTTTCCGACAGCTCGAGACCGCCATCGTCCAGCCAAAGCGCCGGCATGAAATGCAGCGTCATGTTGGGTTCGAGCACCGTCGTGTCGCCGCGGCGGATCGACAGCGTGCGCTCACCCCAATCCGGCGGATAGGAGAGTCCGATCGAGTAGCCGGCGCGCGAATCCTTGCTGAAACCGCGCTTTTGCAGCGTACCGAAGAAGGCCTCCGCCACTTCGCCGCAGGTGATGCCTTCACGGCACTTCTCGAGACCGGCCTCCGTCGCCTCCAGAACGGCGTTTTCGGCATCCAGGAACTTCTGTGGCGGCTTGCCGAGGTAGACCGTGCGCGACAAGGGCGCGTGATAGCGCCTGTAACAGCCGCCGAGTTCAAAGAAGGTCCCCTCATTGTTCTTGAAGGGCCGGTCGTCCCAGGTGAGATGGGGTGCCGTGGCGTCGAGTCCCGACGGCAGCATGGGCACGAAGGCACAATAATCGCCCCAGTGCCCGCCTGCCCCGAGGATTGCCTGCCTCTGGATTTCGGCGGCGAGGACATTCTTCGGAAGGCCCGGCTCGACGAGTTCGATGACCTTGGCGTGCATGGCGTCCACGATCGCGGCGGCGCGCCGGATGAACTCCACCTCATGGCTGCTCTTGATGATGCGCTGCCAGTTGACGAGTCCGGTCGCATCCGAAAAGGCGGCATTGCCGAGGTGGCTGCGGAGTGTCTCGTTGGCGGCTGCCGAGAACCAGTAGTTGTCCATCTCGACGCCAATCCGCGCCGTTGACCAGCCGCGCGCCGCGATCACGCCCGAGAGCTGCTCCATCGGGTGCTTCTTGGGGTTCTGCACGTAGATGTCGTCATAGCCCACGATATTGTCGGGGTGCATGAAAACGGTGCGCCTGGCGCCCTGGGCGTCCATGCCGCGGCCCCACCAGATGGGTTCACCCTCAAGGCCCAGCAGCACCGCCTGGTGGACATAGAAAGACCAGCCGTCATAACCGGTCAGCCAGGACATGTTCGATGGGTCGGACACGATGATGAGGTCAAGCCCCCGGCCCGCCATGGCCTTGCGTGTCAGGGCGATGCGGCGGTGGTATTCCGTGAGGGGGAAGTGGAGGGATACGCCATTCATTTCAGTCATGGCGTCATGATGGAACAGCTGGACGATCTTGCGCAAGGGCCAGTGCCCCGCTTATCTGGTGCCATGAGCGGAGAATTCGACATCATCGTCATCGGCGCCGGCATTGCGGGAGCCTCCGTGGCGGCCCATCTCGCAGCGGCGCATCGCGTTGCCATCTGCGAGATGGAGGAGCGGCCAGGCTATCACACCACGGGCCGGTCTGCCGCGGCCTATGAACCCAATTACGGGCCGCCTTCGATCCTTGCACTGACCCGCGCGTCACGCGCCCACTTCGAGCAGGGTGGATATCTGACGCCGCGCGAGACGCTGTTTTTCATGCCTCCCTGGCAGGAGCAGGCTTTCGCGGGGCTCATGGCGGTGCAGCAGGGCATGGAGGAGATCTCTCCCGCCGCTGCCAAGGCGCGGTTTCCGTTGCTGAAGGACGGATATGCCAAGCGTGTTGTGCGTGATCCCGGCACGGCCGACATCGATGTCGACCTGCTGCATCAGTTTTATCTCAGGCTCTTCCGCCAGCGCGGTGGCGTGCTTCGGTGTGAGCGGCCGGTCAGCGCGCTGGAGAAGGGGGTGCGATGGACTGTGCAGGCTGGCAGCGAAACGCTCTCGGCAAGGATCATCGTCAATGCGGCGGGCGCCTGGGGAGACAGGGTCGGCGGCATGGCGGGGCGCAAGAGCATCGGTCTTCAGCCAAAGCGGCGCTCCATCGCCCTTGTCCAGGGCCCGGAGGGCGCGGACATCATGCACTGGCCAATGGTCGGCGATGTGGGCGAGACATGGTATTGCAAGCCGCAGTCGGGAAAGCTCCTGATCTCGCCCGCCGATGCAACCCCCGTCGATCCGCATGACGCCTATGCCGACGACATGACACTGGCCGAAGGCATCGAGCGCTTCGCGCAGGCCGTCGATCATCAGGTGACCCGGGTCGAGCGCACATGGGGGGGCCTGCGCTCCTTCGCGCCGGATGGCAATCCCGTCGTCGGGCATGATGCGGAGCAGGATGGGTTCTTCTGGCTCGTCGGACAGGGTGGCTACGGTATCCAGTCCTCACCAGCACTCTCGCGCCTCGCGGCGGCATTGGTGCTGGGCGAGGCGCCCCCCTCCGACATCATGGACGAAGGGCTCACGCTTTCGGAGATTTCTCCGCGCCGGTTCCTGGACAGAACGGCGCCGGCCTGAGGCCTCAGGCTTCCAGAACAACCACCTCGATGCCGGTCGGATTGAAGTTGTTGCAGGGGTTCAGAACCTGCGGGCAATTGGAGATGACGGCCAGAACATCCATCTCGGCGCGGATGTCCACCTGTTCGCCCGGTTTCGAGGAGCCGAGCGCAATCGCCGCGTCACCCGCGGCCCCCACTGGAACGGTCATGAACCAGTTGACGTTTGGCACGATGTCCCGCCAGCCGAGACCGTGAGGCTTGAGCGCCGCAAGGAAGTTCTCGCGGCATCCCTTGTTTGGTACGCCATACAGCATCTGGTTCGACGGCTCGGAGCAGCAACCCCCGATCGTGTCATGACCGCCGAAGCTGTCGCTGGTGATGGTGAAGAGCGCCTGCGCCCGGTCGGAATAGAGCACGTCGCCCGTGGTGAGCAGGATACGGCCCGCCTTCTTGAGGGTGTTGGGCGCGTGGTAGCGCTCTTCTGGATCATGCGCGTTGTAGCAAAGGAAGTCGACCGCCTGCTGGCCGTGACTGTCGATGATGCGCAGCGTCTGGCCCTTGCTGATCACGCGGCTCCAGGGAGCGCGCGGGGGGATCCTCTCGCGGTGAATCTCCTGCATCAGGCGAGTTGCATTTCGAACAGCCGGCCCCATTGCGGCATTGAATCGTTCACACCTGCGAGCCGCAGCGCATGCCAGGCCATGGCATGGTTGGAGGAGGTGATGGGCACGCCGGTTTCCATCTCGATGCTGCGGGCAGCTTCAGCGAGCCTGACGGAGGTGCAGGAGACGAATACGGCATCGACGTTCGCATGTGAGAGAATGGTTTCCACACCGCGCTTTATCGAAGCGGGCGTGATGCGCGCCACCCTGCCGTCATCCTGCTCATTGAATGAACCGAATACCGGAACCTCGAAGCCTCGCGCCCGGATATAGTCCGCCACGATGCGGTTCACGTCGGCGCGGTAGGGGGTGAGAACGCCGATGCGGCTGGCCTTCAGGGTCCGGAAAGCTGCAAACGCGCCGGTGATGGGTGTCGTGCATTTGGCGCCGGGCCTGACCGAGCGGATGCGCTCGAACACTTTCTCCTCGCCGATCGCCATCGAGGCAGATGTGCAGCCATAGGCGACAACGTCCAGTGGGTATCCGGGCAGGATCACGTCGGTTGCAGCTGCGATCCTCGGTTCCATGGCCCGCAGTGTCTCGGGCGTGATCTGGGCATCGTTCAGGATCCGGCTTTCATAAAGGGCGACCCCCGGGACCCCCGCCATGATTGCGCGCCATTCATGCTCAATCGTGAAGTCGGTGGCGAGTACCAGCAGGCCAAGGCGGGCCCGGCTGGCAATCCCGTCATCGGTCTCAAAGGGCAGGTGCTCGATCAGGACCATGCCGTCATCTGGCCGTGCCGGTGCCATGTCATTCATATGGGTTCTCCCTGAACAAGCGATTCGTATCAGAGATCGGGGCCTCCTCCTATAGTCAGTATCCGCATGATTCGATTGATTGACCATATCGCGGAACTCAGTCCCTGGGCGCGCCGTGCCTTAAGCCTTGCCGCAGGTGCGCTGGTGGCGCTCGGGCTGCCGCCGCTGGGCGCATGGCCTCTCGCCTTTGTTGGGCTTCCGCTGTTCCTTGCCCTGCTCGCATCAGGAAAATCCGCCAGTTGGCGTGGCAGCTTCCTGGCGGGGTGGCTATTCGGGCTGGGTTACTTCGCAGTGGCTTTCCACTGGATCGGATTTGCCTTTCTGGTCGAGGCGGAGACCTATCTCTGGATGATGCCGTTCATGCTGGGTGCACTGGCGGGCGGCATGGCCATCTACTGGGGCCTTGCCGCCATGGCCGCGAAGCGGCTCTCCCCGGATGGCCTCGACCTGGTGCTGGCCTTTGCCGCAGCCCTTGGGCTCGCCGAATGGTTGCGCGGCAGGCTGTTCACCGGCTTTCCCTGGGCGGTGCCGGGGCTCCTGGCGGATGGCATGGGCGGACTGACACAACTCGCCTCGCTGATCGGCATGACGGGATTGACCGTGGTCATCGTGCTCTGGGCTTCGCTCCCCTATGTGCTGTTATCGGACCGGGCGCGTGGCAAGCTGCTCGCAGCCATGTGCATAGGCCTTCTCATGCCCGCATTTTGGGCATGGGGTGAGATGCGGTTGGCATCGGAAACCGGAGACATGGTTGCGGGCGTTGCGATCCGCATCGTGCAACCCAACGTGCCGCAGGAACAGAAATGGCGGGAAGATCACGCTCGAGCCATATTCGATCAACTGAAGCAGCTATCCACCATGGCCACCGGGGAAAGGCCGGATGGCATTGGCGGAGTTACCCTTTTGGTCTGGCCCGAATCGGCCGTGCCCTTCCTGATCGACGAGAGCCCGGTGGCGAGAGCGGAACTCCAGCCCATGTTGGGCGGGCGCACGGCGCTGGTCACGGGGTCGATCCGCGTCAACCGCGATGGCGCGGAAGCCGCGGATGTCTTCAACAGCATCATCGTCTTCGATGGCGACGGCGAGCCCGCCGCGCGCTATGACAAGTGGCGGCTGGTGCCGGGTGGTGAGTTCCTGCCCCTTGCATGGCTCCTGGAGCCGCTCGGGTTCCGCAAGGTTGTCCGTACCCCGGGCAATTTCACCGCAGGAGAGGGACCGGTGAGCATTCTGCTGCCGGGTGGCCTCAAGGCAGCGCTGCTCGTGTGTTACGAAGTGATCTTTCCGGACCGGCTCATCGACCCGGCTGACCGGCCGCAGATCATCGTCAATGTGACCAATGACGGATGGTTCGGCCGCTCCACCGGGCCATGGCAGCATCTGGCTCAGTCCCGCCTCCGCGCCATCGAGCAGGGTCTGCCCGTCATCCGCGCCGCGAACACGGGGATATCTGCGGTCATTGATTCGCACGGCCGCTATCTTCATCGGCTGCCGCTGATGGAGGAGGGCGTGATCGATTCGCTGCTTCCCGCGGCGATTGCCCCGACCGCTTATGGCCGATGGGGTGACTGGCTTTTGCTTTTATTGCTTGTCGCAACATCAGGTAGTGCTATCATCCTGAAATTGACGGGTGGCCGCTGACGCGAGTCGTCATTTTGCAAATTTTGCAGGGCGCGGCCCGGTTTCAGGGGAAAAGCAATTGCGCGCAGGGATTAGGTATATTATGCGGGAACTACTCCAGACGTTGTGGCCGCAGCAATGACATTCGGCTCCGCTTCAGCATCTGGTGTCAGACCGGGGGGCATCAGGTCTGAGGAAAACATGACAAGACGCGATCCGAACTTCGTAGACGTGCATGTTGGTAGCCGTATCCGCATGCGCCGGCAGCTTATTGGCATGAGCCAGGAAAAGCTGGGAGAACTGCTGGGCATCACATTCCAGCAGGTGCAGAAGTACGAAAAGGGTGCGAACCGCATCAGCGCCAGCCGCCTCTACTTTACCGCCAAGATTCTGGGCGTACCCGTTCAGTTCTTCTTTGAGGAACTGCCGGGCGTCGAGGAGCACGGCGGGCTTGGAGAGGCGCGTGAGGAAGATGCAGTGCTGTCTGCCCTCATGAACGTTGAAGGCGTGACGCTGGCGAAGGCTTTCCGTGACGCTGACAGCGTCAACAAGCGGAAGCTGATCTCCACGATTGCCCGCGTTATCGCGGAAACCAAGGAGTAGGCACAGGACGGTGCCCCTCTGGCAAGTCAGCTTGACCAGTGTTCACAACGCTGCCAAAAAGCGCGACTGCCGAGTAAAGGGGGGCACCAGTCCAGATGTCACGCAAGAATTTTGTCTTCACCAGCGAATCGGTTTCCGAGGGTCATCCGGACAAGGTTTGCGACCGGATTTCCGACGAAATCGTTGACCTGTTCTATCGGGAGGCTCTGGATCAGGGCTTCGATCCCTGGTCTGTGCGCGTGGCATGCGAGACACTGGCGACCACGAATTACGTGGTGATCGCGGGCGAGACCCGTGGACCTGCCTCGGTCACCAAGAACAAGATTGATGCGGCAGCCCGGAAGGCGATCAGGGACATCGGCTACGAGCAGTCGGGCTTCCATTGGGAGACCGCAAAGATCGTCATCCTTCTCCATAGCCAGTCGGCTGATATCGCAGCCGGCGTGGATGCCGCGGGCGAGAAGAAGGAAGAGGGTGCAGGCGACCAGGGCATCATGTTCGGCTATGCCTGCGACGAGACGCCGGAGTTGATGCCGGCTCCGCTCCATTACTCCCATAAAATACTGAAATTGCTGGCAGAAGCCCGCCACAGTGGCAAGGAAAAGGCGCTGGGGCCTGATGCCAAGAGCCAGGTGAGCGTGATCTACCGGAATGGCAAGCCCGTCGGCGCCAGCCAGATCGTCGTCTCCCACCAGCACCTTGACGAGAGCCTGTCGTCGAAGGACGTGCTCAAGATCGTGAAGCCCTATGTGAAGAAGGCGTTGCCCAAGGGCTGGATCACCGAGGACACTGTCTGGCACGTGAACCCGACCGGCAAATTTTTCATTGGCGGACCCGACGGCGACACGGGGTTGACCGGACGGAAGATCATCGTCGACACCTACGGCGGTGCGGCACCCCATGGCGGCGGCGCCTTTTCCGGCAAGGACCCCACCAAGGTTGACCGTTCGGCTGCCTATGCTGCGCGCTACCTTGCCAAGAATGTAGTGGCCGCGGGTCTGGCGAAACGCTGCACCATTCAGCTTTCCTATGCGATCGGCGTGGCGCAGCCCTTGTCGATCTATGTCGACACGCATGGCACGGGCAAGGTGGCGGAGGCCAAGCTCGAGAAGGCCTTGTCAAAGGTCATGGACTTGAGCCCGCGCGGCATCCGCACGCATCTCAACCTCAACCGGCCGATCTATGCGCGCACCGCGGCCTATGGCCATTTCGGCCGCGCTGCGGACAAGGACGGCGGGTTCTCCTGGGAGAGAACCGACCTCGTGAAGAAGCTCAAAGCTGCGGTGAAGTGATCAGCACCGAAACACGCTTCCAGTTCTATGGGCGGCGCAAGGGGAAATCCTTGCGCCGTCATCATTCTGGGCTGATGGAGCAGTTGCTTCCCCATCTCAAGCTATCGCTGGACGAGCCGGTTTCAGGCCTGGCCGGGCGGCGCTGGCTGGAAGTCGGCTTTGGCGGCGGGGAACACCTGGCCCATCAGGCGGCACTTCACCCCGATGTCTCCTTCATCGGGGCGGAACCATTCGTCAACGGCGTGGCCAAGCTGCTTGCCCTTCTTGAGGAAAATGCGATCACCAATGTGAGAGTTCACGACGGTGACGCCCGGCCCCTGCTCGAGGCGCTTCCCGGCGAGAGCTTGGAACGCATCTATCTGCTCTACCCCGATCCGTGGCCCAAGACCCGGCACAACAAGCGCCGTTTCGTGGGCCAGGAGACCCTTTCGCAATTTCACCGCGTGCTGAAGCCCGGCGGCCTGTTCCTTTTTGCCAGTGACATCGGGGATTATGTCGCGTGGACAAGGCGCCATGTCGAGGAAAGCGGTGGCTTCGCCGAGGAAGGTGATCCCACCCAACCCTTCGAGGACTGGATCCGGACCCGCTACGAGGCCAAGGCCCGGCGAGAGGGGCGGGGGTCCAGCTATCTGCGGTTCCGGCGGTTCTGACCACCACCCCTTGCGGACGGGGCCGGAAAAGACTATATGCCGTCCAACTTAGGTTCACTCACATAACCACGAAAGTGGAAATCGCGAGTGGGTCCCGGTCCGGGGCCCGCTTTTTTTGTTGCCTGAAAGGGCTTCGATGACGACCGGAACAGAGATCAGACTTGCCCGCGAGACGGGCCCAGCACAGCGGGTGGCGGCATTGGCCGAGCCTGTTCTGGCCGATATGGGCTTCCGGCTCGTGCGCGTGAAAATGAGCGGGCCGACGCTGCAGATCATGGCAGAACGGCCGGACGGTACATTCACCATTGACGATTGCGAGGCAGTGAGCCGGGCCTTGTCGCCCCTGCTCGACGTCGAGGATGTGATCTCCAGCCGCTACCACCTCGAGGTCTCTTCCCCCGGCATCGACCGTCCGCTCGTCCGGGCATCGGATTTCGAGACATGGGCAGGCCATGAGGTCAAGATCGAGATGGCGGTGCCCGTGGCCGGCCGCAAGCGTTTCAAGGGCAATCTCGAGGGTTTCCACGAGGGCGAGGTACGTTTTTTCATCGAGAACCCTGAAGGCGCTGCCAAGGAACCTCTTTTGATCGGGGTTCCATTCGCCGACATTTCCGATGCCAAGCTTGTTCTGACCGACCAGTTGATCGAGGCCGCAAAGAGCCGCCTGCCCGCCAAGGGCTATGGCGACGGCGCTGAGATCGACGAAGACCAGATTTCGCAAGAGAGGAGCGAAGACAATGGCTGACTATGGCGTGAGCGCAAACCGGCTCGAACTCCTGCAGATCGCGGATGCTGTGGCGCGCGAGAAGTCGATCGATAAATCCGTCGTGCTGCATGCGATGGAAGAGGCGATCCAGAAGGCCGCCAAGGCGCGCTACGGTGCTGAGAACGAGATCGTGGCCGAGATAGACCCCAAGAGCGGTGAGACACGCTTGCAGCGCCTGCTGCTTGTTGTTGAGGAGGTGGAGAACGATGCCACCCAGATCAGCCTCACCGAGGCACAGCGCAGGAACCCTGCCGCCAATGTCGGCGACCAGATCGCCGAATCTCTGCCGCCCATCGAATTCGGCCGGATCGCAGCGCAGAACGCCAAGCAGGTGATCGTCCAGAAGGTGCGCGATGCTGAGCGCGACCGGATGTATGCCGAGTTCAAGGACCGCATCGGCGAGATCGTGAATGGCGCGGTGAAGCGGGTGGAATATGGCAACGTGATCGTGGATCTGGGCCGCGGGGAAGGTATCGTCCGCCGCGATGAGTCCTTGCCGCGTGAAACCTTCCGCCCGGGCGATCGTGTACGTGCATATGTCTACGACGTGCGCCGCGAGCAGCGGGGTCCGCAGATTTTCCTGTCGAGGACGCATCCCGAATTCATGGCCCGCCTGTTTGGCCAGGAAGTGCCGGAAATCTATGACGGTGTCGTCGAGGTCGTTGCCGTTGCACGCGATCCTGGCAGCCGGGCAAAGATCGCCGTGCGCTCGAAAGACGGCTCCATCGATCCCGTTGGCGCCTGCGTCGGCATGCGCGGCAGCCGGGTGCAGGCCGTCGTGAATGAACTCCAGGGCGAGAAGATCGACATCATTCAGTGGACGCCGGACGTCGCCTCTTTCGTGGTGAACGCGCTGGCGCCTGCCGAAGTCACCAAGGTCGTGCTCGACGAAGAGTCCGAACGGATCGAAGTGGTGGTGCCGGACGAGCAGCTCTCGCTTGCCATCGGGCGGCGCGGGCAGAATGTGCGTCTGGCCTCCCAGCTTACCGGCTGGGACATCGACATCATGACGGAGGCGGAGGAATCCGAACGCCGGCAGAAGGAGTTCGCAGCCCGGACCGAGCTGTTTGTCTCCGCACTCGACGTCGATGAGACCTTGGCGCAGCTCCTCGCATCCGAGGGCTTTGCCACTGTGGACGAAGTGGCCTACGTCGACCTCCGTGAAATCGCCTCGATCGAGGGTCTCGATGAGCAGACGGCGGAAGAACTGCAAAATCGTGCCCGTGAGTTCCTGGATCGCGAGACTGCCGAACTCGATGCACGCCGCGTCGAACTGGGCGTGCTGGACGAGTTGAAGGACATCGAAGGCCTGACGCTCGCCATGATGGTGGCTCTGGGTGAAGCGGGCATCAAGTCGATCGAGGACCTTG
>NZ_JBIICB010000131.1:0-11034 GCF_044239095.1 Aestuariivirga sp. | reverse complement strand
GCAGGCGGCGGCCAGGCCAGCGGGTCCAGCACCCGCCACGATCATGTCAAAATCTGTCATGGGCGGAGGTTGGGCCTGTGCGGTTGCGCTTTCAAGGCACCTCTTGCCGCAGTCACCGCGGCGGAATCACCGTCTTGATCATGCTGTCGCGCTTGCAGAAGCCCTCATGCCAGGCCGCAAGCTTCGGCCGGCCGTTGCGCCAGCCGAAGTCCGGCATGCGGAAGTCGATGTAGGCGAGTGTAACACCGACAGCGATCGAACCCACATTGATCTCGGACAGGCTGTCCATCCAGTTGGTCTCGACGTCATCCTGCGCGGCATGGATGCGCGCCAGCGCGCGCGTCATCCAGTCTTCCCACTGCAGGCCCTTGGGGCGCGCGGCGACTTCGTAGCGGTAGGCGACGGCGGCATCCGCCATGCCCTGGCCCAGTGCCTGCAGCGTCAGCACGCGGAAGCGTTTCACACCGTCATTGGGGATCAGGGCCGTGTTGCCCGCAACATGGCAGAGATACTCCATGATGACGCGAGAATCATAAACGCCATGACCATGGTCCGTCTCGAGGATCGGAATCTTGCCGATGGGCGAGAGCGCCGCAAGCCGCTCGTTGACCTTCGCCGGGTTGGTGTTCTCGACGATGTGCTCGACGCGCGATCCCAGCCCCACCTCGTGTGCGGTGACCATGGACATGCGGACGAAGGGCGAGAGCAGATCTCCGTAGAGTTTCATGGGCAAGGCACTCCTTTAAAAAAAGCGAGACTGCAGGAAGTTAGAGCATGACCCGCAAAAGTGGAAACCACTTTTGCGATAGGGTCATGCTCATGCAATTGATCTAGAGCATGATCCGCAAAAGTGGAATCCAATTTTGCGAAAAGATCATGCTCAAGCCATTGAACTTGCGCGAGTTCTTTCCGACCAGGTGATTTCACCTGGTCGGAACGCGCGCTAAAGCGCCGGTCAGTCAGCCGAGATCAGCTTGCCCAGCGTCCTCTCCCGCGGCGCGGGAGAGGAAGGGGACCCAACGAAGTTGGGGGAGGTGAGGGAATGCGGGGCTCCGAATTGCATGCAGCACCCTGTTCCCCTCATCTCCCCGTTGCGTTCCGCAACGGGTCCCTTCTTCTCCCGCTGAAGGAGCGGGAGAAGACATCAGCCGTCACAAGGATTCCATTTGACCGCCCGCCGCTCTAGGCGAATTTCGCCAAGCCTCCAAGTGCAGGAAGTGCTGCAGTAAGTGCAGTGCTCACCCCGGTCAATATTTCCGCATCAGGCCAATGAGACGGCCCTGCACCCGCACCCGGTCAGGTCCGAAGATGCGCGTTTCGTAGGATGTGTTCGCCGCTTCCAGCGCCACCGAATCGCCCTTGCGGCGCAGGCGCTTCAGGGTTGCTTCCTCGTCGTCGACGAGGGCCACAACGATATCGCCGTTATGGGCCGTGTCGCCCTTGCGGATGATCACCGTGTCGCCATCGAAGATGCCGGCATCGATCATCGAATCACCCTTGACCTCGAGCGCGAAGTGCTCGCCGCCGCCCAGCATCTCAGGCGGAACCGTGATGTTGGCGGTGTGGTCCTGGATTGCCGAGATCGGCACGCCCGCGGCGATGCGGCCCATCATGGGAATGATCGCGCCCGATGGCGCACCATCCTGGTTGGAGGACATTGGCTTCACCCGGCCGAGATTGCCCTGGATGACGCTGGGCGTGAATCCAGTTGCCTTCTTGGCCGTGAGGCTGGGCGAATGGCTCTCCGGCAGCTTGACGACTTCCAGCGCCCGCGCCCTGTTTGGCATCCGGCGCAGGAAGCCACGTTCCTCCAGCGCCACGATCAGACGGTGCACGCCGGACTTGGACTGGAGATTGAGCGCTTCCTTCATTTCCTCGAAGGAGGGCGGCACGCCTTCCTCCTTCAACCGCTCGTTTATGAAGAGGAGGAGTTCAAGTTGCTTCCGCGTCAGCATTGGCCGGTTCTCTCGATGTTCGTTGTCCGGAATCGGAACAAATCCAAAACACAGATATCCGTACCCATTTAGTTCTGCAAGTGTTTACATTCCGTAATCGTTTAGAAATCAAGGCGTAAGATTTTTACGACGTCATGCTGGCTTGCCGCCGGTGCATGGGGCGGGCGCACGATCAGCGCCTGGGCCTCGCGGAAGGTGCGCTGCATGGAGGAATCCTGCCGGTCGAACGGCGTGGCGATTCGCCCGCCGCCGGCGTCCTCGCTGAGCGTGGCGCGCACATAATCCTGGCGCTGGTCGTTCGCCTTCATGGGCGCGCCGAGCCGCGCCTCCACCAGATCCTCCGCCATGGGCAAACCCAGCATCGCCTCGATCAGCGGCTTCAGGAACAGCCGGGCGCAGACCAGCGCCGAGACGGGATTGCCGGGAAGCCCCAGCACATGCTGCCCCTTGCGCCTGCCATACATGAAGGGCTTGCCTGGCCGCATGGCGATCTTCCAGAAGTCGATCGCCACACCAGAGTTCCTGAGCGCCTCCTGCACATAGTCATGGTCACCCACGGAGGCGCCGCCGGTGGTCACGAGAATGTCCGCCCTGGCTGCCTTGGCGATGGCGCGTTCTGTGGCCTTGAGACTGTCGGCCACGATGCCGAAGTTCACCACCTCCGCACCGAGAAGGGCCGCCATGGCGGCCAGCGCGTGGCTGTTGGAGGAGACGATCTGGTCAGCGGCGGGCCGCTGCCCCGGCAGCACCAGCTCGTCGCCCGTGGCGATCAGCGCCACCAGCGGGCGGCGGCGCACGGAAAGCGCTGCTGCATTTGCCGCTGCGGCCAAACCGATGTCGCGGGCGTTGAGGCGCAAGCCTGCCGGCAGCAGCCCATCGCCCCGGCGGAAGTCGAGGCCTGCGGCGCGCACATTCTGCTGCGGTTTCACAGGCTGCAGGGCCGTGACCATGCCGCCTTTCGCCTCGGTGTTTTCCTGGATCAGGACAGCATCCGCGCCCCTGGGCATTGGGGCACCCGTGAAGATGCGCACGCAGTGGCCCTTCGCCACTTTGCCCTTGAAGCCATGGCCGGCGGCGGAGGTGCCTGCGAGCTTCAGCGTTACCGGTGTTGCCGCAAGATCGGCAGCGATCACCGCATAGCCGTCCATGGCGGAGCCGTCGAAAGGCGGCTGGTCACGCATCGCCTTCAGTGGCTTTGCCAGCACGCGGCCGAGCGCCTTGTCCAGCACGACGGCTTCGATCTGAAGCGGCTTCACGCCCTTCAGGATGCGGTCACGGGCGTCCTCGACGGGCAGCAGCGCCATTTCAGTTCACTCCGCGGTGAAGTGGCCGGATTTTCCGCCCGCCTTTTCGACGAGCCTCAGATTGGTGATCTTCATGCCCCGGTCCACGGCCTTGCACATGTCATAGAGCGTCAGGCAGGCAACCGAGCAGGCAGTGAGCGCCTCCATCTCGACACCCGTCTTCCCCTCGACCTTCACCGTGGCCGAAACCTCGATTGCCGAAGCCGCCTCATCGGGCGTGAAATCCACCGTCACCTTGGTGATCATCAGCGGGTGGCAGAGCGGGATCAGCTCATGCGTCTTCTTTGCCGCCATGATGCCGGCGATGCGCGCCGTGGCGATCACATCGCCCTTCTTCGCCTTGCCTTCAAGAATGAGGCTCAGTGTCTCCGGTAGCATCTCGACCACGGCCTTCGCCGTCGCACTGCGGCTGGTCACGGTCTTGTCTGACACGTCCACCATATGGGCATTGCCGGAGGAATCGAGGTGGGTGAGCTTGCTCATGGCTTCGTCAGGATAGCACGGGTCGCGGCGGCAACGTCCTGCTGCCGCATCAGGCTCTCGCCGATGAGGAAGGCGTTGACGCCCACCCCGGCAAGCCGCGCCAGGTCAGACGGGGTGAACAGCCCGCTTTCCCCAACAATCATCCGGTCCTTGGGGATCATCGGCGCCAGGCGCTCGGTTGTCGCCAGTGTCGTCTCGAAGGTGTGGAGGTTGCGGTTGTTGATGCCGATCATCCGTGAGCGGAGCTTCAGCGCGCGCGCCAGCTCGTCCTCGTCATGAACCTCGATCAGCACGTCGAGGCCCCAATGCTCCGCGGCGGATTCGAGTTCGGCGGCGAGCGCATCATCGATCATCGCCATGATGAGCAGGATGCAGTCACCGCCCCAGGCGCGCGCTTCCGCCACCTGCCAGGTGTCCAGCATGAAATCCTTGCGCAGTGCGGGAAGCGTACAGGCCCCGCGCGAGGCGGTCAGGAAGTCCGGCGCGCCCTGGAAGGAGGGCGTATCGGTCAGCACCGAAAGACAGGCCGCACCACCCGCCTCATAGGCCTTGGCGAGTGACGGCGGGTCGAAATCGGCGCGGATCAGTCCCTTGGACGGGCTCGCCTTCTTGATCTCGGCGATGAGGCCCCATTGGCCCGCCGCCGCCCTGGCGTCGAGCGCCTTCGCAAACCCGCGCACGGGCGGTGCCGCCTTCGCCTGGGCTTCGAGTGCCGAGAGCGATAGCTGCGTCTTGGCCTTGGCCACTTCGTCCCGCTTATAGGCCGCGATCTTGTCGAGGATGGTCGCCATCAGGAATTCGATACCTTCACCAGCGTGGCGAGCGCTGCTTCCGCCGCACCACTGTCGATTGCCGTCTGTGCGGCAGAAACACCCTGCGTCAGGTCCGCAGCCTTGCCCGCCACCACGAGGGCCGCACCTGCCGTCATGACCGCGGCATCACGGAAGGCGGAAGGCTTGCCCGCCAGCACATGACGCAGCGCATCGGCATTCTGTGCTGCTTCGCCGCCTTTCAGTTCCGCGAAGGAGGAGCGCTTGAGGCCCACGGCCTCCGGCGTGATCTCGAAGCTGGTGACCTGTCCGTCCTTCAACTCGGAAATCCACGTCGTGCCCGTCGGCACGATCTCGTCCATGCCGCCCTCGCCATGGCAGATCCAGCAGGCCTCGCTGCCCAGGTTCTTCAGCACATGCGCCAGGGGCTCCACCCACTGGCGCGAGAAGACGCCCGTCACCTGCCGCCGCGCACCCGCAGGGTTGGAGAGGGGGCCCAGCAGGTTGAAGATCGTGCGCGTGCCGAGTTCCACGCGCGAGGGGCCCACATGCTTCATGGAGGAATGATGCGACGGCGCGAACATGAAGCCCACGCCCGCCTGGCCGATGCAGTCCGAAATCCGCTCGGGCCCGATGTCCAGCTTGACGCCGAGCGCCATCAGCACATCCGCCGCACCGGATTTCGATGACAGCGCACGGTTGCCGTGCTTGGCGACCTTGAGACCGGCGCCCGCCGCCACGAAGGCCGCACAAGTCGAGATGTTGTAGGAGCCGGAGGCATCTCCCCCGGTGCCGACGATGTCGATCGCATCGGCTGGCGCAGCAACGCGCAGCATCTTCTCGCGCATGATTTCAACAGCGCCGGTGATCTCGTCCACCGTCTCGCCACGCACCCTGAGCGCCATGAGGAAGCCGCCGATCTGCGACGGCGTCGCATCGCCCGACATCATCACGCCGAAGGCCTCGCGCGCTTCGGCCCGGGTGAGGGGCGTTCCAGCGGCAACCTTGCCGATGAGCGGTTTCAGATCAGCCATCAGCCAGCCCTCGCCAGGTTCAGAAAGTTCCTGAGGATCTTGTGCCCATGCTCGGAGGCGATGGACTCCGGGTGGAACTGCACGCCATGCACATTCCGTGTCTTGTGCTGCAGGCCCATGATGAGCCCGTCAGTTTCCGCCGTGACCTCGAAACACTCCGGCAGACTCTCCCGCTCGACGATGAGGGAGTGATAGCGCGTTGCGGTAAAATCCTGCGGCAGGCCCTCGAACACGCCCTTGCCCGTGTGGTGGATCTTGCTCGTCTTGCCATGCATCTGGGCGGGCGCGCGGATCACCTTGCCGCCGAAGCATTGCCCCATCGACTGAAGGCCGAGGCAAACGCCGAAGACCGGAATGGTCTCGGACGCCTTCTCGATCAGTTCGAGGCAGATGCCCGCCTCATTGGGCGTGCCAGGGCCGGGCGAGATCACGATGGCCTCAGGCCTGGCCGAGATCACCTGTCCGACGCTGATCTTGTCGTTCCGGTGCACCACGGTCTCCGCGCCAACATCGCCGAGGAAATGGTAAAGATTATAGGTGAAGCTGTCGTAGTTATCGATGAGGATGATCATTGCGCCCTCCCGGCGCGGCCCGCGAAGCGCACCGCTTCCTCCGCCGCGCGGAACAGCGCCTTGGCCTTGTTCACACACTCCTGGTGCTCAGCCTCGGGGATCGAGTCGGCTACCACACCGGCACCTGCCTGCACATACATCTTGCCATCCTTGACGATGGCCGTGCGCAGCACGATGCAGGTGTCCATCTCGCCATCCGCCGAGAAATACCCCACACAGCCCGCATAGACGCCGCGCTTGCTCTTCTCGAATTCATCGATGATTTCCATCGCCCTGACCTTGGGCGCACCCGACACGGTGCCGGCCGGAAAGCCTGCGACCAGCGCATCGATGGTGTCATGCTTGCTCGAGAGTTTTCCCTCGACGTTGGACACGATGTGCATCACCTGGCTGTAATATTCGAGGATGAACTGGTCGGTGACCTTGATCGAGCCGATGTCGGCGACGCGGCCCACGTCGTTGCGCCCGAGGTCCAGCAGCATCAGATGCTCGGCGCGCTCCTTGGGGTCGGCAAGGAGCTCCTCCGCCAGTGCGCGGTCCTCCGCAGGTGTGGCGCCGCGGCGGCGCGTTCCGGCGATGGGGCGGATGGATACTTTGCCGTCGCGCACGCGCACCAGGATTTCCGGGCTGGAGCCGATGACCGAGAAGCTGTCGAAGTCGAGGTAATAAAGGAAGGGCGAGGGGTTCACCCGCCGCAGCGAGCGGTAGAGCGCGAAGGGCGGCAGCGTGAACTCCGTCTCGAAACGCTGTGACAGCACCACCTGGAAGATGTCGCCCGCCGCAATATGCTCCTTCGCCTTCAGCACCATCGCCTTGTATTCCTCAGGCGAGGTGTTGGAGCGCGGGGTGCCGATGGGCGAGACGTCGGCCTCCTTCAGGGCCCGGTGGTCAAGCGGCCGGTCGAGCGCGTCGACCACTTCGCTGATCCGCTCCTGTGCCCGCACATAGGCGGCCCGCGCGGTTACGCCCGCGCCGGGGTAGACCGGAGAGGTGACGGTGACCTCGTCCTTCACGCTGTCGAAGATCGCCATGATGGTGGGGCGGATCAGCACGGCATCGGGAAGGCCCAGCGTATCCGGATTTGGCTCTGGCAGGTCCTCCATCAGGCGGACCATGTCATAGCCCATATAGCCGAAGACGCCTGCCGCCATGGGCGGGGAACCCTCAGGCAGGCTGATGCGGCTTTCGGCCAGCAACGCGCGCAGCGACTGAAGGGGGGGAAGCCCCGTGTCCTCGAACGGCCCCTGCGGATCCGTGCCCGCCATGCGGTTGAGCGAGGCCTTACCCCCTTCGACCTTCCAGATCAGATCCGGGTTGAGGCCGATGATGGAATAGCGCCCGCGCACGGCGCCACCCTCTACCGATTCCAGCAGAAACGAATAGCGCGCATTGCGCGCAAGCTTCAGCTTGGCGGAAACCGGCGTCTCGAGGTCAGCGACGAGCCGTGTCGAGAGAACCTGCGGTTCCCCAAGGTCATAGGCGCGGGCGAAACTGTCGTAGTCGGGAGCGATGATCATTGCTGGTCCGGCAAAAGCATCTGGGGATCGGTTCAGTTGGTCTGTTGTCCCGAGATGTTCTGCCAGACCGCCTCGTTCACCGTGACACCCGCTTCCTTCTCCAGGGCTGCGATATAGGCGGTCAACACATTGTCGGCGACCTGGCCCTTGAGCGCATCGCTGATCTGCTTTGCCTCGGCTGAGCCTGCGACGAAGGCCGGCAGCAGGACTGGCTGCGACTGCATGATCCTGGCACTGCGCCCGTCAGGTTCGAGTGCATAGGCGAATCCAGTCTCAGGCGTCGCAAACAGGGCGGCAATGGCGTCAGGGCTGAAGCTGTCACTGCGCTCGGCGCGGCGCAGGCCCTGGGCGGTCTTGACCTCGGCGGCCGCTTCGGTGGCGAGTTCGTCGAGCTTGGCGCCAGACTTCGCACGCTCGACCAGCGCCTTCGCCTTATCCTGCGCGAGCGTCCGCAGCTTGGCAGCGGTGACGGCGGCGCTGGCTTGCGCCTTCACCTCCTCGAAGGGCCGCAGTGCCGAGGGAATGACCTCACGCACTTCGTACCAGACATAGCCGTTGTCGAGGGAGAGCGCGTCGTTCTCAACGCCCACGTCACTGGCGAAGGCCGCCTTCACCAGTTCCTGTGCCGCGGGCATGGGCACGGGCTTGCCGTCCTTGCCGTTACCCTGGCTGTCGACGGCGGATATGAGCTGGAAGGGAAGGCCGGTCTTCGCAGCAATATCCTCGAAAGGCGACTGCTCCGCGCGGGCATCCTCGACCGCGTCATAGATCGACTGGATCTCCTCGCTTGCGCGCTGGAGCTTCAGGCGTTCCGTCAGTTCGGCGCGGACCTCGTCCAGGCTCGACTGCTTCTCCGGCGTGATCTGCTCCGCCTTCACGAGCACAGTTGCCAGCGTGCCCTTCACGGGTTCGCTGACCTGCCCTTGGGCCAAGCCAAAGGCCGCCTCGGCGATGGCGGCATCGATGAAGTCCGTCTTCGCCTTGTCGGCGAAGGTCACATCCTGCTCGGTGAAGCCAAGCTCCTTGGCGAGCGCCATGAAATCCGTGCCCGCGGCCAGCTTCTGCTGCCCGGCCTGGGCCTCCTCGAGGCTGGGGAAGGAAATCTGCAGGACGGTGCGCTTCTCAGGCGTGAAATAATCGCGCTGATACTTCTCGAAGCCTTCAGCAATGTCTTCCTCGGTCAGCGTCACCTTGCTGGCGATGTCGGCGGGTTCCACCTTCATCGTCGCGATCACCCGGTATTCGGGCGCTGTGTAGGCGGTTGGGTTGGCCTCGTATTCCTTTTTGATCTCGTCTTCGGACGGAGCCGCCACTTCGCTGTCCTGCGCGGTGACGATGAAGTAGCGCGCATCGCGCTGTTCGTTGTCGAAGCGGTACTGCGCCTCGAGCAGGCCGCGGTTCACCGGCATATCGGCGGTGGCGGTCCCGACCAGCGCCTCGCGCAGCAGCCTCTGGCGCTCGCCGGCGAAGAAGGCCTGCTCGTTCAGGCCGTTCTGCTCCAGAAGCATCTTGAAGCGTCCAGCGTCGAACTTGCCGGCGGCGTCCAGGAAGCCGGGCTTGAGCATCACTTCCTGCGCCAGATAGGTGCTGGATACGCCGAGGTTGAGCTTGCCCGCCTGGTGGTCAAGGGCGGCCGACTGCAGAAGATTGTCGAGAATCGCCTTGTCGATGCCGAGTGCGCGGGCCTCCTCCGGCGTGATGCCGCGCCCGGTCTGGCGGGCATAGTTCTGGAGATATTCGCGGAACGCGTTGCTGAACTGCTCGGGCGCGATCTCCTGCTTGCCGACGGTTGCCAGAGCGCCGGTGGCGCTGCCCCTGAACACGTCTGCGATGCCCCACACGCCGAAGCTCAAGGCAAGAAGGCCGATCAGGACCTTCGCCACCCAGCCCTTGGCGGCATTGCGCATGGATTCCATCATGGGGAGTCGTCCCTTTCACATTATGCCCGGTTGAGGGCGCGGCGCACTATAGGTAGGCCATCACCCCCTCGCAAGTGCGGTATGCGTCTGCTAAGAGGCTATTTTCAAGCACTTGGGGAGCAAAATAATGGCAAGTGAGGGGCCGCGGGCGCTGGTCGCCGGGAACTGGAAGATGAACGGCAGCGTGGCCATGCTGAAGGAGCCGCGGCTCCTCGCCGCCATGCTGAAGGATGTGAAGCTGAAGGCGGATGTCATGGTCTGCCCGCCGGCCGTCATCCTCAGGCGGGTGAAGTCCGTCCTCAAGGGCACGCGGATCAAGGTCGGCGGGCAGGACTGCCACTGGAACCCGGCTGGCGCCCATACCGGCGACGTCTCCGCCGAGATGCTGAAGGAGGCAGGCTGCTCGGCCGTCATCGTCGGCCATTCCGAGCGCCGCACCAACCATGGCGAGACGGATGACATGGTGGCCCGCAAGGCCAGGGCCGCCCAGCGCGCGGGCCTTATCGCCATCATCTGCATCGGCGAGACGCTGGAAGAGCGCAAGGCGGGCAGGACGCTTGACGTCGTCGCCGGGCAGCTGAAGGCCTCGCTCCCCGAAGGATCGACCGCCGCCAATACCGTGATCGCCTATGAGCCCGTATGGGCCATCGGCACCGGCCTCACGCCGACAACCGCCGAGGTGGCCGAGGTCCATGCCCTGATCCGCAAGGAGCTGGGCCAGCTGATGGGCGGGGAGGGGGTCCAGACCCGCATCCTCTATGGCGGCTCGGTCAAGGCGTCGAACGCGGCAGAGCTCATGGGCCAGCCCCACGTCAATGGCGCACTCGTCGGCGGCGCCAGCCTGAAGGCCGCCGATTTCCTCGGCATCATCAAGGTCTATACGTGATGAGCGAGATCCCGACCCTCACCAAGCGCAAGCTGCAGGCGCAGGTCATCGGTCCCATCCACGCCGAGATGGTGGAACAGCTGGGCGAGGAGAAGGCCAATGCCATCCTCGACGCCGCCATCCGCAAGGCGGCGATCGCCGAGGGCAAGTACTTCGCGCAAAAGGCCGGAACCACCTCCATGGCCGATTTCATCAAGCTCTATGAGCTGTGGACGGCCGACGGCGCGCTCGAGATGAAGGTCCTCAAGGCGGATGACGAGACATTCGACTTCGACATCACCCGCTGCCGCTATGCCGAATCCTACAAGGAAATGGGATTAGGCAAGATCGGCCATCTCCTGTCCTGCAACCGGGACGGCACGTTCTGCCAGGGCTATGACCCGAACATCACGCTGGAGCGCAAGCAGACGATCATGGAGGGTGCACCCTGCTGCACCTTCCGTTACCGCTACGCCAAGGAGACTTCAGGCACGTAGAGCAAATGCCAGGTCTAACCTAGTGGATTGACTCCAACGTTTGGAACCCACGGTTCCGAGCTGCGATGATATCGCCAGGGTTGGCTTTCCATGCGAAGGGTTTGGGACTGGAGGCGTT
>NZ_JBIICB010000130.1:0-11076 GCF_044239095.1 Aestuariivirga sp. | reverse complement strand
GAGGTCAAGCCCGGCATGACCAGCAGGTTCGCCTCGCCCTTGAGGGTGGAGGACGGCAGCTTGCGCTGGCGCACCGCCTCGATCAGCGCCGTATCGGCCTGCATCTCGCCGTCGATCTCGAGTTCGGGCGCCCGGGCGTGGATCATGGCCAGTGCTGCGCGCATCCGCATCGTCACCGGCGTGTCGAAGTCGCCGAAGTCCGAATGCGCAACGAGCGCCACCTTGGGGGTCATGCCGAAGCGCTGCACATGGGCGGCGCACATCAGCACCGTGTCGGCCATCGCTTCTGCGGAAGGCTCGGCCTGCACATGCGTGTCGGTCAGGAACACGACGCCGCGCGAGGTGATCATCAGGCTCATTGCCGCAAATTCGCGCGCCCCGGGCGCCAGCCCGATGATGTCGCGGATGTGCCTGAGCTTGCCGCGGAAGCGCCCCTCGAGGCCGCAGATCATCGCATCTGCCTCGCCGCGCCGCAGCGCCAGCGCTGCGATGACAGTGGTCGAGGTGCGCACCAGGCTGCGCGCCGCATCCGGCGTGATGCCGCGCCGGCCGGCGATCTCCACATAGCTTGCCACATAGTCGCGGTAGCGCGGGTCGTCCTCCGGGTTCACGATGTCGAAGTCGCGGCCCGGCCGGATGGTGAGGCCATAGCGCTTGAGCCTGGTCTCGATCACCGCCGGGCGGCCGATCAGGATGGGCTTCGCGATCCCCTCCTCCAGCACCACTTCCGCCGCGCGCAGCACGCGCTCGTCCTCGCCGTCCGCATAGATGACGCGCTTCGGGTCCTTCTTCGCTGCGGCGAAGATCTGCCGCATCACGAAGCCCGAGCGGAACACGAAGCGCTGCAGCCGCTCGGCATAGGCCTCAAGGTCGGCGATGGGCCGCGTGGCGACCCCGCTCTCCATCGCGGCCTTCGCCACGGCGGGCGCCACGCGCAGGATCAACCGCGGGTCGAAGGGCGCGGGGATGAGGGAGTCCTTGCCGAACAGCCGCGCCTCGCCGCCATAGGCGCGCGCCACAACGTCCGACGGCGTCTCGCGGGCAAGCCCCGCGATGGCGTTGACGGCCGCGCGCTTCATCTCCTCGTTGATGGTCGAGGCGCCCACGTCGAGGGCGCCGCGGAAGATGTAGGGGAAGCAAAGCACGTTGTTGACCTGGTTCGGGTAGTCGGAGCGCCCGGTGCAGATCATGGCGTCCGGCCGGATGGCGGTCGCCTCCTCCGGCATGATCTCAGGCGTCGGGTTGGCCAGCGCCAGGATCAGCGGGCCGGGCGCCATCTGCTTCAGAAGCTCCGGCTTCAGCACGCCACCGGCTGACAAGCCGAGGAAAATGTCAGCCCCCGCCATCACCTCCGCGAGACTGCGTGCCGGCGTATCCTGTGCGAAGACCGCCTTCCAGCGGTCCATCAGCTTTTCGCGGCCCTTGTAGACCACGCCTTCAAGGTCGGTGACCCAGATGTTGGCGGCATCCGCCCCAAGGCTGACGAGCTGGTTGAGGCAGGCAAGTGCTGCAGCCCCGGCACCGCTGGCCACGATCTTGACCCTGGAAATGTCCTTGCCCGCCAGCATCAGCGCATTGGTCACCGCGGCGGCCACGATCACGGCGGTGCCGTGCTGGTCGTCGTGGAAGACCGGAATGTTCATGCGCTTGCGGAGCTGCTCCTCGATCTCGAAGCACTCGGGCGCCTTGATGTCCTCGAGGTTGATGCCGCCGAAAGTGGGTTCGAGGGCGGCCACCGTGCGCACCATGCCTTCGACCGAGGTTTCCGCCACCTCGATGTCGAAGACGTCGATGTCGGCGAACTTCTTGAAGAGCACGGCCTTGCCCTCCATCACCGGCTTCGCCGCCAGCGGCCCGATGTTGCCCAGCCCCAGCACCGCCGTGCCATTGGTGACCACGCCCACGAGGTTGGCCCGGCTCGTGTATTTCGAGACGAGTGCCGGGTCGGCGTGGATCGCCTCGGAGACGGCGGCCACCCCCGGCGAATAGGCCAGCGCCATGTCGCGCTGGTTGCCGAGCGGCTTGGTGGCGCGGATTTCAAGCTTTCCGGGCTTGGGTTCCGAATGGTAGACCAGCGAGCCTGACTTTAGGTCACTCGACATCGACGACGGCATTGGCAAATCCCTGTTGCTGGCCTCTTCTGGCCCCGAATTGCGTTGATTTGCAACCCTTTCGGACCCGGTGGCATTTCCGCGTTGATTGCAACCCCGGCAGGGCTACAATGTGACCATGCTGACGCCCCTCAAACCCGAAGTCCGCAAGGTTGACGACCTCGCCCACGAGGCGCGCCGCTTCCGCACCATCCTGTGGAGCTTCGAGAAAAATATCGAGCTCCTGTTCAAGGGCACCGGGCTGGCGGCGGAGGTCGACCATGCGGCGCTGGCGGAAGCCTTCTCGCGCTGGCGGCAGGCCTTCGACCAGACCAAGCACCTGGCCGACGCGGACCGCCGCGACTTCACCCTCTTTGCCGCCGGCATGATGTTGAAGGAGCTTCTCTCCTCCCGCCCCATCACCGCCATCGTGCCCGCTGAACTGGGCCTTCCAGCCCTCCCCGAAACCATCGACCACCGGCTGAAGCGCTGGCCGGAAGGCTATGCCTACACCAGCTTCTGCCTGTCGGTCGCCGCCGCCGTCCTGGGTGAGATGGGCGATGCCGAGCCCAGCGAATCAGGTGTCGCGGACGATCCCCGCTTCTGGGATTCCTTCCGGGAGAATGCGGCCGAGAACCCGGCCAACGCCATCGCCTTCTTCGACATGGTCGTCGGCATCCCGCCCAACTGGGACGCCCCCGACGTGCCCTGGATGCGCCGCACCTTCCTCGACCGCAAGAAGTCGCTCGAATCGGCAAAAGTCCAGGCAATCGAACAGACCTGACGGCAGCAAGGCTTGGGAGGAGCTGAAAACCATGGGGGCAACCCGGATTCTGATCGTTGACGACCACCCTCTGTTCCGCGAGGCGCTGAAACAGGCCATCTCCGGCGGGGTCGCAAACGCGTCGGTGTCACTCGCTGCTTCGCTCGACGCCGCCACCGCGATCCTCGGCAAGGAGGACGATTACGACCTCATCCTGCTCGACCTGCGCATGCCGGGCGTGCAAGGCCTTTCGGGCCTCATCTATCTCCGCGCGCAATATCCCAACGTCCCCGTCGTGATCATCACCGCAGCCGACGACCACGGCCTCGTCCAGAAGGCGCTGAACCTCAATGCCGCGGGCTTCATCCCGAAGACCTCAGGGATCGAGACCATCATCGCCGCCGTGAATACGGTGCTCAAGGGCGACATCTGGGCGCCCGACGGCTATGCCCAGCCCTCCACCGCCGACAAGGAAGGCGAAGACATCGCACGGCGCGTCGCCACGCTGACCGCCCAGCAGATCCGCGTCCTGATGATGCTGAAGGAGGGCCTCCTCAACAAGCAGATCGCCTATGAGCTGAATGTCTCAGAGGCCACCATCAAGGCCCATGTCTCGGCCATCCTTCAGAAACTCAACGTCTCAAGCCGCACCCAGGCGGTGATCGCCGCCAGCCGCATCGACGGCGTTCAGGCGGAGCACTGAGGAGCGGCACCGCCCTCGAGCCATCAATCCGTCATTCCGGCGCAAGCCGGAATCCAGCTTCGGGCACCAACCGCGCGGACGGAAAGCTGGATCCCGGCTTTCGCCGGGATGACGCCAATCAAAAAGTGACACCTGCACTTCGGCCCTCACCACCACATGCGGCACCGACCTCGACCCATCAATCCGTCATTCCGGCGAAAGCCGGAATCCAACTTCCGGCGGCAACTGCACGGACGGAAAGCTGGATCCCGGCTTTCGCCGGGATGACGGCAATCAAAAAGTGACACCTGCACTTCGGCCCTCACCACCACATGCGGCACCGCCCTCAACCCATCAATCCGTCATTCCGGCGAAAGCCGGAATCCAGCTTGGGGCGGCAACCGCGCGGACGGAAAGCTGGATCCCGGCTTGCGCCGGGATGACGGAAATCAAAAAGCTACACCTGCACTTCAGCCCTCACCGCCACATGCGACATGGCCGCCCGCAATGCCGCGGGCTTCAGCGGCTTTCTCAACAAATGCACGTCATGCGCAACCGCCAAGTCGGCGACAGCCGGCGTACGGTCAGCCGTGATCAGCACGGCGGGAATGGGCCGCCTCGCCCTTGTCCTCAGTGTACGGATGACGGTGATGCCATCCTCATTGTTCAGGTGGTAGTCGGCGAGGATCATGTCGATCTTGCCGTCTGCCGCGGCCAGCGCCTCGAGCGCCTGGTCGAGGCCCGTCGCCGTCTGGACGATGTTGCCCCATCCACTGAGGAGAAGCTGCATGCCCTCGAGGATCGGACGCTCATTGTCGATCACCAGCACGCGGAAGGTGCCGGCGAGGGCGGGCGGCTGCACCTTGCGGCGACGTGCCACCATGGCCGGTTTCACGCCCTCCGCCAGCGGAATGTCGATGGCGAAGGCCGATCCCCGGCCTGGTGTCGAGTTCACATGCACCGGCGCCTCCAGCACCTTGGCCATGCGCTCGACGATGGATAGGCCGAGCCCCAGCCCCGAGGTCCCGTCGCCGTCGGTGTGGAGGCGCTGGAACTCCTGGAAGATCACGCCGAGCTTGGACTGGGGAATGCCCGGCCCCGAGTCGTGCACCTCGATGCGGATCATGTTGCCGCGGCGGCGGCAGCCCATCAGCACGCGGCCTTCGCGCGTGTATTTGATGGCGTTCGACACGAAGTTCTGCAGCACGCGGCGCAGGAGCTTGCGGTCCGTGTTGAGGATGAGGCTTGATCCCACCACGGTGAACTTCAGCCCCTTCTTGCGCGCCGCGGGGCCAAACTCCAGCGCCAGCGCCTGCAGGATGTCGCCGATCCGGAAGGGCTGCACCTCCGCCTTCATGGCGCCCGCGTCAAGGCGCGAGATGTCGAGGAGTGCCGAGAGGATCTCCTCCACCGCCTCAAGCGATGAATCGACATTCCTGACCAGTTCGCCATCTTTCGAGCGCTTCATGCGCTCAACGAGTGTCGAGGTGAACAGCCGCGCCGCGTTCAAGGGCTGCAGGATGTCGTGGCTGGCCGCCGCGATGAAGCGGGTCTTCGAGAGGTTGGCGGCATCTGCCTCGGCCTTGGCGGTGGCCAGTTCCCCGTTCAGCCGTGTCAGTTCCGCCGTGCGCTCCGTCACCCGGCGTTCGAGCGATTCGTTCACGCGCTGCAGTTCTTCTGCGGCCAGCACGCTCTCGGTCGCATCGATCACGGTCACGACCACGCCGCCGTCCGGCATGGGGCTGGAGCGGAATTCGAAGACCTGACCCGTATCCATGCGCCGCTCGCGGAACACCTCATGCGTCAGCGCGATCCTGCGCACGCGGTCTTCGGCGGCTGTCCTGCCGCTTGCGGTGTGCGCGAGGAAGGCGTCGAGCACCTCGGTGATGGGCGTTCCCACCCGGTTGAGGTCGCTGCCCAGACCCAGGAACGTCTGCAGCGTCGAGTTCCAGCAGATCAGCGTCATGCCCGGCTCGAACACGGCAAGCCCCTGGTCCACGTTGTCGATCGCCGACTGCAGCAGGTCGCGGTTGTGCTGGATCGCGGCGGAGGCGTCGTCGAGCAGCCGCATGGCGCCGCGCGCATGGCTCGAGTGGCGCTCCAGCATCAGCGCGATGACGAGGCGCGCGGAGGCAACGCCAACAGCACTCGCCAGCAGGTGCTCCGCGAAGCGGATGAGGCGCACATCGGCCTCGCTGCCCTTGACCGGATTGGTTCCGATGTGGCCCTGCTGGGCGCGGAAACCTTCAAAAGCGGCGCGTGCCCGGTCAGCACCGATATAGCGCGCGACCGTGTCCTCCAGCCGGTCCGCCGTCACCGCGGTGCGCCACAGCTTAAAGCCGGTGCCGGAGCCTGGCTGGAAATCGCGGGCCACGAATTGCGCCGCCTGCACCCGCTCGATGGGGGTGGGCTGGCGCATCAGCGAGCCTGCCACATAGGCCGCCACATTGGCGAGCAGGCTCCAGAATACGCCATGCGTCAGCGGATTGAATTCCATGGCGAACAGCATGCGCGCCTTGAGCACGCCGATGCCGAACAGGCCCTCGTCGATGAAGCCCCGGCCGATCCAGCCAGCATCCGCGAAGGCGGGCAGCATCAGCGTGTAGAACCAGACGAGGAACCCCGCCGAAATGCCCCACATGGCGCCGCGCGCGGTGGCACGCTTCCACACCAGCCCGATGAAGAAGGCGGGCGCAAACTGCGCCACGGCGGCGAATGACAAGAGCCCCACCTGCGCCAGCGCGGAGGACGTGCTGATCATCAGGTAATAGGCATAGGCGAGTGCCAGCACCATGATGATGGCGAGGCGGCGGATGAGGATCAGCGTGCCGCCCATGTCCTTGTGCACGGTGGCGCGCTCCACCTGGCGGCGCAGCAGCAAGGGCACGACGAGGTTGTTGCACACCATGATGGAGAGCGCGATGCACTCGACGATCACCATGGCGGTCGAGGCCGAAAGGCCGCCGAGGAAGGCGATCAGCGCGAAGGTGGCGCTGCCCGCATGGACCGGCAGCGCCAGCACAAAGGTGTCGCCGTCGGCCGTGGGCGGCAGCAGCAGCAGCCCTGCCACCGCGATCGGGATAACGAACAGGTTGATGGCCACCAGATAGGCCGGAAACAGCCAGGCGGCGCGGCGGATTTCATCGCGGCTGGCATTCTCCACCGCCGCCACATGGAACTGGCGCGGCAGCAGGATGATGGCGAAGGCCGCCAGCAGCGTCATGGTCAGCCACTGGCCACCGTCCAGCCTGCCGTCAAAGAAGCCGGCCGTCGCGGTATCCGTCACCGCGCGCTCCAGGAAGGGACCGATGCCGCCCATCAGCCCGAACACCACGAAGGCCCCCACCGCCACGAAGGCCAGCAGCTTGACCAGCGATTCGACCGCAATGGCCAGGATCATGCCGTCCTGGTGCTCAGTCGTGTCGATGTGCCGCGTGCCGAACAGGATGGCGAACACGCCCATGGTGACGACGACCAGCAGCGACAGCCCGTCGAGGCCGGTCGACGGCCGCAGGATCTCGCGTGACCAGTCGGGCTCCGAGACCAGCACCTGCAGCGACACCGCCACCGCCTTGAGCTGGATCGAGATATAGGGCACGATCCCGATCACCGCGATCACCGCGACGAGCGCGCCCAACGCCTCGCTCTTGCCGTAGCGCGCGGAGAGGAAGTCGGCGATCGAGGCGATGTTATGCCGCTTGGTCAGCTGGGCGATCATCGCAAGCAGCTTCCAGCCCAGCAGGAAGACCAGGATCGGCCCGAGATAGATGGGCAGGAAGTCGAGCCCGCTGCGCGAGGCGATGCCGACGGAGCCGAAATAGGTCCAGGACGTGCAGTAAACCGCGATCGACAGGGCATAGATCAGCGGCCTGCCGCTCCGCGCGTTCCCCCTGAGCGCCATCCGGTCGCCATAGGTCGCGACAGCGAACAGTGCGCCAAGATAGAGAAGGCCCGCGGCCAATATGCCCCATTCACCGATCACGGGGGGCATGATCCGCCTGAAGTTCCGGCAAATCAAGCCCGGGGGCAGCGCCACACGCCACGCTGCCACCTGCGGCGAAAGGCTCCCGCCCCGCCCCCGATTGATTCAGGTCAATGCCCGCTTCTCCCGGTGCACGCATTCGTTGCTCTCGGATTATCTTCAGAAAGGGGGCTCCGATGGGGGCTGACACACTGGTTCAAGGGAGGACACCCTCGGGAGGTGGCGCCATGGCGATGATGGCGCTCTGGGCCGTTCTTGCCGTTCTTGCCATCACCATGGGCGCCAAGGCGGAGGACATGCCCTTCGCCATCCACATGTTCATCTTCGCCGCCGCCGCGATCCTGACGATCATCGTCAAGGCCCGCCGCTTCGGCCAGCCCGCTGCCGATACCTCGGGCTACATGGACGATGTGGTCCGCTGGGGGGCGCTTGCCACCGTGTTCTGGGGCGTTGTCGGCTTCCTCGTCGGTGTGGTCATCGCCCTGCAGCTGGCCTACCCCGCCTGGAACCCCGATCTCGAGTGGTTCAACTTCGGCAGGCTCCGGCCCCTTCACACCTCTGCCGTGGTCTTCGCCTTCGGCGGCAACGCGCTCCTCGCCACCTCCTTTTATGTGGTCCAGCGCACCAACCGCACCAGGCTGGCGCTGGGCAACCTCGCCTGGTTCGTGTTCTGGGGCTACCAGCTGTTCATCGTGCTGGCCGCCACGGGCTATCTCCTCGGCGTCACCAACGGGCGCGAATATGCCGAGCCCGAATGGTATGTGGATCTCTGGCTCACCGCCGTGTGGGTGGCCTATTTCCTCGTCTTCTTCGGCACGCTGCTGAAGCGCAAGGAACCCCACATCTATGTGGCGAACTGGTTCTACCTCGCCTTCATCGTGACGATCGCCATGCTGCACATCGTCAACAACCTGGCGATCCCCGTGTCGTTCTTCGGCTCGAAGAGCTATTCGATGTTCTCAGGCGTGCAGGACGCGCTCACCCAGTGGTGGTACGGCCACAATGCGGTTGGCTTCTTCCTCACCGCGGGCTTCCTCGGCATGATGTATTTCTTCATCCCGAAGCGCGCCAACCGGCCGGTCTATTCCTACCGGCTCTCGATCGTGCATTTCTGGTCGCTGATCTTCCTCTATATCTGGGCAGGTCCGCATCACCTGCACTACACGGCTCTGCCTGACTGGGCGCAGACCCTTGGCATGGTGTTCTCGATCATGCTGTGGATGCCCTCCTGGGGCGGCATGATCAACGGCCTGATGACGCTGTCGGGCGCCTGGGACAAGCTCCGCACGGACCCCGTGCTGCGCATGATGGTGATCTCGGTTGCCTTCTACGGCATGTCGACCTTCGAAGGCCCGATGATGTCCATCAAGTCGGTCAACTCGCTGTCGCACTATACGGACTGGACCATCGGCCACGTGCACTCCGGCGCGCTTGGCTGGGTCGGCATGATCTCGATGGCCTGCATGTATCACCTGATCCCGCGGCTCTGGGGCCAGAAGGAGGTCTACTCGCTCCGTCTCGTCAGCTGGCATGTGTGGCTCGCCACGCTGGGCATCGTTGTCTACGCCTCCGCCATGTGGGTGTCCGGCATCATGCAGGGCCTGATGTGGCGCGAGTACGATGCCAACGGCTTCCTCGTCTACTCCTTCGCCGAGACCGTCGAGGCCATGCATCCCTACTACGTCATCCGCACCGTCGGCGGCCTGCTCTTCCTCGTGGGTTCGCTGATCATGGTCTACAACATCTACCGCACCATCAGGGGCTCCCAGCCCGTGACGCAGCCGGTCGGCATGATCTCGGCAGCGGCATAAGAAGAAGGACATTTGGTGCCATGAAGCACGAAACACTCGAAAAGAACGCCACGCTGCTGCTGATCTTCAGCTTCCTCGTGGTCACCATCGGCGGCCTCGTCCAGATCGTGCCCCTGTTCTATCTCCAGAACACGATCGAGAACGTGGAGGGCATGCGCCCCTACTCGCCCTTGGAACTCGCCGGCCGCAACGTCTACATCCGCGAGGGCTGCTATGTGTGCCACAGCCAGATGATCCGCCCCTTCCGGGACGAGGTCGAACGCTATGGCCACTATTCGCTGGCGGCTGAATCGCAATACGACCACCCCTTCCAGTGGGGCTCCAAGCGCACGGGGCCGGACCTCGCCCGCGTCGGCAACAAATATTCCGACGACTGGCACAAGGAGCACATGGCGAACCCGCGCAACGTGGTGCCGGAATCGATCATGCCCGGCTTCGCCTTTCTTCTCGACAAGGAGGTGCAGGTGAAGGGCTTCGGCCGCCACCTCGCCGCCCTGAACCTCACCGTCAACAACGGCAAGGGCGCCATGTACCGCCCGGAGGACATCGAGAACGCCGAGGCCGACATGATCGCCCAGGCGACCGGCGAGAATGCCGAAGGCCTGCTCGCGCGCTACCCCAAGGCGCTGGCCCGCAACTTCGACGGTGATCCCCGCATCACCGAGATGGACGCGCTCATCGCCTATCTCCAGATGCTCGGCACGCTGGTCGATACCGCGGCCTTCACGCCCGAATTGTCACGGTGAGCGGCATGGGACACTACGATACGCTGCGGCACTTCGCGGACAGCTGGGGCCTTCTCGCCATGTTCGTGTTCTTCATCGCCATGGTCCTCTTCGTGTTCAGGCGGGGCTCGAAGGCCCGCTACGAGGAGGCCGCACAAATCCCTCTCAGGAACGGTTCCGAGGATCAGGATCAATGACCACCAACATCGAGAAAGACGACATCTCCGGAACATCGACCACCGGCCATGAGTGGGACGGCATCAAGGAACTAAACACGCCGCTGCCCAGATGGTGGCTCTACACTTTCTACGGCACGGTGATCTGGGCAATCGGCTACACCATCGCCTATCCGGCCTGGCCATTGCTCACCTCGGCCACACCCGGCCTCCTCGGCTATTCCTCACGCGGCGCAGTGGCCGAGCAGATCGATGCCGCGCGGGCCGCCCAGAAGGAGAACCTCGACAAGATCGCCGCGGCAAGCGTTGACGATATCCTGAAGGACCCGAACCTGCTGGCCTTCGCGCAAGCCGGCGGTGCGGCCGCCTTCAAGGTCAACTGCGTCCAGTGCCACGGCTCGGGTGCGGCGGGCTTCGTGGGCTATCCCAACCTCAACGACGACGACTGGCTGTGGGGCGGAACACCCGAGGCGATCTATGTGACGCTGAAGAACGGCATCCGCTACGCCGAGAATGCCGAAACGCGCGACTCCCAGATGCCGGCCTTCGGCGCTGACGGCATCCTCTCGCCGGAGCAGGTGGCCCAGGCCGCGTCCTACGTGGTCTCGCTTTCGGGCGGTGAGGCAGACCAGGCGATGGTTCAGGCTGGCCAGCCGATCTTCGCCGAGAACTGCGCCGCCTGCCACGGCGAGACCGGCATGGGCGGGCGCGACTTCGGCGCCCCCAACCTCACCGACAAGATCGCGCTCTACGGCGCAAACTTCGAGGAGGTAAAGGCGCAGATCGTCAGGCCGCGCCACGGCGTCATGCCCGGCTGGTCGCACCGTCTGGACGATGCAACAATCAA
>NZ_JBIICB010000129.1:0-11131 GCF_044239095.1 Aestuariivirga sp. | reverse complement strand
AGCACGAGCGCCTGATCGACCAGCGGACATGGGATCATGTCCAGTCCATCCTGAAGGAAAGCCCACGCCTTCGCGCCAGCAATACGCGCGCCGAGACGCCTGCCCTGCTGAAGGGCCTGCTCCACGGACCAGATGGCGCAGCCTTCTCGCCGACGCATACGCGCAAGGGCGACCGGCTCTACCGCTACTATGTCAGTCAGTCGGTCCTGAAGCACGGCGCTGGCAAATGCCCGGTGGCGCGCGTGCCGGCGGCGGAGATTGAGGCTGCCGTCATTGGCGAGATCCGCGGCATGCTGCGCGCGCCGGAGGTCGTCATGGCCACGTGGCGAGCCGCGCAGTCGGACTGTAAAGACTTGGTGGAAGGCGATGCGCGCGAAGCATTGATGGCTCTCGACCCTTTGTGGGCCGAACTCTTCCCCGCAGAGCAGGCGCGCATTGTACAATTGCTGATCGAGCGCGTAGACATCGGTACCGGGGGATTGAAGCTGCGGTTCCGCGACAAGGGACTGGCGCAGATGGTGGCGGAGGTCGGCATGGTGGTTGGCAAGAGCCGGAAGGCAGCGGCATGACTGAGCAGACCGTCACCGTCACGGTCCCCTTCGCCATCCGCAAGCGCGGTGGACGGAAGCTGATCCTCACGCCGGACGGCACGACAGTGACGCCGCAGTCGCGGGCGCGGGTGGACAACGCACTGCTGAAGGCGCTGGCCCGAGGCTTCCGCTGGCGCAAGCTGCTGGAAACCGGCGATTTCGCCACGATCGAGGAGATCGCCGATGCCGAGAACATCAACCCTTCCTACGTCAGCCGGGTTGTCCGCCTGACGTTGCTGACACCAGAGATCGTGGAGGCGATCCTGGCAGGGCGGCAGCCAGAGGGGCTGACGATGGCCAAGTCGATGGAGCCGTTTCCGCTGGAGTGGCGGCGCCAGATTTTCATGTGAATTGAAAGATTGGTGCAGTTGCAGGATTGACGTTCAGGCTCGTTTAAGCGGGAGCGCGCCCTCTCCCGCTAGGTAGAGACTGGCGTGGCGACGTTCCCTTCAGGCGCGTGCTTCTTCTTTGGCATGTTCTGATCCTCATTGAGGCCACAAGACATCCGCGCTGATGACTCGCGGCAAACAGACCCCTCGCCGACACGTTCTTGTCATCAGCTCTGCACGAGCCACGCGATCCCTGCGAAGGAGAGAGCTATCGAAGACCACTGCAAGATCCCGACGTGCTCGCGGACAAAGATCCTTGCCAGAAGGATCGTGATGAAACCGAACATCGATCCAACGACGGCCGTCATGCCGGGAAAGAGCGTCGATCCCCCGGCAAGCAAGCCTATGTAGCCCGCGGTATCGAGGATGCCCTGGGCCGCCAGCGGCCGGATGACCCCGCTTGGTGGCGGTAGCCTGAACATGCCACCGGCAAGTGCGGCAAGCAGGATGGCCGCACTTGCGGCCCTTCCAACAAGTGCCACGCTGGTCTGCCCCATTTCGGAGGCAGCGGCCTGGCCCGTGATGACCAGCAGAGCGTAGGCGACGCACGCTCCCAGCGACAGTACGAGCGTGGCATGCTTTCGCGGGTGCGTGGTCCTATCGGCCCTTCCACCGCCTGCATCATGATGAAAACTGAATACACTTGTCCCAACGACACCAGCGATCACGAGACCGGAAGCCAGTATCTGCTCGGTCGATAGGCTGGAGACCCCGAATGCCACTTCATAGAGAATGATCAACACGGGATGAGCCGCCACGACCGGCACGGCCAGACTGACGGGTCCCCGAACCAGGGCGGCATAGAGCATCACAGACATGGCGGTCACGCAAAGTCCGTGAAGGCAGGACATCACCAAGCCAAACTTGGTGATTCGCAGTTCGCTACCCGTGACGAGCATGAAGGCGGCCATGAGTAACGTACCAAGCATGACGACATAGGTGAAGGCCGCGAAGGGCCCGACCGCATTGCTGGTGGTCCGCGCCAGATAGTCCGCCGTCCCCAGGGAAAGCGCCGCGACCACGCCCCAGAAGACAGCATCCAACATGTGCCTCAGCGCTCCACTGCAAGACCGGAACGCATCAGGGGTCCCTGACGAGGGTGCACTTTCATCTTTCCCCGTAAAGGGCTGCGGCCTTTTCCTTGTTCACGAGAATATGTTCTTCCGTCTCACGCCTTGCCTTATCGATCTGATTGCTCTTCAGGTGAGAGATGATGCGCTCATGATACTCGATCGAACGACGGGTCATGAGTGTCGCCTTCATGAGGCGGTAGCGCACGGGCAAGGAAATCTCGTTGACATATACCATGACCTCGCTAACCGGCCGGTTCTGCGTATACGCAATGATCCGATCGTGGAAGACTTGGTTCTCAGCAAAATAGGATTCGATATCGCCTGCCCGGAAGTGACTCTCCATGGCCCGGTTGCTAGCCTCGAGTTCGGCAATCAGCGGTTCGAGCGGACGTCCTGCGAGTGATGCCATCACCAGTCCCTCGAGGCTTGCCCGGAGGTCGTAAAGATTCAGCACATCTGCGACGGAGTAGGTCCGCACTCTGAAACCCCGCCGTTCCTGATACTCGACCAAGCCGTTTTGCAGCAGCATGCGGAGGCTCTCCCGGATGGGACCGCGGCTGGAGCCGATCTCCTTCTCGATGTCCTGCTCGCGCAGCGCTTGGCCTGGAGCGAACTCCCCCGTGATGATGCGCCACCGCAGCAATTGCAGAAGATGATTCGACAAGGTTGTGGGCAACACGGTCGGAGGGCCCGAGGCATTGGCCTTCCTCCCCTCTTCGCCCGGCGACTGGATTCGAACCACCATGGGTTTCCTCTATTCCATTCCTCTCACGGTTCCGACCTGACTGCCTCAACGATCCTTGTCAACGCAGGGTTCAGAACGTCTGATTCAAGGTTTATCGGCGGTAGCAGCATGAGGCAATCGGATTGCCGCCCGCCCCCGTAGACGAGAAGATCCTCGCGCAGCAACCGACGCTGCAAGTTGGCACTCCTGTTGCCATCGGGGAAGCCGTCGCGATAGAACTGGATTGCAGCCTGGGCTCCGGCGACGCGAACCGCAGCGATGCCGGGTAGGCCCAGAAGCGCCGCAAGCGCAGTTTCCATGGCTGGCGCGACCACGCTGCTCACATGAGACAGCAGATTGTCCCGGCTGATGACGTCGATTGTGGCGACGGCCATGGCGCAGGCTGCCGGATTACCCTGAAAGGTGCTGGTATGCATGCCGGGAGGCCAGCCTTTCAGGAATCGCTCCCCTGCCGCAACCGCCGACAAGGGAAGCCCGGAGGAGAGACCTTTCCCCATGACAACCATGTCCGGTTCGATCCCGGAGTGCTGGAAACCGAACCAACGGCCGGTACGGCCGAAGCCGTTCCAGATTTCGTCAAGCACCAGAGGCACGTCATGCCGCGAGGCGACATCCCTGACTCCCCTAAGGAAGTCCACATTGGGGCCGATGACGCCCGAAACTGCCTGGACCGCCTCGATGACTATGGCGGCCGGCAGGCCGTTCTCCCGCCGGAGGGCTGACAGCCGGTCATCGAGCATTACAAGCCCGGCATCCGCCGAACCTGCCGCATCCGGATAGGGGAGAAAGTCCACGAGGTTATCCAGTGTTGAGAACGGCGCCCGGATGCGTTCGGCATGGGTGATGGAGAGCGCACCGATGGTCCGGCCGTGATAGCCGCCCTCGAAGGCAATCAGCCGCCTACGGCCGGTCGCAAATTGCGCAGCTTTGATTGCCGCCTCCATCGCCTCCGCTCCCGAATTGGCGAGGTGAAAGTAGTGGAGTTGGGCGGGCAGCACGCTGCACAGGCGCTGGTAGAGTTCGGCACGGAACACCGAGGGAAGCCGCGTTCCGGTGTGAAGAATGCCCGAGGCTAGCACCTCCCGGAGCGCTGCAAGATGGGCCGGATGCGCGTGGCCGAGATTGGTGGTGGCCGACCCGCAGACTAGGTCAAGATAGCGTCGGCCATCCGCATCGAGGAGCCAGGCCCCATCGCCCCGCACGAACACAGGCGGATCCGGGACAAGGCGGAAAGTGTTACCCGCCGTGCTCTCACAGGCCCCCGTGATGGAGAGTGCCGATGGCGGATCGAGCCTCATGAGGTTTGCGCGAGTACAGTAGCCGCAAGCTCGGGCACATGTACGCGCAGCTTCTCGCCGCCCCCCGGAACGGGCACCCCGCGCGGGCTCTCCGCTTCGATCCGTGAACCATTCGCCGCTCGCAGATCAAGCCGCACGGAGCCACCGGCAAACACGGCATCCTCGACGGTGAGTTCAGCACCTTCGGCAGCGGGCATGATCGCTTCCGGCCGCACTGCAACGCTGACACGGGAGCCCTGCGCCCGCGCCTCCGCCGCATGGGCCCTGATCCGCCCGAGCGATGCCGTCTCAACTTCAAGGGTTCGCCCATCGAAATTCCCAGCCCTGCCCTCCACCACATTGCAGCGGCCGATAAAGCGCGCGACGAATTCCGTCGCGGGGCGATCGTAGATCTCGCGCGGTGTGCCCGTCTGCTCGATGCAGCCGTCGCGCATCACGGCGATCCGGTCACTCATGGTCAGCGCCTCTTCCTGGTCATGTGTGACGGCGATGAAGGTCAGCCCCACATCCTTGTGCATACGCTTTAGTTCGCCCTGCAGCTGGCGGCGTAGATTGGCGTCCAGCGCGCCGAGCGGCTCGTCAAGCAGGAGTACGCCTGGCTCGAGGATCAGCGCGCGGGCCAGCGCCACGCGCTGCCGCTGCCCGCCCGAGAGTTGCCCCGGAAAGCGCGCACCATATTCCGCAAGCCCGATGCGCGACAGCCAATCGGCCGAGGCCCGGTCACGCTCGGGCCGCGACATGCCGCGCATCTTGAGGCCGTAGCTGATGTTGTCGCTCACGCTCTTGTGCGGAAACAATGCATAGTCTTGGAACATGATGGAGATGTCCCTGCGGTTCGGCGGAAGCGCGGTCACATCAGTCTCGCCGACGCTGATCCGGCCTTCTGACACGCGCTCCAACCCTGCGATCATGCGCAACAATGTGGTCTTGCCGCAACCCGATGGCCCAAGCAGCGTCAGGAACTCGCCGGGCGCAACGGAAAGATCGAGAGGCCTGACTGCCTGCACCTCGCCAAACTGCTTTCCGACACCGCGAAGCTCCACGGATTTCGCACGCATGATCTACCTCACGTCCTTGCGCATGAACAGCGCCTGCGCGGCGATGCCGAGCGTCATGGAAAACAGAAACACCATCGTACCCAGCGCATTGATCGTCGGATCGAAGCCGGTCACCAGCGTCGTCCATATCTTGATCGGAAGGGTGATCGAGAAATTCGTGAGGAAATAGGCAATGACGAACTCGTCGAAGGCGAAGGTGAAGGTCAGTATGAGAGTGGCGAGAAGGGCGAAGCGGCAGGCCGGCAGCACCACATCGGCTATTGCGCGCAACGGCGAGGCGCCCAGCGCCCAGGCTGCCTCCTCATGGCTCTTCGGGATCTGGGCGATGCGGTTGCGCAGGTTAAGGACCGCGAGAGGCAACACATAGAGAACCTGCCCGATCCACACCAGCCACAGGGAGGGCTCAATGCCAAGCTTGGCAAAATAGAGCCTGAGCGAAATGCCGACCAGCAGCAAGGGCACCGCAAGCGGAGCCAGCACGAAAAGCGTGATCAGTGTCTTACCGGGAATGCGCGCATTGACCAGCGAATAGGCACAGGCAAAACCAATTGCGGTGGCTGTGACCGACACCGCTGAGGCAAGAAAAATGCTGTTGAGGAATCCTTCACTGTACTGGCCGTCGGTGAAGACGCGCACATACCACTCGACCGTACCGTCCCTGAACGGGAGCGTCTGGAAGCGGCTCGCAGAGAAGGAGAAGATCGCCATCACGACGATGGGCAGGTAGATGATTGCCACGACCGTCGCAAAGAGCAGTCCGAGAAGGCGTCTGGGCAGGGCTGTGGCTGTCATAGCCTATCCCTGCAGTCGGACGCTGCGCACAACCAGTAGAAGCGGGGTGCACGCAGCGAGAATGAGCACAACCAGAATGGATGCGAATGTCGCTGCCGTCGGCAGGTCATAAGTGCCCTTAAGGACCGACAGCATCACCTGGGCCAGAACGGGCTTGAATCCACCGCCGAGCAGTGCGGGAACGGCATAGTCGCCCACCGCGATGATGAACGTCAGCACGGCGCCGATCATCCAGCCGGGCAAGCTCAGCGGCAGGATCACCTCGCGGAACGCACTCCACCCGCTTCCACCAAGAACGGTATTGGCCTCGATCAGGCGCCGGTCGATGGTGATCATCACCGAATAGATCATCAGGGTTATCAGCATCACGCCAAAAAGCGAAAGACCGAAGATCGAGGCCGCCATCGTATAGAGAAAGCCGAGAGAGATGCTCAGTCCGGTGAGCATGCCAGCGAGCCAGGCGATGACGCCCGTATCCGACAATACGAGTTGCCAAGAGAAGGCGCGGATCGTGAAGCTCGTCCAGAACGGCGCAACGAGCAAGAAGAGGCAGACGGCGCGCCAGGCGGGCGTGACGACGAAGGCTAGGTAGTAGGCGATGGGAAAGGCAATCAGGCTCGATATCGCCACCACTGACAGGCCGAGGACAAGCGTACGCAATAGCGCGTCGAACAGGCGGTCCTCGGCGAAGAAGGTCCGGTAGTTGTCAAGCGTGAACCCCTGATGCGCATCACTGCTGAAGCTCAGGCCGATCGTATACACGATCGGCACGGCAAAGAAGCCAGCCGTCAGCAGGATGGCCGGCAGAACACCGACCCAGGGGTTTGAGACGGGCGAGCCGGAAGCAATCTTCATCGTTTCCATGTCACGAACAGGGCCCGCATCATGGCGCCGTCGATGCAGGTCGTCTTCAGGGGGATCGACATGAGCCACGTCCGGTCAGAGCCAATCATTCCGATGTCGCGCAAGTCCTCCACAAACGGTACATTGCGGTTGAACACGGCATGATGCGTCACGAACTCATGAACGTAGACGTGGCGCGACGGCATTTCCCGGGCCACATAGTCCTGCGGGAAATCGAGGACCAGCGCTTTGGGCTTCTGGTCGAGCAGCCACTCGGCGGCGGTGGGTTCGAGGTTTGGGGCGGCGAGATGCCACTGGCGACTTTCGTAGCCCATCCGGTTGGTGAGGTCGGAACGCAGCACCACCATGTCGCCCTCGCGGATCACGCCAGCGCGTGCGGAGATGAGTTCCGGGGTGAAGCGGGTCGGCAAAGGAAGGTCGGAGAGGTCGATGATCTTCGCCTCCCCGTTGAACACGTCTAGTCCCTGGTTGGGCAACTGCTGAATGGTCAAGCCGTCCCTGCGCATGTGGCGGGGGGCGTCGCAATGTGTGAAGCCATGGCCGCGGATGGTGAAGTGGATGTCCTCGCTATCCTCCCCGTCTGCGAAGGAATGCCCCTCGTCCACGTCGATGTACCAGCGCCAGTGGTTGAAGAGTGGCGTCGAGACATCGAGTAACTCCGGCTCGTCTGCCGGCCATTGCGTCCATGCGACAGGGCGCACGGGCGACAGGGTCGCGCGCGGAATAGCAAGCGGCAGCGAGGCAAAGAATACCTCTTCCTGCTCGAGAGCGGGAAGGTTCTCTGCATTCTCCGTCAGCAGCAGGCCATGGGCGTGCAGGGCGCTGCGGAAGTGCATATTGGGATTGGGAACATACCCGTCGGCCAGTGGCCGCCGCGGCGTGAGTTCATCACAGGGGATGTCGGTGACGACATGGCGGAAGCCTGCGGCGGCGATGGCGGCTGCGACTGCAGGATCGATCTGCGGCGCAGACCGCCAATAGGCGATGTGGCTGTTTCGCACGCGCGCCGAATGCCCCGTGCGCAGGACGAGGATCCGGCGCTGCGGCTTTGCCGAGAACTGCGCAAGCAGACCTCTCACGTGCTCGGCACTGACCTGCGCGAGCCCCGACACGTCCACGATCCGCGCCACCGCCGCGAAGCAATCGAGCGGATAGTCGTCGAGCCGGGCGGCACCCCGCATCATCCAGCCGGGCGCGGACACGAAGGAGAAGCCCGGCCCGCGCCACTTCAGCCCGAACTCCTGGAATTCATCGCCGCGCGCCGGATCCTGGCTGACGAAGGGATGGCTCTGCCAATGGAAATGCGGCTCGATGAGAGCGGAACAGTCGATGATCGCCATGAAACACCCTTGAAGTGATGGCCAAACGATAGATTAGCTCCGGCGCTGGAGGCAGGCGCCGGAGCGTTCTCGGGTAGATTCCGTGGTTAACTGTTCTTAAAGTTCTCCCAAGCCGCCAGCCATTCCTTGTCATTGTCGGGCTTCTTGCGCGGACTGAGATTGGCCATGAAAACCTTGTCGAACTTGTCGAGGTCGGCGAGGTTCAGCAGTTCCCGCTTGTCCGCGGGAAGCGCTTCGGCGGCCTGCTTGTTCGGCACCATGCTGTAATAGGTCTTGGCGACCGCCAGCTTGGACTGGAACACGGGTCCGGAGATATACTGCATGAACTTTACGGCGTTCTCGGGCCTCGTCGTATTCTTCGCGATGCAGGGCGCCTGATCCCAGGTGACGCCGCCTTCCTTCGGCACGACCGCCTTGAAGGGAAGGCCAGAGTCATACATGCCCGCCTGTACCCACTCCCCCGCGATGGCGAGATCATAGCTGCCGCCGGCCATTGCCTGCTGGACCTGGCTGGTATTGCCGACCATTCCCACCTGCGGCCTCAGGGTCTTCATCGTATCGGCAAGCTTTCCGAATGCGGCGGCGTCGAGATCGTAGGGGTTGGCATTGCCGTTGTACTTCGAGATGCAGCCCATGTTCGGCAGATACCAGTCGAACAAGGCCACCCGACCCTTCACCTTTTCATCGAACAGGAGAGCCCAGCTGGAAGCGTCGGCTTCGCTAAACTTCTTGTGATTGTAGGTAATGCCATAATATCCGAAACGGTTGACGATGGCGTAGCGCTTGCCATCGACGATCGTCGGACCCCAGTTTGCGATCACCGGGAAATAGTCCTGAAGTGGGTAATCGGCGTCATTCAGCTCCATCAGGATGCCGTCCTGTGCTGCCTGCGGGATGTAGGCAGAGGTCGGCGTCATGATGTCGAATGTCCCCGGTGCCGAGGTCTTGACGAGCGCAACCATCTCCTCGTCAGAGCCGTCATGAATCTTGAGATTGACCTTGATGCCCGTTTCCTTCTCGAAGGGTTCGAGCATGCCCGGCTCTTCATAACCTCCGAAGGCCAGCACGTTGACTTCTCCCGCGGCATGGGCGCGTGGCACCCAGAGCCACGGCGCGGCAAGCGCGGTTCCTGCGGCGGCGGCCGCCTTGAGAACACTGCGCCTCCGAAGGCGCCTTGAGTCCAATCGAATGATTCCCGACATTTCTTCCTCCCTTGTGTGAGCGGCGCTGCTTGCCGCTCTTATTGAAGTAAAACAGTGGTTCATGTCTATTGTCAACAATTGACATAAAATACATTGCCCGGTTATTATGCACGAGCACAGCGTCGCTTGGCGCAGCCGGCCGCAAAACGAAGACATATAATTGATATGAACAATTCAGACCTGCCCAAGACAGCCACTCACGCGCCCTCCACCGGACATGGCGTGACGGTACGCCTGTCGCCTACCCTGTCGCTCGCGGAGGAAATCGACAGGGCGCGCAGCGAGGGGCAATCCGTCCTCTCACTCAGCACGCCCACGTTTCCCGAGATCACGGAGGCCAACGCGCTTGAATTTCCGTTTAGCAACAAGCTCACGCCTGCTGAAGGCCTCGCTCCGCTGCGCAAGGCAGCCCGGGAGGAGTTCTTCGGCCGGTGGGTCCTGCCTGATCATGAACTTCTCATCAGCGCCGGCGCGAAAATTGCGGAATTCGCGGCGATGCGCGCCCTTCTGCCGGAGCAATCAACGGTCCTGATCGTCGGACCGGCGTGGCCCAGCTATGAAGACATCGTGCGAATGGCAGGCCATCGTCCGGTCATGCTGCAGCTCGATGCCGCGGACAACTTCACCATCAGGGCTGCCGCCGTGGCCGAAGCCTTTGCTGCCACCGGCGCAGTGGCTATGATTCTGTCGAACCCCTGCAACCCGAGCGGACGGGTGCACACAGGTGAGGAGCTCGCCATCCTGCTGGACCAGGCGGAGGCCCAAGGGGCGTTCCTCATGGTGGATGAAAGCTTCTCCAACGTGATGTTCGATGCCACCGCATGGCAGAGCGCCGTGACGAGGCCATCGGAACATCTGCTGCTCTTCAATTCCTTCTCGAAGAACTATCACTTGCAAGGGCTGCGCGTCGGCGTCTGCATGGCGCATAAGCGGATCTACAAGCAGGTCGTCGCGGCGCACCAGACGCTGATGAGTTCCGCTCCCAGCCTCAGCCAGGCCGCCGCACTTGCGACCCTGCACCATTCGGAAACCATTCCGGCGTCGAGCCACTACCGCGCCTCGCGGTCGATCGCGCTCGAGATCGTCGAGAGGAACGGCTGGCGGTGTTCGCCGAACCAGGGCACCTTCTACATCTTTCCGAGGCTGCCGCATGCCGAGCAGACCCTCGCCCGCATGCGCGATGAAGGCCTGTTCGCGCTGCGTGGCGATGCCTTCGGCGCGCGCTATGGTGACCATTTCCGCTTCTGCTTCGGCCGCCCCGAGGAAGAGATGGTGGAAATCCGCCGCCGACTCGAGCGCGCCGGCCTTCTGGGGCAGCGCTGATGCCCGAGGTGATTTCGCCCAATTCGGGCCTGCCGGTCGGCGCCTGGTCGCCGACGCCGGAGGCGGAGATCGCGGCCCGCCTCGCATCATTGCCCCGCGGCCTCGCAATACTGGCAAACGCGAAGGAGCGGCGCCAGAAACTGGAAAACCTCGCCGCGGTGATCGCCACAGAGAAGGATGCATTCACTTCGCTGATCGTCGCGGAAGTTGGCAAGACTCCCCCCGAAGCGGCAGACGAGGTCGACTACGCCATCAGTTTCATCACCTTCGCGGCGGAAGCCGCGGACACGATCGAGTCGCTATCGGAGCGCCGAGGGGAGCGCATCATCAAGGCCGTGCCTGCAGGCCCTGCCCTGCTCATCACCCCGTTCAACGATCCTCTGGCCGGAATAACCCGCAAGATCGCGCCGGCAATGGCCTGTGGCTGTCCCGCAATCGTCAAACCATCCTCGCTGTC
>NZ_JBIICB010000397.1:0-2771 GCF_044239095.1 Aestuariivirga sp. | reverse complement strand
GCTTCCGCCACCGGATAGGGGTCTTCGAGCGTGATCATGTCGAGCCAGACGCCCTCTGCCGTGATGCGGATCAGGCGGGCCGCACGCTCGGGATGGTGGGTGTAGCCATGCAACTCGTTCATGCGGGCGCAAAGACTGGTCATTGCTGCGTTGTAGGCCCCGTCATTGACGGCGCAGCGCGCCTGGTAGAGCGGCCTGCTCTGGCTTTCGCCCCAGAAGGCGCACCATGCCGCGAGCCGCTGGGGCGTGCGGATCGTGGGGTTGAAGTCGGCCTCGATCAACGCAAGGATCTGCGCCTCGGGCGCCTCGGCGGCCGCACTCAGAGCCGCCTGCCAATTCTGCCGGTATTCTTCCGAAAGATAGTCCAGCGTCTCAGCCAGGAGGTTCTCCTTGGACTGGAAGTGAAACAGCACCAGTCCGTGGCTGATCCCCGCGCGTGCCGCCACGTCCGTCACCTTGGTGCGGGAAAACCCTTGCTCGGCGATGCACTGGATCGTGGCCTCGATCACCTGGGCGCGGCGCAAGTCCCGGGTGCGGGTGCGCGGTGCCTGGCGGCTTGCGGCGGTCTCTGTCAGGGGCACGGTGGATCATCCTCCAGGTCCGAATTATGCCCTGATTGACAATCCAGTCAATCGGATGCCAGTCTCCGGATGTCCAAAGTCCGCATCCGGAGCGCCCATGACCGATCTGTCCAGCCAGGAGCCTGTATACAAGGCGGAGATGCGCTGATGGACCGCCACCCGCAGTCCCCGCGCCTCGAAAGCTGCCCCGAAGGCCTGCCGCGCGCGGCCTATATGGACCCCGCCTGGCATGAGCGCGAGATGGCGACGGTGTTTGCCCGGCAATGGGTCATGGCTGGACGTGCCGCGGACTTTCCCGCTGGACGGATACGCCGGGTGACGCTCGGTGCGGCCCCTGTCATCGTGGTGCGCGATGCCGATGGCAAGCTCGCCGCCTGGCACAACAGCTGCCCGCACCGCGGCTCCGAGCTTTGCCGGGCGGAAGAGGAGGAGGTGGGCAGGCTCATCCGCTGCCCCTATCACGCCTTCTCCTTCGCGGCCGCCGACGGCCGTCTCGTCTCGACCGGCCATGCCGTGCCCTCGGCGGACTTCGACCGGCAGGCCCATGGCCTCAAGCCTGTCTCAACCCGTGAATGGAATGGCTTCCTCTTCCTCAACCTGTCGTCCGAACCTGGTCACATCCATGCCGATGTGGGGCTCGGGACGCTGGACAACTGGCCGATGGATACGCTCGTCACCTGCCACCGCTGGGAGGCGGATGTCGCCTGCAACTGGAAGGTCTTCTGGGAGAACTACTCGGAATGCCTGCACTGCCCGGGCATTCACCCCGAACTCTGCGATATGGTGCCGGTCTATAGCCGCGGCATCATGGGTCCGTCAGAGGCGCTGGGCTGGACGCCGGAAGAACCGGCCCGTCCCAACCTCAGGAGCGGCGCCCGGACCTGGACGGTGGACGGAGCGCCGTGCGGGCCGGAATTTCCGGGTCTGACCGATGCCCAGCGGCAGGCTGGCTATTCCTTCGTCACCTTGTGGCCGTCGGCCTATGTCGTGGCGCATGTGGACCATGTGCGCTCGGTCCGCATCCTGCCGGTGGGAACCGAAACCACCAGGCTGGTTGCCGAATGGCATGTCCCCGCTGACACCATGGCGCAGCCGGGTTTTGATGCCGCACGGCTCGCCTCTTTCGCCCGGACCGTGCTGGAGCAGGACGGCCAGGCCGCCGAGATGAACCACCGCGGCATGCGCTCACCCGCCTTCACGGCGGCGCGGCTGATGCCGGAAGAATACGAGATCTACCGCTTTCACCAGTGGGTGAAGGCGGCCATGGAGGACGCGGCATGATACAGCTTCCCTATCAGACACTCGCCACCCCCAACGATTGGGACCGCCGCGGCCTCCCGGCCTGGACCTATCATTCCAGGGCCCTCTTCAATCTGGAGCGGGAGAAGCTCTTCCTCACCCACTGGATGATTGCCGGTCATGTTTCGGACGTGCCGGATCCGGGTGACTGGCTGTCCTTCGACATGCTGGGCGAGCGCGCCGTCGTCATGCGCGGGAAAGACGGCACCGTCCGCGCCTTCCACAATCTCTGCCGGCATCGCGGCGCGCGCGTGGTTGATGGGGCGCAGGGCAATTGCAAGGGGGCGATCGTCTGCCCGTTCCACGGCTGGGTGTACAATCTGGACGGCAGCCTGCGGGGCCCGGCGCAACCTCACTCCTTCGGTGAGATGAAGCGCGAGGAATTTTCACTCAAGCCGATCGAGATGCAGATCCATCACGGCTTCATCTTCATCCGCTTTTCGCCGGGCCCGCAGCCGGATGTGGCGGAACTGCTGGCGCCGTTCGACGCCGACTTCACCGCCTACGCGCTGAAGGATGTGGTGCCGTCCGGCATGCCCGGCTGGACCTCCGAACTGCCCGTCAACTGGAAGTCCGTGCGCGACGTGGACAATGAGGGCTACCACGTCGCCCTCGCGCATCCCGGCCTGCAGGAACTCTATGGGCGGACCTACCGCGACAATCATCTGGCCAACGGCCTGTCGATGTCGATCGGCTGGTTTGGCGATGCGCCGGGCAGGCTGTGGTCGGTGCGCAACTATGTGAAGATCTCGCCGCCGCGCCCGGAATTGCCCCGGCACCTGCAGAAGGCCTGGACCTATTACGGGCTGTTCCCCAACCAGGTCTTCTCGATCACCCCGGACGGGATGCTGTTCTACCAGGAAATCCCGGTGTCAGAGGGGTGCACAAGGC
>NZ_JBIICB010000396.1:0-2777 GCF_044239095.1 Aestuariivirga sp. | reverse complement strand
CCTTGTCAACGCAGGACACCTTGTTCCCCCAGCTGGCGAAACAGCTTCCGCTCACCAGCCCGACATACCCCGTACCGATCACTGCAATGTTCAACTCTGTATGCACGATGTTCGTCTCCTCGCGAGTTGTTGACCTAAGAACCTGAGTTCGGTGGAAGCCATTGGGGATGGAAACGGACCTTGCGAATGTCCGCCTTGCCAAAGCCTGCCCCGGTGATTGAGTAGGTTTCGCTGAACAGGCTGATGCGCCCAGCACCCCATGCCAGAGATTCGACGCCGGTCATCCCATTCCTGGCCCCTCCAATTCCCATGAGTGTGAACATCGCTACAAAGCTGAGCGAAAGTGCAGCTCGGTAGCTCAGGCTTCTCACCTGCAGCGTATTCTCGCGAGCATGCTGAATGACGATGACTGCAAGCAGCATCGTATAAATTGCAGTGTTGAGCAGCGCCAAAACATAGAAGCCACTTGCTTCGCCGGGATTATTGACCAGTACCACCGGAAGTGCCGAAACTATGGAAAGGCCGGCATAGGGAGCCAGCACGCGCACAGGCAAGGGATCAACGGCGGAGTTGCCCTTGGGCGTGATGCGGAAATCTACGGCTGAACCAGTAAGCCAATCGCGCAGGGCCGCAATAGTGCCGGCAAGAGCCCACGGCCAGCGCGCGAACTGGAAGATCATGCTCTCCCAACTCAGCACTTTTGCGTTGTATGGCCGGTAAGAGCCAGTTGATCTCCAGCGAAAGGCCAGGATCACCAGCACCAGGGAAAGCGGGGCGAAATGCAGCAGGAACTGCGGATAGGTCACGTTGACAAAAATCATCCCGCTCGACAGCGCAATGATCGGCATGGCGAACATCAGCGCCATGAAGATTGCGAACAGGGGATACCAGAGCTGAGAAAACAGGAACTGAAACTTCAGCCGGGCCGGCAAGCAGGCGACATATGTGGGGGAGTATTGCAAAAGAACCGTCACGAGGCTGCGTGACCACTGAAACTCCTGCGTGGCGAGATCGGCGAAGGTGCGTGGCCCTTCTCCATGTGCAATAGCGTCAAGAGCATGGATGCCGCGCCAGCCGTAGGCATTCATCATCAGGGTTGTCGAATGGTCTTCTGCGAGTTCGGGTCCAAGTCCGCCGATCTCCTTCAGTGCCGCCGTGCGTACGGCGTAATGTGAGCCAATGCACATCGGCGCCAGATTGCCATTGTAGCCCGCCTGCAGCGCGCCGTGCATGCTCGCCTCAGCATCAAGCCGCCCGCGAGCTGACCAACTCAGCTTGGCATTGCTGTCGCATATGCTGGGGGCAGATACATAACCCACATTGCTATCGGCAAAGGGGCGCAGGATTTGCCACAGATATCCCGGCGCTGGAACATGATCGGCGTCCATCTGTGCGACGAAGTCGTATCGTTCATAGCCATATTTGTCATAGAAGAAAGCGAGATTGCCTTCCTTGCAGCGTGTGCGCCGCGGCCATTGCTGGCGATGATAGTCGACCTGGTCCTTGCGCGTTGAAACAAACACGCCGTGGCGGCGGCACCAGTTGAGCGTCTCCGGGGAGGGGTCTTCGTCTGCCAGCCAGGTATCGTGTGGCACATCCTGTGCCAGCATGCCCTCAAGTGTAGCGGAGACGACATTAAATGGCTCGGAAGGCGCTTTGGTGACGACCATCGCGACGCGGCTACCAGGTGGCAGGCGCAATGGCCCGCTCGGAAGCCTGGCGCGATAGAAGACAGCCAAGAAATAGGCGGGCAGAAGCGTGACCCAGGTCACGGTTGCTGTGGCCATCAGATATCGCACAGGCCCAGTGTAGTGTTCTGGATCAAGCCACCAGGTCCAGAAATAGACGAGTGCGGCCAACCAGACTGAAACGCCAGCGAGATATTCTCTGCGTTGTGCTCGGCTCATAAGCGGCACCATCAGAGTGTTATCATTTGTATCTGCGAGTGGGCTCGCAACGTCTGAGTCAAGCACGTAAGTCACTTTTAGACACCCAATACGGACAAGCCAAAACGTGGTGCGGCGGTGCGAACGATTGTGGCAAGGTCGGAGTGCTGCGGTACAAAGCCCAGTGTTCGCCGTGCCAGCGAAGGGTCCGCATAGAGTGCTGGCGGATCTCCTGCGCGCCGCGGATGTATTTCGATGGGAACCTGCCTGCCTGTTACGCGTGCGATCGTTCCGATGATGTCACGGATCGAGGAGCCAACGCCGCTGCCGATGTTCACAGCCAAGTTGGCGCCGCCATTGTTCAGATGATGAAGCGCCAGAGCATGGGCGCGGGCGAGATCCGAAACGTGGACAAAGTCGCGGATGCAAGTGCCATCGGCGGTTTCGTAGTCGTCGCCGAAGATTGGCAAGCGGGAAGCGGCATCTTTGGCCGCCAGCAATGCCTTCGGAATGATATGGGTCTCTGGCGTGTGCCATTCGCCCAGTTCGCCGTCTGGATCCGCGCCGGAAGCGTTGAAATAGCGCAGTGCGACATAGCGCAACCCATCTGCCATGGCGAAGTCCTCGAGGATCTGCTCGGCAATCAGCTTGGTTCGTCCATAGGGATTTATCGGCTGCTTCGTCGTTGCCTCGACGATTGGAAGGGCGGAAGGGACGCCATAGACTGCGCAGCTTGAAGAGAAGATGACTTGGCAGACATTGCTGAGGCTGCAGGCGTTCAGCAGCGACAGCGTTCCGGACACATTGTTGCGGTAGTACTTTGCCGGGTTCTCGACGGACTCCCCGACATAGGCTGCAGCTGCAAAGTGGATCACCGCTTCTGGCTTGTGC
>NZ_JBIICB010000128.1:0-11231 GCF_044239095.1 Aestuariivirga sp. | reverse complement strand
GTTCTCCAGCCGGGCGATGTCGTCATCCTCGACAACCTGTCGAGCCACAAGAGCGAAACCGCAGAGCGGGCTATCCGGAGCAAAGGTGCCTGGATGCTGTTCCTGCCACCCTACCGCCCGGACCTTAACCCCATCGAAATGGCCTTCGCAAAGCTCAAGGCCCACCTTCGATCTGCCGCTGCCAGAACGATCGATGCCCTTTGGAGAGCCATCGGCAACATCTGCGCACTTTTCTCGCCAGACGAATGCTCAAACTACTTTGAAGCCGCTGGATATGGATTCAATTGATGGAACGACGCTCTAGTATGAAAACTTATGCTGCAGAGGCAGCCCCAACCAAGTGTTTACCCCACGTACTGGATCAAGAATCGCAGATCTACACGGGTCGTGTTCCCGGGCCTGGTGTAGGTACTGATGGTGAAGCCGTTCGCTCACTACAGCGTCTCATGTGGGCACGCTTCACGAACTGTTTGGCACGAAGAGCTTGAGCATCGATCCTAGCTTACCCTGGGAGGATGGCTACCGCGAGCCCTGCAGCGGCGAGCCAAGGGACGAATTGCTGAACGGGGAGATATTCCAAAGCCTCAGGCAAGCCAAGGGGATCATGGAACAATGACGTATCCTCTGCAATACACGAAGGCTGCATTCGGCTCTTGGATACCTTCCGCTAGCGCCTGCCACCATCACGCCGCCGCTCCCACTCGACGGAACCGGCAGGTCAGACCAGCCTGACTATGCGGGATGGAAGCCATGAAAAGAGCCTCCACCAGAAAGCAGATCTGTATTGTCCTTCAGCCAAGAATGAAATGACCCAGGCCCCGTACGAAATGGCCTGGGAAAGGCTACCTCGAGGTCAAGCCGCTTCCGGTAGAGTTCCCGGGCATTCTTTGGCACGCGGTCGCCGTTGTCAAATTGCCCATACTGCCACCAACCTGGCGGAATGCCAAGCAGTGTATTGCTCTCAACCGCCTGCTTGTACCACCACCACAACTCATACACTTCGGTGTTGTCACGGGCGTATCTCTCGGTCATGACGTCCCCCACACTTCCGAGTTTCGTAAAGTGAAAAAATCTGAGCGGGAGGCCGTTTACGAGAGCAAGTCCGTTTTCGTCAAAACTGAGGAACCTGTGACTGAGATTCCAACTCGCAACATTGTAACCGGGGTGACGTAATACCTTCACATTGTCAAAAAAACATGGAATGAGATTGCACCAGCTCTGATCGACGAACACACCAGTTGATGGTTCATCATAACACAAATCGTCGAGTCTCGCCTGCCACCAATCCGCAAAGCGGTTTGCTTCATTGTCATTGCTGACGGCCAAGAAACCCAAATTGAAAGTCCCATACAGCAGGGACGCAATCTCATTATCCCGAATTGCGGCTAGGTTCTCTCTTGGCTCCGGTTCCAGCAGATGGGGCGTGAGAACAATGGAGTAGCGCTCGAGCGCGTCCTCGACTTCGGACAACGGATTGAACACCGCAATGTCGGGATCGAAGTAGATCACTTTACTGCAATCTTTGCGCGACAACAGATAGCGCAAAGCCCGTCCCTTAACTGCGGTACATGCCTCCACGATGTCATGCTTGAAGAGCCAAGATTCAGCATTCTTTCCGAACAACTCCTCTGCTGTGAGCATGCCGTCATAGCCGGCGCCAGAGAGATCAAATTGAAATCCTGGCGGCTCCTTGTCTGTCATGACAAGCCATAGCTTCCATTCCGGATGAACTCTTCTCAAGGACTGGGCCATGACCCGGGCACGGTTCAGATAGCTAAATGAGCAGCTTGTGTATGCATAGATGGCCATATCAATCAGGTCCCACCAAGTACTGCATAGGTCATACTGCTCATGCGATAATGGAGATGCTCGGTTGACCGGCGGCGCCGGGCATCAACAGCCAATTTCATGGCGCCGCCGCCCTCGAAGAAACTCATCAACTTCTCGTCGCCATCCAGTACAATGCCGCGGCCGGTTGACTTTATGAGTTCGGCGACATTCCCTGATATGGTGTTTGCGACAACGTATGCGCCTGAAGCCATTGCTTCGCAGGTCGAAAATGAAAATGTTTCAGGCCCGATGGCCCAGTGAACCACAAGATCGATTTCGTTGGCCGCAAGCGCCTTGATCATGGCCGATGGACTATCAGCAGTTACGTGAACCGGGATGTTCCTCATTCCTGGTGGTGGGGCGCTACTCTGCCCAAAGTAATAGAACTCAAAATGTCCTCGCCCGGTCAGATGCTTGTAAAGCCGCTCGAACATGGGCCATCCCTTATGCGCGGCCGCCGTCCCAGCAAAAGCGACGCGGCACACGACATTCCTGACAGGACGCCTGCGCTGTTTAACCGGCGTCGCAACCAGTTCAACGTGAGGCAGGACATCGACCGTTGCTGCCGGCAATTCCGATCGTGACAGCCATAGGTCCTTCGTGAACTGTGAAGGAGACAGCACCCGAACTCGAACTGCCTTGAAGAAGGCCAGAAGGCGTTCGTGATGGCGCAAGCGCTCCGCGCCGTAGCGGCATATAGAACAGGCGTTTGAATCCCGAGGTGGGGCCTTGCAATAGGTAATTCCATTGCGACTTAGCGTGTAGCTGGGACAAATCGTAAAGTAATCGTGAATCCATAACCAGCACTCGACACACCTTACTGCCGCTATAACGTCCCGCACGCTCTCTATGCGGTGCCCGAGGAGATGGTGTATTATGATTCTTGTTGAGCCCTCCGACCTCTTCAACGCGTGGAGAGCATTCGCAAGTGTAGCGGCTTTCGTTGTGCCCAGCTTTCGTCCGTCGAGCACAAGTTCAACCAAATAATTTTTATCATCTAGCATCGTCTGTAGATGCTGGCGCGGAAAGATATTGAGGTATTGCTCTCCGCGTTCATGTGCCTGGCGTTCTTCAAGTTGAATGCAGAGCTGTACGCCGCCGCTCACCCGGCGATAATCATCATGCCCGAAGACAATCGTGAGAAACGGACTCCCGGGCTTTCCTGCACCGCCCAGCATCTCGCATATTCTGGCTTGTGTGAGCAGGTCGCCTGCGTTTGCCGCAGGTGTCTGTTTAAGTTGAGGCAATGGCGCAAGAGACGAGAGCAGTGCCACTTTGTAGCCCCCGGGATGAACGGGATCACGCCCCTCCCCCTTTCCTGCGATAAGGTAATGCCAGAATGGGTTCAGTCCACTGTTGGCTACATCAGGGTTTGACCTCAGGTAATACATTGTCGAGAATGCGGGACTTGGATCGAGGCCGTCCCTCCAGCCGACAAGGAAGTAATGAAGAAGCGCATCTGTTCCCGGCTTGAGGTTCGCTACCTGGCGCGCATAAAACTCGACATCGAAATGGGGCCGAACAAATGACATCTTCTCGGCCAAGCCTGAATACTGCGAAACAGGCTGTCGCTGATCTGCTCCAAGCGTCTTGACGAGAACGTCGTTGACGGCAGCCGGCGAATCCATCGACTGAATGGGTATGGGGTGGCCAAAAGAGCTCCGCCGCAAAACCTCATTCTGCGCCCCCAACTTGAATGCAAAAGAGGGTATCTCGCTGTTGATCGCGTTCCTGAGTTCTGGGCAATCAGGCTCTGGCTGGAGTGCTGGAAGAAGCACGCCGTCGACCTCCAGTTCGGCGTACCCACTTCCGTTAGAGACATGCGCCCTGATGTTCGGAAGCATGCTCAAGTACCCTTCACATGCGCGATCAGTCAGATGAAAAACGACCGGAAGATCGCGAATGAGCGCGTCCTGCGCACATCGTTCAAGAAAGTCCCGACCCGCCCCGTATGAGTGGCAGCCAATGACGGCGATGTTCAGTGGCCCCAGATCACGATTACCATGCGGTCTCCTGATGGTCCGCAGGCCCGCGCTCAGTGCTTGAGCTCGGGTAAGCTCAGTGGTTGCGCCTGGGAAATGACGGCGTATTCTTTGCTCAGTATCCAGACTGGGGCATGCAACCCGGTCGGCATTGGAGAGAAAGCGCTCATACAGCTTGCGCCACCGCGATATGGAAACATTGGCGTCCGGCGAGAGATCGGGGTGCAGCACGGGAGGTGGTCGATCTTTGTCAGCAAGACACAGGGTGCACTGCTTCTCGCCTTTCTCTCCACAGTACACTCCTCTCGCGTGAATGAGCGTTTGCCGGGGGCAAACGGCGGCAAAGTCGTTGACGTAGAACTCGTATGGCGCTCCCATTAGCTTTGAAAGCTTGCGAATGCTGTTCATCAACGTCGAGGGGAAACCAGAAAGGCCATGCACTTCGATCCGGTCAAAGCCGCATAGACAGGATAGCTCTATCAGCTTGGCAGAGCTGATCAACTTAACAGTCAACGCCGGATCGCTGGCTGAGCTGATGGTTACTGTGTCTTGAGTAGGTCCCGGACGAACGATTGTGAGCCTCTCTCCGTCTCGGGAGGGGGGGTGCGCGACGGTTTTGAAGCTTGGCGCTGGCTCAAAGCAGAGCACGCGCCGTTCCGTAGCCGGGCCGCATATGATCGCGAAGTCCAGCGCTTGCCGGCCGCCGGATGCGGGGTCCTCGGCAATAAAGCTTCTCATGGTCATGGGGAAATCAGGATGCTTCCGCCTGAGAGCCTTATGGATGTTATCGGTGGCATCTGGTTCGTCTTGCTTGGCGTCGTGATCCTGCCGCTGAACAAAAACGTCAAGCGCCTGTAGATTTCTGAAATCCGCTTTTGCGGCTCTATAACAGTAGTCAATAACCGCGCCGTCTCCGCCGTCAAAATTCTGGTGATCGAAGTAGCCGATTTTGGAAATCGCGTGCCTTGTGATGAGAATGCACGACTTTGCGCCGAAGGCGATATTGACCGCCAGCCCCTTGTTGAACAGAGATGCCAGCATATCGAGGCTGCGCGGGTCCCGGGGAAGGGAATTAGTCGTGGTGAATGGTCTTGGATAGCCGCAGGGCGAAATGGTATTACTAAAGGGTGTAATGCTTGCAACGTCGGGTGCCCGGTGACTCATTAGCCGATCGAGCCAATTGCTGGGCAGGATCATCCCGGAACCAAGCAGAATGATGTCCCGGTTGGGATGGAGCTTGAGAACAGAGTTCACGGCGCGGGCAAAGCCAACAGGTCTGTCATTCTGGAAAAGAGTAATCAGGCTGCGTTCGGATAGGCTCTTTAGTGCGTCTGCCAGAACGCCGTTACGCTGACAGTCATCGATCAAGATTAGGTTCGCGCGAGCACTGTTCGGCGTGGTGAGAACAGAATGTATCGTGTCCAGCGTTGCGTCATATCCATCTGCGACAACAATGATGTCGACGCCCAGGTCTTTGTCCCGCCTCCGCTTGCTATGTGGCGGGTCCGGGAAGATCCGGCCGCCATAAGGTGGACCAGCCGAGACCTCGCTCGGGTCCTGGCGACCCTGCCTGCTTATGGCCAAGTGAAGCAGCGGATTGATCCCTGTCATTATGACGTCGGTATTGCGCAACCCATAAAGCTCGCCGTCAAAACTCTTGGATGGCTGATAGCCTTTTGCACAGCCGATCGCGAGATAATGACTTGCAGGATCGACGCGCAAGATCATTGGGTCGATGCCGCCATAGGCTGCAACGTAGTATGTGTCGTCGAATAAGGCAGTGTCCCGGATGAGTGAAAGAGCTTCCGAAAGCGCGTGCCCGCCCAGTACGGCTGGGTCATGCGGGGACAGAATTACGCTGCGGGCTGAAGCGGACATTAACGTGGAGGCCTTGTAGTGGATGAAACAGTAAAAGTTACATTCAGTCTGTGTCAATTTTGATCAACATTTGGTATTCTAGTACCCGTTAAAGTGTTTATTCAAGAAGATTCGATCTTGAGTTCGCCATAAGCCAGACAACAGGGTCCCTCCTAATGTTTCCACTTCCTTGTGGAGACTTGTGTTGATGTGGCATCAGTGTGCCATCGGGTGTTAAGCGCCTAGAGTAAGGCTCATTGAACTTGCGCTTAGCTTTTTTCTGACTGAAGGGGCGCTCGTCTGGATGAAGTGACCTGCTCCTCCGGGTCGCGTCCCCAGGTGTGGTGTAGGTTCTGATGGTGAAGCCGTTCGCGAAGCGCGCCCACAGGGAACGCTGTAGCGAGCGAACGGCTTTCGGTGGTCACCGGGGTTTCCGGTAGGGTCTGGTTGCGTTCCCTAACCCAAAGACCGGAGAACCACCGATGACCGACGACATGATGAACCTGCGCAGCCTTCTGGATAAGACGCCTGATGCCGATCTGCTGCGCGAGATGATCGGCTGATGGAACTGGAGGTGGGCGCCCTCACCGGGGCAGCCCACGGCGAGAAGAGCCTTGTGCGGCTCGCCCAGCGCAACGGCTACCGTGACCGGGACTGGGAGACGCGGGCCGGGACGGTCGAACTGCGCATCCCGAAGCTCAGGAAGGGCTCCTACTTTCCGGGCTTCCTGGAACCCCCGCGGATGGCCGAGAAGGCACTTACCGCCGTCATCCAGGAAGCTTGTGTGCAGTGGATATCGACCCGCTCGGTCGATGATCTGGTGAAGGCCATGGGCATGAGTGGCATCTCCAAGAGCCAGGTGTCGCGGCTGAGCGAAGAGATCGACGCCCGGGTGAAGGCCTTCCTCGAGCGGCCTATCGAGGGGTGAGGCATGCCGAACTGCCCTATCTTTGGATCGACGCCACCTACCTGAAGGTCCGCCGCGGCGGGCGTGTCGTTTCGGTCGCCGCCATCATCGCCTCAGGGGTCAACAGCGATGGCCGGCGCGAGGTTCTGGGTATGGAGATCGGGACCTCGGAGGCCGAACCCATCTGGACGGCCTTCCTTCGCAAGCTACCCCGGCGCGGACTGAGGGGCGTTAAGCTGGTCGTCTCCGATGCCCATGAAGGGATCAAGGCCGCCGTCTCCAAGGTGCTGTGCGCCAGTTGGCAGCGCTGCCGCGTGCACTTCATGAGAAACGTCCTTGTCCATGCCGGAAAGTCGGGCCGCAGGGTGGTCTCGGGCTTCATCGCCAGCGCCCAATGGCGCACCGTAGCTGATCAGATCCGGCGCAAGGTGCCGAAACTCGCCGCCATCATGAGTGAGGCCGAAGCGGACGTGCTGGCCTACATGACATTCCCGAAGGAGCACCGCGCCAAGCTCCACAGCACCAACCCAATCGAGCGTCTCAACGGTGAGATCAAGCGCCGCACGGAGGTCGTCGGCATCTTCCCGAACGATGATACAGTCATCCGTCTGGTCGGTGCCATCCTCCTCGAGCAGAACGATGAGTGGGCCGTCCAGCGTGCTCGCTACATGACAATGGAAACCATCAACCAAATGAGCAATGATGCACTTGTCAGCTTGCCAGCCGTGGCCCGCTGACCATCCCGGCCCAGCCGGAAAAGCTCGGCGACCCATACCGTCAGCTACACCACGGAATGGGACACGATCAGCGATATGGGACGAACTTGGCAACAAATTGTTGGCCGCCGGTCAATTGCCGAGGGACGGCGATCCTCTTGAAAGGGAACTCTGCCGAAAAGAAGGACGCAGCCGCAGAGAGCGCAGCTCAAGCTGAGCGCTAGCGTCTCGCCTCCGCCACCCGCGTGGAGCCCTCGGGCCAGATCGCGATGGCGCTGTGGGTGGAGTGCACCTGAAGCCAGATCAGCGTGACAGAACCATCGCCGCAATCGAAGCCCTACGCGGCGGTAAGCGCCAGCTGATGCTCAAAAGCCGTTCATCGCTTTCATTACTCATCGACATATTGTGACGCGGAGGCGTTGGCACAGCAGCCAGATCGAAAGCCGCCCCGGGGACATCACCAGTAACGAACGGCGCGAATGCCAAACCATAGGGCTGCCAATCGCGTGAGCGTTGCGCCAAACAGCATCATGGCGATCGCGACGACGAAGATTTCCGGCACAATGAGCGTCGGCTGAACCATAATGAACAAGGAGAACAACGCGCCCCAGATGATGGGAACTTCGGCATAGAACTCGGTTTTCAGTGTATCGACGCGCCCAGATTGACGAACGATGTCTCTCAGGATGCTTCCACCCGCTGCTGAAAGCGTGGCTGATATCGGCGCCCATAACCAGAGCGGGTCAGCCCCGACGGAGACGGCCACAGCGACGCCCGACGCTGTAAACACGCCAATCCCGATGGCGTCGGTGAAATCATAGATGTTCTTGATGTTGACGAAGGCAGGAAACTTGACTCCTGCGTCAAACCAGTAGCGTTGACGCTGCAGAAATTGCAGCAGCCGGATGATCGCAAAGCCAATCAGAACTGTTATCCCGACAGTACACAGATAAAGAGGCGTCGAGAGGATCCCGATCGGATGACGGTCAAAGATCAGATCGCGCAAGGTATCGCCACCGACAGCAGGCAGCGCAGATAGAACAAAGGCGCCCACCATGCTGAATCGTTCACGATATGCAATCAAGACCCCTGAGATTGCGAAGGCAATACAACCTATGACTTCAAGGAATATGAACAGAGTGCTGTTGAAGAAATAGGTGGCGATCACCGAAAACTTGCTCTGGTGAATGATCTTCTCCAGTTGGCCGTCATTGGTGGTGGCTCTGATCGCTGCGTTGAACCGGTCTACCGTATCCTGCGTAACTGTGGTCTTGCTGAATATGGCATGGACATTCCATGTTCCAAGCGGGATCGCCTCATACACAGTGTGCAGGAGCTTCATGTCCACGACTGAGGCCGCAGTGTCGAGCCTCTCTCCAATGAATCCATCGATCCGCCCATTGGCGAGGTTCTTCAGATTCTCTTCAAGGTCATAAGCAACGACGAGGCGCCGTTCCCGCGCGGCGCTCTCGAAGACACTGTAGATACGGGAATCCTGAAAGCTCTGACCCGCGACAATGCCAAGCCTCAACTTGTTGTTTTCCCGGAGCAGGGCGTCGAAGTCGCTTAGGTCAAAGCGGTCCTTATCTTCAACCCGGATATACAGGGCTATCGGCGCTTGGCGGTAGGGTATCGAGTAGTGAAAGCGTGCGTCTCCAAACTCGGGTTGATAAGCCCCGAATGCGAGATCAATTCGGCCGGATAAAAGGGCGTCTTGCTGCTGCGTCCAGTTGAGCTTCGTGAGGACAACTTCGACGCTGGCTGCGCGCGCCACAGAGGTGAGAAGCTCCAATTCCATTGTGCTCAGGCCGTCAATCGTTGCGGCGCCCGGATATTGAGGCGACCCGCTCTGCACGGATCCGGCGCGAAGAGTAATCTGAGGAGAATCGCCACGCTCCGCGCCAATAACAACCGGTGAGCGCGAATTCGGCTTCTCTGCCCAAGCAATGGGGAGAGCCGCAAGGGTCATCAGAGCGCAAGAGATGACAGTGAAAGAGGCGAATCTAAACATGGCGGCAGTTTTCCTGATGCAGGTCCGGTTGTTGATTGAACCGTATCATGATCTCCAAAGTACTCGTCGCAGTTGAATGAGACGTTAAACGACTTACAAAGGGGCTTCTTTGTCAGATAACGAAGGATCGCCGTGATGTAGATTGCGTTTTCAGACGCCTTATCCAAGCCGCCAACCAGGTCAATTCACCAGAATCCTGTTCATCTGTAGGCTGATGATCTATAGTACCTGAGGCTGCGATTGATCCATGCCCCTCGAAAGACGATCGCGGATTTTGATGGTGGCTGGCGTTGGGGTTTACGTTTAGGGGCGGCATGGGGCACTCCGCCCGGGCACTCAGGGACCGGCAGCAGCCATTCGCTCAGCGATCAGCCGGAGTAGCGAAGCGTTGGCACCTGCACCAAAGACTAGAAATTACGCTACATCCGCCAACCCAAGATCATCGCCCAGACGAATAATCCGGACTAGCCTGGTGTTTAGGCCCGGATAAGGGCGGGCCGGTCAGTTCGTCAGGTCGAGTTCGAGCACCGTATAGTGGTCCACATCGAGTAGGCCGAACGCATGTTTCTTGAGGCCGGCGCCAACGATCCGGTAACCGAAGCGCCGCACGTACCAGCGAATGGTTGCCGGGCGGTCGGCTTTCGTGAGCACCCGGCGGACACCGCGCACCCGCATTTCGTCCAAGCGGGCCTGCTGCAGCAGCACGCCAACACCCGCGAAGCGTGGTTCCGGGTCCACGGCAAGGCTGGCGGTCTCCGCCCAACCGTCGCCTATCAGGAAGTAGCTGCAGGTGCCAACGATGCGGTCCCCGGCCTCGGCGACGAACGCATTGCCGATGTCGATTGACGTGCGCAGCGGCTCCGGCACCTCCTCCGACGGGGCAAGGGGAGCCATGTTCCACTGGGCGAGGACCCGAAGGGCGCCGGGAACATCCTCTGGGCGCATCTTGCGCACTACTACTCGAACTGGCGCGACATCGCCCGCCGGATCGGCTGGTGAGCGTTGATTTCTCTGCTCTTCGAGCATGGCAATTCTCGCGGGTTATGGCGGCACGACCAATCGCGGGCCGCAGTCGCTGTTAGATGAACGATTAGATGTTGGTGATGGGTAAAGTTGAACTGCCGAAATCAACATTACCAATTTGACCGCTTAATGCCGGGCTGTTTATTTGCAAGCTAATTGTCAATGGCAGCGATGAATTGTTCCAGATGACGACGAAATGTTGTTTGCCCCGTGCGGCATCGTCAGGCCTCACGGTGCACGCGCCTCAGCTCGGGCCGTCACGTCCGACCGGACCGCAAACGCCAAGGTGGCTACGTTCTGATGGCAACGCGCTTTCCACCGGATCGGCGTGAGCTTTTCCTGACCGTCGTGGATCTGCTGGCCGCCGAGACCGTTACCCTTAGGAGCAGGGTGACCGCCAACGGCTATGCCGCTGACGTTAATGACGTCTTGGTTGACACTGCCGCAAGCGGCGCGCCGCACCGCCTGCCGTCGATGCTCTCCGAGCTGCTTGGCAATGGCCAGCATGCGGAAGAGCATCATCTCCTCCACCGCGTGGCTGATCTGGCTGCGATCCGGGCCGGTCCTGAACGCAGGACGCCAGCATGCGCGTCAGCCCCAACGCCGGTCCGCCTCCCGCAGGAGCATCAGCCCGCCATCAGAGGAAATTGCACCGCCATCGAAGTTCGCGGACACCTTCTTGCGGGAAACGGCTGGAAGATCGAAGAGAAGAAAGCTATCGTCGCTCATGGTAGATGCTGCCCTTGTCGCTTTGGCTGCAGGCCATCGTCTCAACGACGAATTCACACCCAAATTCAATTGATTATACCAACGGTCATTGGGTCTGACCGACATGAGCCCATTGGCGCATTCCGATTGAGGTGATGGTCTCTGGTTGAGCAATGAGCTTCTGCCAGGCGTCGCAT
>NZ_JBIICB010000395.1:0-2808 GCF_044239095.1 Aestuariivirga sp. | reverse complement strand
CAATGGTAACGATCGAAGCGTGGGGTCCGAACATCAAGATCCCGGGCGCCGCGATCAGCAAGGACAATGTCGACAATCCTGCATTCTGGGGCAACCTGAAGCCACCGGCGGGTGCCGTCAAGTCGGTCGAATAGCAAACTTCGCCAATGGATCTCCGGGTAATCCACCCGGAGGTCCTTCTTTCACGCATCTCGGGACCTGGCCAGACATGACATCGCAAACACGTCAGCGGGTGGAATTCATCCTCGATAACCTCGTCTGGTTCATGCTGTTTTTTGTACTGGCCGTCTTTTCTCTTTTCGTCCCCAATTATTTCCAGCCTAGCATCTTCGCCAACATCATTGAGGCCTCCAGCGTGCTGGGCGTCATGTCAATTGGGCTGGCCCTCGTCATTATCGCCGGGCAGATGGACCTCTCGGTTGAATCCGTCGCGGCACTCGCGGCGATGGGCGTAGGTATTCTCTTTTGCTCTGCCGGCATAGGCCTCGGCATCAAGCTGACACCAGAATGGCTTGCGGTGCCCATCTCCCTTGCTGCCGCGTTGGCAATTGGCGGCGTGATCGGCCTCTTCAACGGGTTCCTGATCGTGAAGGCCAAGATGAATGCCTTCATCATTACACTCGCCGCCTATATCTGGGTGCGCGGCCTTGTAGTCGCAATCTCCGGGGGACGGTCTGCCCAGGACCTCGACCCCGGCATCCGCTGGTTCGGCATACAGCGCCTGCTGGGCCTGCCGCTGACCGCCTGGATTGCCATACTTTGCTTCATCGCCTTCTCTTTCATGATGATGAAGACGCCCTTCGGCCGCCATCTCAAGATGATCGGAGGCAATGAAACGGCAACCCATCGTGCCGGTATTCGCGTCAACCGCAACCTTGTGATTGTCTTCGTCTTGGCAGGAGCAACAGCAGGCCTGGCAGGCTGGCTGCTGACCATCCGCACCTCGGGCGCCACGGCAAACCTTGCCGTCGGCATGCTGTTCAACGCCTTTGCTGCCGTGGTGATTGGTGGCGTGAGCCTGAAGGGCGGTGTCGGTTCTCTGCCCGGTGTCTATGCGGGCGTGCTGCTTCTTTCGTCCATCAACACCGCGATCAATCTCATGGGTCTGCCAGCCAATGTCACGCAGGTCATTCATGGTCTTCTGGTGCTGGCGGCGGTGATGCTTGACACCTTCAAGCAAACCATACGCAAGAGACTCACATGACGGGCCGTCTCAAGGAACGCGTGGCGCAGGTTATCGATTCCGCGACTGCGATCGGAAAGGGTGTAACCCTTCACTTCAGGTAAGAAGGCGCACACCTTAGGCTGGACGGCATCGATGATACAGCCGGGGAAGCACCACAGCACGCGAGATGAGTGCCGAGTTCATTCGCATCGATATATTTGGACTGAAGGACGCACCAAGGGATTTGGCACCAGCTTGGGCGAGATTTGGCAGCTCGACATCTCTGTGCAGAATTCCGGGATCTATCCGTAGCAGTGGATCGAGCAGACGTCGCCTGAGAAATGGGGGCCGTGTGCTTGGCATAAATCTGCAAGGTGTTTTCAGAGCCGCGCGCTCCGTCCTCCCCGTCATGAGGCCCCATCGCTAAGGCTACAAGCTGTTTACCTCGTCGATCACCGGCCCCTATGAGGCCAATGCAGCATACGGGCATTGCGCGGCCAGCAAATCCGTCATCAACGGGTTCATCAAGGCTGCGGCATTGGAGTTCTGCGGCTAACGCGCTCTCAGATCAAGTGGAATCACCTGGTCGAACAGAACGTGCGCAAGATCAATTTCTTGAGCATGATCTCATCGCAAAAGTGGTTTCCACTTTTGTGCATCAAGCCTTACGGCATGATGGTCAATCGCGTCGAGCCCGGTAGCATCCTCACCGAGGCGATCCAGACCCACTGTGACGCAGTATAAATCGCCAGCATGGAGGCATCCATCCCTCTCCAAGGTTTCCCGGTGACCCCGGTCCATGGCACGGCCTCCGCAGTCTCGGCGACATAGACTCGTTCGTTGTTCGAAGCATCATGGACCGATTTCAACGTGTCGCCCGCACCTATTCCTGAAAAGACGATCCGCACGAACGCTGTGTTGGTGATCTGGGTCGTGTTGGTGGTACCGCTGAAGGCGCGGTCGGGGGAACTGTCAGGGCCGGAGACGTAAACGGCGTCTTTCTGGCGAGCAGCGTGTCCATCCGGCTCTTGCGCAAGATATCTGTGCGGCCGGAGGCATCCAAAGAAGAGTTTGGCACAACAGAAAATGTCTTGGCACCGCCAAGGGTCTGGGTGGTCGAAAGATCGGCGAAAGCTTTGGTGCCTGCCAGGGCGACGATAGCGGTGGTATGCCCATCCTTGTCATCATCTTTCCCGATGCAGAGCGTGCCATTGACCTCGTTGCGCATCAACTCGGCGGCATTGAGTGACGCGGGCGCTCCGGCATTGCGGGAGGCTCGCCGCTTGATGCGAATGTCGTTTGCAGTTTCGTGTTCCGGCGAAGTCGGGCACGAATAATCAGGAGACCTCGCGCTCGCCAAATGGAAAGCACAGAGTACGGTAGTGATATCGAATGAAAGCTGACTTACTACAATGACATGTCGTGTCTTTAGTTTTGCTGCGCAGCCAGGAGCTCCGGAAGATACGGGGTGTGGAGAGACCAGAATCTGCCTGACCCCCCCCCATTCTTGCAGTCGGGCGCCCATTGCAAAGAAGGCCGCAAGTACCATGTATTCTCGACGCTCGGGTTTCCGGGAGAGACTTTCGCCGAAGTGCTGAATGGCAGCACGATCGTCTTGTGTATCGAGCCCTCGGACCTGATTC
>NZ_JBIICB010000394.1:0-2815 GCF_044239095.1 Aestuariivirga sp. | reverse complement strand
GCCGATGCGCTGCGCCTCACGCCGGAACAGCATGAGCTTGTCGGTGTTGCCCATGTCGAGCGTCATCGAGGCGGCGAGGAATTCGACCGGGTAGTTGGCCTTGAGCCAGGCCGTCTGGTAGGAGACGACCGCATAAGCTGCGGCGTGGGACTTGTTGAAGCCGTAGCCCGCGAATTTCTGGACGAGCTCGAAGATGGTGTCAGCCTGGTTGGCATCGACGTTCTGCTTGACCGCACCTGAGACGAACCGCTCTTTCTGCGCGTCCATCTCGGCCTTGATCTTCTTGCCCATGGCGCGGCGCAGCAGGTCGGCTTCGCCCAGCGAATAGCCGGAGAGCACCTGGGCGATCTGCATCACCTGCTCCTGATAGACCATGATGCCGTAGGTCTCTTTCAGGATCGGCTCGAGCAGCGGGTGGAGATAGTCCGGCTGCTCGTCGCCCTTCTTGCAGGCGATGAAGCGCGGGATGTTGTCCATCGGGCCCGGGCGGTAGAGGGCGACGATGGCGATGATGTCCTCGATGCGGTCGGCGCGCATCTTCTTGAGCACATCGCGCATGCCCGAGCTTTCCAGCTGGAACACGCCCACCGTATCGCCATGGCCCAGCATCTCGTAGGTCTTGGCGTCGTCATAGGGAATCTTGTCGATGTCGAAGGTGGCCTCGCGCAGGCGGATGAGCTTCTGCGCCTTCTCGATCACCGTCAGCGTCTTTAGCCCCAAGAAGTCGAACTTCACGAGGCCCGCCTTCTCGACATATTTCATGTTGAACTGGGTGGCCGGAATGTCTGACCGCGGGTCGCGGTAGAGCGGCACCAGTTCTTCCAGCGGACGGTCGCCGATGACAACGCCGGCGGCGTGGGTGGAGGCGTTGCGGTAGAGGCCCTCAAGTTTCAGGGCGAGGTCGAAGAGGGTGCGGACGGTGGGGTCCTTGTCGCGCTCTTCCTGCAGCTTCGGCTCGCCTTCGATGGCCTGCGCGAGTGTCACCGGGTTGGCGGGGTTGTTGGGGATGAGCTTCGAGAGCCGGTCCACCTGGCCATAGGGCATCTGCAGCACGCGGCCCACGTCGCGCGTGACCATGCGGGCCTGCAGCTTGCCGAAGGTGATGATCTGGGCGACGCGGTCAGCGCCGTAGCGCTGCTGGACATAAGTTATCACCTCGCCGCGCCGGTCCTGGCAGAAGTCGATGTCGAAGTCCGGCATCGACACGCGCTCAGGGTTGAGGAAGCGCTCGAACAGCAGGTTGAAGCGGAAGGGATCGAGATCGGTGATGGTGAGAACGTAAGCGACGAGCGAACCGGCGCCTGAGCCACGGCCCGGGCCCACGGGGATGCCATTCGACTTCGCATATTTGATGAAGTCGGCCACGATGAGGAAGTAGCCCGGGAACTTCATCTTGGTGATGACGTCGAGCTCGAAGTCGAGGCGCTGGATATACTCTTCCTGCGTCACCCCCTCGACGAGACCACGCGTGGCCAGACGCTCGGCGAGGCCCTTATGGGCCTGGATGCGCAACTCCTCCGCCTCATCGCCGTCCGCAAAGCGCGGCAGGATGGGGGCGCGGGACTTCACCCGGTAGGCGCAGCGCATGGCGATCTCGATGGTGTTCTCGACCGCTTCGGGAATGTCGGCGAAGAGCGCCGCCATTTCCTGCTGGCTCTTGAAGAAATGCTCGGGCGTCAGCCGGCGGCGGTCCTCGGTGATCAGCACCTCGCCCTCGGCGATGCAGATCAGCGCGTCATGGGCGGCGTAGTCATCTGCCTTTGCAAAGTAGGACTCATTGGTGGCGACCAGCGGGACTTCGAGGCGGTAGGCGAGTTCAACGAGGCCGCGCTCCGTCTCGCGCTCAGGCGCTGTGCCATGGCGCTGGAGTTCGATGTAGAGGCGGTCGCCGAACATGTCCTTGAGGCGCATGATCTGCTCGGCGGCAAGCGAGCCCTGGCCCGCAAGCAGCGCCTCGTTGACGGGCCCGCCCGGACCACCGGTGAGGCAGATGAGCCCTGCGGAATGCGCGGCGAGATGGTCCCAGGTGACGTGATGCTCGGCATTGTCCGGGCTCGAAAGATAGGCCCGGGAGGACAGCTTCATGAGGTTCTGGTAGCCCTGCTCGTCCTTGGCGAGGAAGGCCATGGCGGGAATGCGGCGCAGCCCGCCCGTGTGCTTGAGGCCGCCTTCCTTCTGCTCCAGCATGTCGATCTTCAGCGTGCAGCCGATGATGGGTTGGATGCCCTTGTCCCACATGGCTTCCGAGAATTCGAGCGCGCCGAACAGGTTGCCGGTGTCGGTGATGGCCACCGCCGGCATCTTCGCGTCCTTCGCCAGCCCCGCCAGAGCCTTGATCTGCAAGGCGCCTTCGGAAAGGGAATAGGCAGTGTGGGTGCGCAGGTGCACGAAGAGCGGGGATTCGGCCATGGGGGGATTATAGGGCGGCAGGCGGCGGGGGGACACCCGCGACTGGATGAAATGCACAAGGACGGATCGCCACATCAGTCCCCCTCCCGTCGCGATGCGATGGGAGAAGGGACTCGTGGAGAGAGGCCCTCATCCGCCCTTCGGGCACCTTCTCCCATCGCGTTGCGACGGGAGAAGGGAAAACTCACCACGAGTTCCTTCTCCCGTCCAGAGGATGGGAGAAGGTGGCCGATAGGCCGGATGAGGGCCTCCTTCGGGCGGCAAGACTTGCGGAGAGAGGCCCTCATCCGCCCTTCGGGCACCTTCTCCCATCGCAGGGCGACGGGAGAAGGGAAAACTCACCACGAGTCCCTTCTCCCGTCCGAAGGATGGGAGAAGGTGGCGCGACCAAGCCGGATGAGGGCCT
>NZ_JBIICB010000127.1:0-11287 GCF_044239095.1 Aestuariivirga sp. | reverse complement strand
CGGATGAGTCGATGCACAGCGGCAGGTCGCAGATCGACTGCACGATCTCGATGGTGTGGCGCAGCAGCGGCGGCTCGGTTTCATTGGGGTTCACGGCGGTGACGCCGGCGTTTACGTCAAGGATATGAGCGCCAGCTGCCATCTGGGCCAGCGCGTCCTTGGTGACGGTGTCGAAATTGCCGGCCTGCATCTCGGCGGCCAGCTTCTTGCGGCCCGTGGGGTTGATGCGCTCGCCAATGACCGTGAAGGGCCGGTCGAAGCCGATGATGTGCTCACGCGTGGCGGACGCGACGAGGGTATGGGTCATTGGGCTTTGCCTCCCTTGGCAATGAGTGTCTTGAGCTTGTCTTGCGTGAATTCGGCTTCGAGGCTGGCTTTGGCCTGTTCGACCTCCGCCAGGAGATCGTCACCCACGGCTACGGGCTCGGCCCGGCGCCAGTCGGCGAGGTAGCTGTCGGTATCTGAGGCGCCGCCGCGCATGGCGGCCATGTCGATCGCCTCCTGGAAGCGATCGCTGAGCATGCGCTTTTCTTCCTTGCGGCCGGCCTTGACGGAGACCGCGGAGGGAATGTCGCGCCAGTAGGTGATGATGAGATTTGCCATGATGGCAAGCTATATGCCCCGTCCGGCACGGGGCAGATAGCCTGAAAGCGACATGCGAAATGGGCGGGACGAAGCCCCGCCCCGCCGGAGGGTGGCCTCTTCAGGCCGCCCGCTTCTTGGCGATCATGCCCCAGACGGCCAGCACGATCACGGCGCCCACGATGGCGCCGATAAAGCCCGCTCCTTCGCCTGGCCCGTACAAGCCCAGTGACTGGCCGAGCCAGCTGGCCACGAAAGCGCCGACGATGCCGAGAATGGTGGTCAGGATGAAGCCCGAAGGCTCATTCGGGCCGGGCATGAGAAACTTTGCAACAATGCCCGCGACGAAACCGATGATGATTGTCCAAAGAATTGACATCTATATCCCCTATGGTTTTTCAGGCTAGGCTTCCGTGGCGGTGGGGAGAACTTCCCGTTCCACCGCCGATTGCAGTCCAGGCGGCCACGGCCACCTGAAACGAAACCATATCGCTGGAGTGTGACATGTCAAATCGCATGCCTTCCCTCGCCGCACTGCTGGGACTCGTTGCCATCGCCGGATACCAGAACCGGGACAAGATCGGGGACTTCATCAAGAACATGCAGCATCCGGCCCCGCCCGCTGGCGGCGATGCCAGCGCCCCCGGCCGCCTCGGGCAGCCAGCCGACATGACGGGCACGGGCTATGGCGGCGGTGGCTCCGTGCTCGGAGGCTTGGGCGACCTGATCGACCAGTTCCGCAACGCGGGCCTCGGCAAGAAGGCCGACAGCTGGGTGGCAGCCGGCCAGAACGAACCGGTGGGCGAGGAGGAGGTCGGAAAGGCGCTGGGCCCCGACCTGCTCGACATGCTGGCAAAGCAGACGGGGCTCGACCGCGCGGAACTGTTGAAGCGGCTTTCGCAGGTGCTGCCGGAGGCGGTGGACAACATGACGCCGGACGGCCGCCTGCCGCCCGCCCCGCGCCACGGCGCTGCGTAAGCATCTCGCTTTTTTCGGACGACGGATGCCCGGGTTTCGGCCCGGGCATTTTTTGTTTGACTTTATTCCTAGATAGTGGTAGGTATGTATTCCTTGTGCGTGCCTGCTGCTGATTGACATTGTGAATCTGTTTTTCGGGGTTCGCCCCATCCACCCCCTTCGCCCCACGGATGTGAGGGAGAGGGTAGGGGTGAGGGGGTGTGTCCGCGGGTGAGAACGTGAGAAGGCAGGACTCGCGGAGGCACCCCCTCACCCTGCCCTCTCCCCCGGCGGGGGAGAGGGATGACCGGGTTGCGTGAACCTATTCCTCTCCCCGGCGGGGGAGAGGGATGACCGGGCTGTGTGCACCTATTCCTCGACCCCGGTTAGCGAGAGGAATAGGGGTTACCCGATCACCCCGGCCTTGCGCAGGCGGGTGAGGTCCTCCGTGGAAAGGCCGAGGTGTTCCGTCAGCACCTTGCCGGTTCCATCGCCCAGCCGCGGCGGGGCCTTGTCGTATTGGATGGGGGTTTGCGAGAAGACGATGGGGTTGGCCACACCCGGCACCTGCACGCCATCATCCCGCGTGAGGCCGATCTGCAGGCCGCGCGCCAGGACCTGATCGTTGGCGAAGACCTGGTCGATGGTGTTGATGGGGCCGCAGGGGATGGCCGCACTCTCGAAGGCTGCAACCCACTCGGCGGTGGTGCGGGCCTTCATCGGTTCGACGAGCATCGGGATCAGCTCGGCGCGGTTCACCACGCGGCCGCGGTTCAACCGGAAGCGCTCATCCTCCGCGAGGTGTGCCAGCCCGAGGATGGCGCAATATTCCTTGAACTGACGATCTGTCGCCACCGCCATGATGATGTGGCCGTCTTTCGTGGTGAAGGTCTGGTAGGGCACGATGTTGGGGTGCGCGTTGCCGAGCCGTGTTGGCGCCTTGCCGCCGACCAGGTAGTTGAGCGCCTGGTTGGCGAGGACGCCCACCTGCGAATCAAGCAGTGCCACGTCGATGTACTGCCCTTCGCCGGTGCGTTCCCGGTGGTAAAGTGCTGCCTGGATGCCGATGGTGCAGTAAAGGCCGGTGAAGATGTCGGCGAAGGCCACGCCCACCTTCATGGGCTCCGCCCCCGGTTCACCGTCCGGCTGGCCCGTGACCGACATGATGCCGCCCATGCCCTGGATCATGAAGTCGTAGCCCGCACGCTGGGCGTAGGGGCCGTTCTGGCCGAAGCCTGTGAGCGAGCAGTAGATGAGGCGCGGATTGACCGCCTTCAGGCTCTCATAGTCGAGGCCGTATTTCTTCAGGCCGCCGACCTTGAAGTTCTCCATCACGATGTCGGACTTCGCGGCAAGCTCGCGGATCAGGGCCTGGCCTTCCGGTGTGGCCATGTCGATGGCCACCGACCACTTGCCGCGGTTGGCGGAGAGGAAATAGGCGGCATCGCCCTTCGTGCCATCGGGGTTGGTGATGAAGGGCGGCCCCCAGCCGCGCGTGTCGTCGCCCTCGCCGGGCTTCTCGATCTTGATCACCTCGGCACCCAAGTCGGCGAGGATTTGCGTGGCCCAGGGACCGGCGAGCACGCGGCTGAGATCAAGGACGCGAAGACCGGTGAGCGGACCTGGCATGATGAGGGAACTCCTGTTTGGGAAACTGCTTCTAGCCCCGGCAACGGCGCTTCGCCATCAATGGTCGAGCAGTTCCGCCCACAGCGCATCGTCGATGTCGATGCCGTTCGCCTCGGCCAGTGCCAGCTTTTCGGCATAGGGGTTCTTGTGACGCTCGCCGCCGACCGCGAAGGACGGGTCGACCGGGCAGCCCAGCCCCATGTCTTCGCGCACCGCGAAGGGCAGCATGAACAGGCCGTGGCGCACGTTGCGCAGGAAGGCGCGGCCATTGGCCTTGACCTCTGCCATGATGGCGGGGGCAAGGAAGGCGCAGGAGACCTCCTGAAGGTCGAGGCCCAGCGCATCCCGCACGAGGGTGAGGCTTTGGCGCTCGTCACCCAGCGCCTCGGCCAGAAGCTTGAAGCCCGTATAGCCGCAAGACTGCAGCCAGACCGTGGCCCAGGCGATGTCCCGCGGGGCGGGGTGGCCGATGTTGCGCAGGCGGATGGCGAGCCGGTTCTCCGCGGCTTTCATGTCAGTGTGCATGGCAAGACAGATACGCGGTTTCGGCGAGGCCGCCAACCCTCACACCCCGCCAGCCCCGACATGGCCGAAGCGCTGGCAGATGCGGCGGGCCAGCTGGTCGCGCACCTCGCGGTAGCTGTCGAGGATCTGCTCCCGGCTGCCCGCGGTGATGGAGGGGTCCATGGTGGGCCAGTATTCCGCCTCGATCGCCATGGTGCGGGTCATCTCCAGCGCGCGGTGATGGGCTTCGGGCGAGAGCGAGATGACGACGTCGAAGCTCGAATCCTCGAGATCGCCGAAGCCTTGCGGGCGGTGCTTGCCCAGGTCGATGCCCATCTCGTCCATGACGGCGGCGACGAAGGGGTCGGGCGTTCCGGGCTTCACCCCGCAGGAGGCGACATAGACGCGGTGGCCATAGAAATGCTTCATGATGGCAGCCGCCATCACCGAACGGATCACGTTCTGGGTGCAGGCAAAAAGGACGGCGCTGGGAAGGTCTCCCGCCATCTGGATTGCCTCACCCGCGCCAGTGCAGGACGCAGACGAGGGTGAAGAGGCGGCGGGCCGTGTCGAAATCGACCTCCACCTTGCCGTTGAGCCTTTCGCGCAGAAGTTCGCTGCCTTCGTTGTGGAGGCCGCGCCGGGCCATGTCGATGGTCTCGATCTGGCTGGGCGTGGCGGTGCGGATCGCCTGGTAATAGCTTTCGCAGATCATGAAGTAGTCCTTCACGATCCGCCGGAAGGGCGACATGGACAGGCCGATCAGCGTGAGGCGTTCCTCTGCCTCGCTCAGCACGTCGAAGATCAGCCGGCCATCCGCCGTCGACAGGCGGAGGCGGTAGGGACCTTGCGGATGCGCGGCGAGGGTGAAGCTGTTTTCCTCCACGAGGTCATAGATCGCCACGCGGCGCTCATGCTCGGCCTCCGGCGAGGGGCCGGGGCCGATGCTGGAATCAAGCTCCACCGCGCACAGGCGCGATGTGGGCTTGGCCGGGGATTGATCCGGGGATGTGTCCGGCGAATTGTCCGTCATGGTGTGAGCATAGCCGCCCGCAAACCCTATAGGCTAGAGGCTGGCGTCTTCTTCGCTGTCGTCATCATCCAGCGGATGCTGCGGCACGCCCTGCGCGGCCCAGGCGGGGCCGAGATCGCCCATCTGGCATTCCAGGCATTCGACGGCGAGGCGCACTGTCGCACCCTCCGAGAAGGTGAGCAGCAGCTCGCCCGAGGGTGCATCGGTTTCGGCGAAGGTGATCGAAAGCAGGGAGAGGACCTCGTCCTTTTCCAGATGGCGCATGTTCAGGGTCTTGACGGACAGCACGCGGCCAAAGTGCAGGCCGGTGCGGCGGCGCTGCGGCGTGTCTGCCCCGTCCCAGGCGAAGCGGTTGGCAATGAGGACGAACTGCTTTCGCTTGGGATCATAGCGCATGTCTCCGGCCAGCAGCACCGCATCCTGCATCTGGGCGGAGATGACGGCCAGGTCCTCAAGGTCGAGTGCGGACAGCTTCAGCATGCCGCGTCAGCCTGAAATGCGCGTCACGTCGGCGCCGCAGGCCGACAGCTTCTCTTCCAGCGTCTCGAAGCCGCGGTCGAGGTGGTAGACGCGGTTGATCATCGTCTCGCCTTCGGCGGCCAGACCAGCGATCACCAGCGAGACCGAAGCGCGCAGGTCAGTCGCCATGACGGGGGCGCCGGTGAGCTTCTTCACCCCGCGCACCTCCGCCGTGTCGCCGTGGAGGTGGATGTCAGCGCCGAGGCGGGCCAGTTCCTGCACATGCATGAAGCGGTTCTCGAAGATCGTCTCGCGGATCATGCTGGTGCCGCCGGCCATGGTCATCAGCGCCATGAGCTGGGCCTGGCAGTCAGTCGGGAAGCCGGGGAAGGGCTGGGTCTCGACGCTGAGCGGGCGCAGCGCCTGGCCATTGCGGTGGATGCGCACACCCTCGTTGACGGCCTCGACGCCGATGCCGGCGCTGCGCATCACCTCGATCACGGCGCCGATATGCCCTGCATTGGCATCCTTGAGCAGAACGTCGCCGCCCGTCATGCCCACGCACATCGCATAGGTGCCGGTCTCGATGCGGTCCGGGATCACGCTGTGCTCCGCGCCGGTCAGGCTGGTGACACCCTTGATGCGCAAGGTGGAGCTATGGATGCCCTCGATCTTCGCACCCATCTTGACGAGGCACTCCGCCACATCGCCGATCTCGGGCTCGTAGGCGGCATTCTCGATCACCGTATCGCCATCCGCCATCACCGCCGCCATCAGCGCGGCATGGGTGGCCCCGACCGACACCTTGTCGAAGACGATATGCGCACCCTTGAGGCCCTTGCGCGCCCTGGCCAGCACATAGCCGCCCTCGATCACGATCTCGGCGCCGAGCTTCTCCATGGCCATGAGGTGCATGTCCACGGGCCTCGTTCCGATGGCGCAGCCGCCGGGCAGCGACACCTTCGCCTCCCCGCAGCGGGCAAGCAGCGGGCCCAGCACCCAGAAGCTGGCGCGCATCTTGGAGACAAGCTCATAGGGTGCGGTGGTATCTGCGATGTCACGGGCGGTGAGGTGCATGACGTCGCCCGCCATGCCGTTCTGGCCGGCGCGCTTGCCCGCCACCATGATGTCGATGCCGTGGTTCTGCAGGATGCGCTGCAGCAGGCGCACGTCCGCCAGGCGCGGAACGTTGGAGAGGGTGAGCGTGCCCGGCGTGAGCAGCGAGACGATCATCAGCGGCAGGGCCGCGTTCTTGGCGCCCGAGACCGGAATGGTTCCGTTCAGGCGGTTTCCGCCGCGGATGCGGATTCGATCCATGTGTTCTCTTCCCCTGCTACTCCGGCTGCGGCGGTAACAAGCATAAAAGGCTCAATTGGGGCAACCATTGTCATCAGCTGGCGGCTTCGTGCCATTGGCGGGGGGCTTGCGGTCCTTGTCCTGCGCCTTCCGTAAGGCAATGTTGCGCTTCAGGGCCTGGGCCAGCCGCTCCTTGCGCTTCTCCGAAGTGGTTTTCATACCGGTCATTTTTCGATTTTCGGCCGTGACCCGCCAGACGTCAAGCGACGGGGTTGCGCCCGCCCGCCGCCTGTGGCATGTGTCCGCCCGCGCGAAACGCGAAGGTGCGCTGCCGTAGCTCAGTGGTAGAGCACTCCCTTGGTAAGGGAGAGGTCGGGAGTTCAATCCTCCCTGGCAGCACCATTTTTCTCAACATAAACAGATACTTACAGGAAAGTGGTAATCGCTTTGGTTGCCAAATAGCCCATATTACAGGGCTATTACGCTTTTCTCCATTACGGCACCTGCTATGATGCAAGTATGCCAAAAGACAGGGTAATCAACAGCCAGTCGTTCCAAGACGGAAAGATTGTTCTCTATCAGTTAGAGAACCGTCCGAAGCAGCTATGGTTGTGCCGACTGAAAGTGCCCAACGGGACGGGGTATCTGTATCGCGGCACTGGCACATCCGATTTCTATGAAGCCCGTAAGTTCGCGGACAATCTTTATGACGAACTGCGCTTCAAGGTGCGTTCTGGGCAGTCCGTCACGGGGCAGGACTTCAAGAAGATTTTCGCAGAGTTCACAGAGAGCTATCCACGAGAAGCGGCTTCAGAGAAAAGAGCGGCGGCAGTTTGCGAGTTCATTCGCTGCTATGCGCTGCCATATTTCTCAAAGATGAAAATCACCGAGTTGACTGAACCAGAACTCACGAAGTTCTTTGATTGGCGCAGGGTGAATTACAAGAAGAAGCCGCCCACGAACGCGACCATCGTCTCTGACCAAGGGCGATTCAAAGTCTTCACCAACTGGTGTTTCAGGCGTGGCTACATTACGAAGCAGATTCAGTTCAGAAAGCCATCAGTCCCAGACAATCGTCGCCCGCACTTTGATGGCAAGGACTGGGCAAGGCTGACGCGGTTCCTCCGTGAATGGGTGAAGGGTGCCGATGGCAAGTCAGGCGCAATCTATCGTGAGAGGGTGATGCTCACGAACTATGTCCTCATCCTAGCCAACACAGGCATCCGCGTCGGTGAAGCCAGAACCCTGAAGTGGTCAGACATAGACACCTTCATCGGAGACGACGGCAAGGAGAACATCGTTCTTCAGGTCAAGGGCAAGACTGGCGCGCGAGAGGTTGTCTCACGAACGCCAGATGTGCTGATTTACCTCCAGCGCATCCATGAACTGCGGACGAAAGAAAGTAGTGGTGAAAAGCCACCCATGACTGAACCTATCTTCGCCCACAAAGACGGGACGCCCATTCACTCGTTCAAAAAGGGCTTCAACTCACTCATCAAAGAAGCTGGCGTTGAATACGACACAAACGGGCAAAGGCGGGTCATCTATTCCTTGCGTCACACCTACGCTACCTTCCGCTTACAGGAAGGCGTCAATCACTATGTGTTAGCTCGCAACATGGGCACATCAGTCAAGATGCTGGAGAACTTCTACGGTCATACCAGCAACCGAGCGATGGCTTCTGAACTGACGAAAACCCGCTCAAAAGACCGCAAGAAATTGCCTTGGGAGGAATAGCTGGATTCAGGAGGAGCGGTTCTAAACCCTGTTCCGTAACCCTTCAGCTATCTCTGCTCATGGGCAGAAGCCACGAACTGGCACCCTGCAGGAAAATGTGCTAAAAAGACAAAAAATGGGGAATTTCGATGAGGATCTTTTTCGGTCTTCTTGCGTTTGCTGCTCTATTTTCAGTTATTCTCAAACCATCTCTAGCAGAAGATGATCTTCCAATCGACGTGGCGCTTGGAGAAACAGAAATCCACGTTCAGTCGAAAGTTGATAATGTGACAATCGATAGCGTAACGGTAAACCGAGGTAACTGTTGGATTTATCCCATCTACTTTTCGATGAAATTGCCGCATGCTCTTCGTTTTGGTGAGACACTTATCCTCATAATAGACCCAAACTGTAATCCAATAGAAATAGACGTTGAAACGGATTTAGGGCAATTCACGTTTACCGACTAACGAAGTTTGACAAGAAATAAGAATGCCACGATAAGCAGCACTCTGCGTCAACAGAGATGATAAGGCTTGAGCAATAGCGCCTGAAACGCAAGATGAAGAGTAATCATGCTATGAAACCAACATTGAGCTCCATACTCTTGATTGCTATTCTTGCCGCACTCGCCCTTGTCGGATACCAGCTTCTCAACCTCCGCGTGCTTGTACAATCGCGTACATTACTACCGAACTCTGGGCAGAGTCAGAGCTTAGAACTCGGCAACATCGTAGCGAACGGTGAAGTGCTCTGTACAACAGATGCTCAGAAAAAGGACTGTACTCCTGAGGAGCAGAACTCCACCCCATCTCAATGAGATGTTGCCAGCTGAAACTCTACTTCACCATATAGATATAGGCTTTGCTGACACCATGCAGTTCAGCCAGCTTCGCCACTGAAACGCCCTTCTTGCGCTCTGCCTTCAGCAGCTTCTTCAAGGCTATCGTTTCCTTCTTGGAACGCCGAGTTCTGGTAGCTGCTGATCTCCCATTTCCAGCTGGAAATGACTCAATCGCTGTTGCCAACTCTTGAAGGCTCGCAGCAATCTTCCGCAGCTTCTTGGAGATGGTCGTGGTTTTCGCCATTTCACTATCCAATGAAGTCTGGTCTAATTGGTTGCATTTTTACATAACTTGGTGTATATTATACTAATAGATGTTGGCATTCATTCCTCTCTCTTCCTGAATGAATCTACACACAACCTTTCCATTTCGTTTATTTGAGATGTAGCAGAATTGTCACACCACATCATCTTTGTGGTCAAAGTCAGTTCCTCAAAGACCGTGTTTTATAAATACGAATGAAGCCCTTGAAGGGCACAACTCACATACAGACTTGGTGCGGTCAGAATATCGGCACCCCAAATGTCATGGCAATGATGGCAGAATTGGAAACCCGCTTTGGTGAGAAAGCGTCCTACTGCCACTACCCACAGGAAGCGAAGGCAGTCGTATCATCAATAGTGAAACGACACCCAAAACCCACTTCTTGGTGGATGAGAGAAGAACCCCAATGGGTCAACCTTCTGGGCAGCATGAAGAAAACGAATACTATGAGAATAAACAAGGTTTCCATCGCTTCAAACGAAACACAGATGGAAAGTAAGCGCCGTCTACGCCCCATTGGATATACGGGTTTTGCCGCAGCCGCGGAGGAGAGAGTCTCGTTCTGATTCATCATGAGGAGATAGCGATGACGGATGGTTTCGAGGGTCAGATAGAGATCGTCCGTCGAACACGAGGCTACCGGCGCTGGCCGGATGATGTGAAGGCCCGGATTGTAGCGGAGAGCTTTCAGCCGGGGGTGCGGGTGGCGGATGTCGCGCGCCGTCATGGGCTGGCCTCACACCAGCTTTCGGAGTGGCGCCGGCAGGCACGGCGGGGCCTGCTGGCCTTGCCAGCGGAGATGATGGCGAGTGTTGTCGAGGACGGGGAACCTGCCTTCGTGCCGGTGATGTTGGCGCCCGAGGAGGAAGACAAGAGGCCCGCCGACGGGAGCATCACGATCGAATTTGGCGGCGGTGTGATGATGCGGGTGCCGGGCGATATTCCGGATGATCGGTTCATGGCACTGGTGCGGGCGCTGCGGAGCGGATCGTGATTGTCGCCGGCCAGCGGCTGCCGATCCTGGTTGCCACGCGGCCTGTCGACTTCCGTTGCGGCCATCAGGCCTTGGCGCTGATCGTGCAGAACGTATTGAAGCTCGATCCCTATTCGGGTGTCACAGTGATCTTCAGGTCGAAACGCGGCGACCGTCTGAAAGCCCTGGCGTGGGATGGAACAGGCCTTGTGCTGGTTTACAAAGTTCTTGAGGTCAGTGGCTTCGCATGGCCCGCGATTCAGGATGGCGTGATGACGCTTTCCCGGGCCCAGGCCGAGGCCTTGTTCGAGGGCCTCGACTGGCGCCGCGTGGTGGCGCGGCAGGTTCAGCCTCCTGCTGCGGCAGGATGACTCAGAGCGCGTATTCTTGCCTTGGGACTTGGTCTCCCGCCTCCGTGTTGCGTATGAATCGGCATGTCTTCGTCCTTCGACATCAGCCGCTTTCCTGACCTTCCGCCGGAGGTGCTGAAGGCCTTCGAGGCCCAGCAGGCAGCACTCGATGCGTCGCGGATGGAAACCATCATCGAGCGCGCGGCACGCCTCCACCACGAGGCTATCGTGTCGGAGAAGGAAGGCCTGATCGCCACGCTCAAGGAGCTCATCGAAAAGCTGGAAGGCCAGGTCGGGCAGTACCGCCGGGCAAAGTTCGGACCGAAGTCCGAGAAGCTCCATCCCGACCAGTTGCAGCTCGCGCTCGAGGACATTGAGACCGCCATTGCCGAGACCCAGGAACAGATCGCGGCGGTCGAGAAGCAAATCGAAGCCACACAGGCGGATAAGGACAAAAAACCGCGCAAGCCCCGCAAGGAACGCAAGCTTCCTGACAACCTGCCGCGTATCGAGCAGGTCATCGAGCCCGAGAGCATTGCCTGCCCCTGCGGTTGCGGCGACATGGTCAGGATTGGTGAGGACCGCTCGGAGCGCCTCGACATCATCCCCGCCCGCTATCAGGTCGTCGTGACCATCCGCCCCCGCTACGCCTGCCCCAAGGGCCGGACAGGGGTGCTTC
>NZ_JBIICB010000393.1:0-2818 GCF_044239095.1 Aestuariivirga sp. | reverse complement strand
TGCCCTTGGCGACGCCGCGCGCCGCCTTCAGCACGGCGGCGATCTCCACCGGGTGGTGGCCATAATCATCATAGACGGTGATGCCATTATGCGCGCCCGTGCGCGTGAAGCGGCGCTTGACGCCGGTAAAGCTCTTGAAGCCCTTGCGGATGTCGTCATCCGAAATGCCGAGCTCCTTGGCCACGGCAAGCGCCGCGGTGGAGTTGAGCGCATTGTGATCGCCGGGAATGGCGAGGCTTAAGCTCCCGATGTCATGGGTCTTGCCGGTGCGGCGGTTCGTCATGCGCACGGAAAAGCGCGTTTCGCCGTCCACATAGCTCACGTCCGTCAGCCGCACATCGGCCTGCGGGCTCTTGCCATAGGTGATGACGCGGCGGTCCTTCACCTGGCCGATCAGCTCCTGCACCACGGGGTGGTCAATGCACATCACCGCGAAGCCGTAGAAGGGAATATTCTCGACAAAGGCCAGGAAGGCCTCCTTGGCCTTGTCGAAGGTCCCGTAATGGTCGAGGTGCTCGGGGTCGATATTGGTGACGATCACGACGTCGGCCGGCAGCTTGACGAAGGTGCCATCGGACTCATCCGACTCGACCACCATCCACTCACCCTTGCCGAGGCGGGCGTTCGTGCCATAGGCGTTGATGATGCCACCATTGATGACGGTCGGGTCGAAGTTCCCCGCATCCAGCAGTGCGGCAACGAGCGAGGTCGTCGTCGTCTTGCCATGGGTGCCCCCCACGGCGACGCAGGACTTGAAGCGCATCAATTCCGCCAGCATCTCGGCGCGCCGGACGATGGGCAGATAGCGATTGCGGGCCTCCACCAGCTCAGGGTTGTCGTCCTTCACCGCGGAGGAGACGACGACCACCTGTGCCTCGCCGATGTTCTCAGCCTTGTGGCCGATGTTCACCTCGATCCCCGCCTTGCGGAGACGGGCCACATTATAGTTGTCGGTCAAGTCGGATCCCTGGACCTTGTAGTCCAGCGTCGCCATCACCTCGGCGATGCCGCTCATGCCGATGCCGCCGATGCCGATGAAGTGGATGGGGCCCACATTGCCCGGAAGTTTCATGCGCGCTGTATCCCTGCGAGTCGTTCGGCGAGGTCGGCCAGGCGCCGGGCGGCATCGGGTCTGCCGTGTCCGAGCGCGGCCGCCGCCGCCTGTTGAAGTTGCGGCTGTTGAGAGCGAAGTGATGTCAGAAATTGGGCGAAGGCCTTGGGCGCAAGAGAGGCCTGGGGATGAACCCAGCCGGCACCCGCCGCGGCGAAGCTTTCGGCATTGCGCAGCTGGTCGTTGTCGAGGGCATGCGGCAGCGGCACCATGACGGCGGGCCGCCCGATGACGCCGAGTTCCGCGATCGTGGAAGCACCCGACCGGCACACCACGAGGTGTGCCTGAGCGATGCGCTGCGGCATGTCGGTGAAAAAAGGGCTCAGCTCGCAGTCAAGGTCCATGGCGCGATAGGCTTTCCCCACGCTGTCCATGTTCTCCGCGCGCACCTGCTGGGTGAGCCGGATGCCCGCGCGTTCCGCGCTGCTCATCGCAGCGAAGACCTCCGGCATGAATTCGCCAAAGAACTGCGCGCCCTGGCTGCCGCCGAAGACCAGCAGGTTGAAGCAGTCGAACGGCGGATAGGCTGCGCCCTGCTGCCGGAGTGCGATGTCACGCACCGGATTGCCGGTGACGGTAAGCTTGCCGCGCGCCTCGGGCGGCAGGCCCATCAGTTCGGGGAAGGATGAGGCCACCGCGTCCGCCCAGCGGGCGAGCACGCGGTTGGCGCGGCCCATCACCGCGTTCTGGTCATGCACGCAAGACGGAATCTTCAGCCGCGAGGCCGCCATGATCGGCGGAAAGGACGGATAGCCACCAAAGCCGATGACGGCGAGCGGCTTCACCCGCTTCAGGATCGCGCGCGCCGTGCGATAGCCGCCATAAAGCCTGAGCGCCCTGCCCGGCACCGCCCAAGGCTTCGACAGCGAAAGCGTGGCGGAGGGAACGATATGGGTTTCCACGGCGGGGAAGGACTTGCCATAGTCCCGCACGCGCTCATCCGTCATCAGGTGGATGGCATGCCCGCGCCGCGTCAGCTCTTCCGCCAGCGCCTGGGCGGGAAAGAGATGCCCGCCGGTGCCGCCAGCGGCGAGAACGAAGGTTCCTGTCCGCTCCATGGCGCCTCAGGCGTAGGAGGGGTTGAGGCTGCGCATGTGCGACTGCGCGCCGAAGCGCCGCCGCCCGAGCGCCAGCACCAGCCCCATGCCGAAGGCCATGCCCAGCAGCGAGGACCCGCCATAGGAGATGAACGGCAGCGTCATGCCCTTGGCGGGCAGCAGTGCGGTGTTGACGCCCATGTTGATCAGGGCCTGGAAACCGAACATCAGCGCCAACCCGCTGAGCGCCAGAGCGGCGAAGGGATCGGGCTCGGCCCTGGCGCGCACCAGCACCTTCAGCACCACGAAGGCGAAGAGCGCCATCAGCAGAAGGCAGGCGATGAGGCCGAACTCCTCGCCCACCACCGCGAAGGTGAAATCGGTATGCGCGTCGGGCAGCACCAGCTTGGCCTCGCCGCCGCCGGGCCCCGCACCCATGAGGCCGCCGTTCTTGAAGGCCTGCATCGCGGTATCAACCTGAAAGGTGTCGCCCTTGTCGGGGCTCATGAAGCGGTCGATGCGCGACTGGACATGCGGCACCAGATGGTAGGCGAGCGCCAGACCCGACGCCGCCAATCCGGCGAGGCCCAGCACGGCGACCCACGGGATGCCATAGATCAGCAGCATCGCGCCGAAGGTAAGGATGACAAGCGCCGTCTGCCCGAAATCG
>NZ_JBIICB010000392.1:0-2822 GCF_044239095.1 Aestuariivirga sp. | reverse complement strand
GTAACCGGCCGATTGTTACCGCGGACCTCGGGACTTGACGCGAGCGATGACGTCTGGGTCTTCCACGAAGTCTTCAAGGAAGTTGTCCCAGGCGTCTTCTGATCGTCGGGCATCTTTCAGCATGTCTCTGAGTTCGTCGATGCCGTCCTCGGTCAAGGTATTGAACGATTCATCCGTGCCGGTGCAGACGTGGATAATGGTACCTTATGTCAGGTTATCATCGTTGGAGATGATTGCCTCGAGGAGTTCGGGATCCTCGCCCAGGAGCTTGGCGGCGTATTCGATGGTGAAGACGTGCGTGACTGTTGCCATCACGCGGCCTTGGCGCGGGGAACCGCGACGGGCGTCCAGTTCCATGGCAGGAGCTCATCGAGCCGATTGATCATATGGTCGTTGATGCGGTCGAGAATGTCAGCGAGATAGGCTTGCGGGTCGAGACCGTTCAGCTTCGCCGTTTCAATGATGGTCATGGCGCGGGCCAGCGTTTCCGCGCCCGTGTCGGCGCCGGCGAACAGCCAATTCTTCCTGCCGATCCCGATCGGGCGCAAAGCACGCTCGGCTGGATTATTGTCGATGCCCACCCGGCCGTCCTCGAGGAAAAGGCAGAAGGAGGCCCAGCGGCTCAGGCCATAGCGGAACGCCTTGGCGAGATTGCCCTTGCCTGGGATGCGAAGTCGCTGCTGCTCAGCCCAGGCGCGGAAGGCCTCGACCTTGGGCTTGCTGTGCTGCTGGCGGACGGCACGACGGATATCGGCGGTTCTGCCGGCGATCTCACGTTCGATGTCGTAGAGGGCACCAATGCGGTCCAGGGCCTCGCGGGCGATCTCGGACTTGGTCTCCGTCCAGACGTCATGGAAGTCCCGGCGCAGATGCGCCCAGCAGGCGGCCTCACGGAACCGTGCAGTTCCATCGGCGGCAGAGGCATAGAGCTTGGCATAGCCCTTGTAGCCGTCAGCCTGGAGAATGCCGCTCGTGCTTCGGAGGTGGTGCCGGACATGGTCTTCCTTCCAGTCCGGTGCGAAGGCATAGACGGCACCCGGTGGGGCGGTTCCCGCCCATGGTCGCTGATCGCGGACATAAGCCCAGATGCGGCCCTGCTTCACGCCCTTGCCAAGGCCCTTCTCCCGCAAGGAGCGCTCCAGGACCCGGATCGGCGTATCATCGGCATGCAGGAGATCGCTCGCCATGATCTCTGCCTCGATCCGGTCGGTGAGCGGCTTCAGCACCTGCATGGCGCGTCCGCACCACTCCACCAGCGTGCTGCCGGGAATGTCGGCCCCCATGCGGGCGAAGATCTCGTTCAGGCGGTAGAGCGGCAGGTGATCGTCGAACTTGGAGACCAGGATGTAGGCCAGGAGGTTGGCAGTTGCCATGCTGCCGGGGATGGGGCGGCTCGGTGCCGGGGCCTGCACCATCTTCTCGCAGCAGCGGCAGGACTTCTTGAGCCTGGCGATCTCGATCACCCGCAGCTGCGCGGCAATCATGTCCAGCATCTCGCTGACGTCTTCCCCCACCAGCCGCAACTCGCCGCCGCAGTCCGGACAGCAGCTGCCCGGGTCGAGCTCCCGGCGCTCGCGCGGGGTGGCAGCCGAGACGCGTGGCCGGCGCCGCGGCGTGCGGCCTGCTGGGTCATCCGTGGCGGCTGGAGGCTCAGCGTCTGCTGTCTCCTCGGCCACGGGCCCGGTCGTGCTTTCGGCCGCGGCGATCAGCAGGTCCTCGAGCGCCAGTTCCAGCTGCTCGATCTCGCGCTCGATCTTCTCCGAGGATTTGCCGAAGACCTGCTTCTTGAGCTTGGCGATGCGCAGCCTCAGCTCCTGGATCATCTGATCATGGGCCCGCAGTGTGACCGTCAACTTGGCATTTTGGGACTGGAGCGCCGCGATCATTGCCTTCAGCAGGGCGGGATCATCAGGCAAATCTGCAGCAGCGATCGACATGATCCTGACTACCAGGAATCACGCAAAAACGCCATTAAAACAATGCGATTCAGCGAGATAAAACCTACCCGACACGCGCCGGAGGCGCACCCCAGTCGGGCCTGCGCCAGTCGATGCCTTCCCACAGCATGCCCAGCTGCGCCGAGGTCAGACGCGCCGTTCCACCTTCCGCCGAGGGCCATGGAAAGCGTCCCCGTTCGAGGATCTTGTAGTAGAGGCAGAAGCCTTGCCCATCCCAGTACAGCAGCTTCAAACGGTCACCACGCCGGCCACGAAAGGCGAACACCGCGCCACCCGTCGGCTTCTGGCGCAGCACGTCCTGGGCAAGCATCGCCAGCCCGCCAATACCCTTGCGCATGTCGGTGATCCCGCAAGCAAGATAGACCCTCACGCCCGTTCCCGGGCCGATCATGCCGCCTCGACCGCCTGGATCAGTCGCGTCAGCCTATCGGGATCCAGGCCGCTGTCGAAGCGCAGGCTGCGTCCATTGCCCAGGCGCAACTCGATTATGCCAGGCGCCGTTACTTCACAACTCATACCGGAAGGCGGTGCAGCCTGAACCGATGTGCTCTCAACAGGGAGGAAGACGACACCAGTCGACGGTAACAGCATGCCCTTCAGTCTCAGTTCACGACGCCAGGTGTAGATCTGCTGCCGGGTCAATTCATGACGCTGAGCCACAGACGTCACCGACGCTCCATCAACACCAACCTCCAGAACGACCGCCAGCTTCTCCTCATCCCGCCAGCGCCGCCGCCGCTCCCGTCCCAGAACATCACCCTGCACCGTAAACTCCACCCAAGACACGTCCTTAACGACGTCGCTATGCACGTGTCTTAAGACATCAAACGGTATTCAGGCAGGCGGTCCCAATCGAGCCGTTAC
>NZ_JBIICB010000126.1:0-11433 GCF_044239095.1 Aestuariivirga sp. | reverse complement strand
CGAGCAGGTTCCCTTAAGGTTGACACCGGAGGTCAAAACCGCGCGAGTTCGCCCGTGATGCTTGAGTGATGACGCCACCTCAGCCGGTAGGAAACTGCGGCCCTACTCGATGATCGATGGCAGCCAATTGCAGTGCTGCACCCTGAAGCTCGAGCGATTCATTGACCCCTCCGAGGTCCCTAAAGCGCAGGCTGGGTGCCGCATTACTAGAGCTTTTGCACGAACGGGCACTTCACGTGCATGATCGGTTCGGTCTACTTGTGCTGGCTGGGAGGAACGGCCTGCCCATTGATACCAAATATGGAGACTATGACTTAAAGATGCAGAAAGGATCGTTACATGAGGTGCTTGAATGGCTGAGGTCAAAGGTCGACCCTCGTGAGTCATGGATTGGATATCTGTTCGTGTCAGGTATGGCTCTGGCCGTTGGAATCGCTCTTCTGGACCCATCTGCTTCGCAAGGCCTTAACTTCATTGAGCGCTTGGCATTTTGGCTGTCTCATGCAACTCTAGCCATCGCGATCCTGGAATCGGCACAAATTTTCCTTGGTCGGTTTCGACTGTTTGCGGCTCTTCCACCGCTGCTTCTTGTATTGCTAGGCGCTCTGTTGGGCGCACCAATTTTTTCCGTTGCTTCACTCTTGATACTGGAGTCATTGTTGCATTTTCCGTCACTTGAAATTGGCGGAGACAGTATCACCCTTTGGGAAGTTCTTGAGGAGATCCGCTCTAGTAGTGGTCAGGTGCTACTGTTTTGGATCCTCTTGAACACTCCTCGGCTGTTGATAATTTCTGCTGAGCAGCGTCTGCGAGGCAGTCTGGATCATGGAAATGACAACAGTGAAGATGACGCAAATGAATTGCCAATTATTAACCGAGACCTTCCAGAGTTTCTCAGGAAACTGCCGCGAGGTCTGGGAACTGATATTGTAGCCTTGACCGCTGAGTTGCACTATTTGCGCGTGTATACTTCGCTTGGGGACGCGTTGATATTGATGTCGTTTAGTCGTGCGGTACAGGGTCTTGCGGGCATTCCCGGCGTGGTCGTGCATCGTTCACATTGGGTTGCCAAAGAACATGTCGTTCAAATAAAGACCCAAGGCAACAGGACTTCTTGCTTGCTTTCTACCGGCTTGATTGTACCAGTCAGCCGACCAAACCGAGCGCAGATTTCCTTAGTGCTTGATCGGAAAGAAGCGCAACGAGCCGTGAACCTGGCGCAGGAGATTGTAAAATCAAGCAGAACGAAATGATTTAAATCTTGTTATACTATTGAGCGGGCATTGGGGCCAGTTCATACTGAGCTGCTCCCCGAAAATCGGACAGTGACGGAAGCTACGATCTGACGTCTGCTGGTCTCCAAGAACGAGGAGATCAGAACATGAAGAAACGCAGGAACCATGACGCGGGGTTTAAAGCGTGTGGCGCTGGAAGCCGTGAAGGGTGAGCGCACGGTGTCGGAGCTGGCAGCTGAGTACGGTGTGCATCCGACGATGATCCATCAGTGGAAAAAGGCTCTGTTGGACGGCGCGGCTGAACACCTGGCTTGGGGCCATGACCGAGGCGCATCCGCCACCGGCTCCGGGGGGCCACCGGATCAAGCTGCGCTATATGACCCAGGTGAAAACCCGCCCGCCGGGGTTCATGGTGATGTGCAGCCACCCCGAGCTGATGCCGGACAGCTACCGCCGGTACCTGGTGAACGGGTTGAGGGACCACTTAGACATGCCGGGCACGCCGATCCGGATGACGATGCGGGGCCAGGGGGACAAGAACCCGTTCAGGAATCCGAAGTTCCACACCCCGTCCCGGCTGCGCAAGCATATGGAGAAGAATACGGGGGAGTGAGGGAGTGTCCGAGGGGGGGGACAGGGGTGGGGCCGTTGTTTTTGCCGGGAAATCATCGGCGGAGCAACCATTCGGAAAGAATTCGCGCGCTTGTCAGTTCGTTCCGTCCCGCTGCGCAAGGTCGATTCGTGCCACGCGCGAGGCGGGCGAGAGCGAAAGCACCAGATCAATCGTGGCCAGCAGGTCTATCATGGGAATCGGGGTCTGGTCGGGAAAGCGGCCCTCGGCGATGTCGGCCTCAACTTCGGGTGTCGCGATGTTGCCGGGGTTGAGAACTGTGATGCCGATGGGCGCGCCCAAGCCGGAAAGGGTAGGCACCAGCGCCTCGGCCATCCCCATGAGGCCGAATTTCGAGGCGGTGTTCGCCACCTCGGGCGTGGCCCCGCCGGGAATGCCGGAGAGCGAGCCGATGAAGAGCGCGCGCGGGTTGGCGCTGCGCGACAGGGCGGGAGCCAATCGTCGCATGAGTTCGATGGGAGCCACGAGGTTCACATCCAGCACGCGGCGCGTTTCGGCAAGGCTGCTGCGCGCGAAGGTGTAACTGTCGGTAAAGGCCCCCTCTTCCCAGACCCCGCCAAGATAGAGCAAGGCATCCAGCGGCCCGTCGCCCACGGTGGACTGAATCGCATCAAGCCCCTGTTCCGTCGCCACATCTGCCGCGATCCAGCGACCCGCGACGGCAGCCGAGCGCGACACCGACAGAAGCTCTGCCCCTCGGGCGGCAAGATGGCGCGCGACGGCAGAGCCGATGCCCCGGCTTGCCCCGACCAGGAGATAGCGCGCAACACCAGACATGGCGGCTCCCTTTCACATACCAAGCGTATGTAAAATTGGCAGAGAACGCGGCGGTGTCAAGGGGGGCCAAATTCCTTCGAAGGAATTTGGCAAAAGCCTTAGAAGGCTTTTGCGCTCAGCGCCGGGCGGTCTGCCGGGCGGCAAGCGCCAGGGCAGCGATGCCGATCAGGGCGAGGGCTGTGACTGGCAGGTTGCCGCTGCCGTTGCGGACGGCGACGGCGGCAAGGGCCCAGATGACCGTCAGGCCGTATTCGGGGGCGCGGTGCAGCCGAAGCTGGATGGCGAGGGCCACGGCCAGCACCACAGCGAGCGTCAGCAGGGCGGCAGCCGTCTCGGTCAGCCAGCCGAACCCGGTCAGCAGCACGCCGAAGGAAACGCCGGTGGCGGCGGTGAGCCAGCCTGCAAAGATGGCAAGCGGGGCGAGCAGCAGCCAGCGGTCGGGCGCGCCGGGGGCGCGGAACAGCTCTGGCCCGAGACCTGTGCGATGGTGGGCCAAAGTCTCCGAGACCACTTTGTCAACGAAGCGGCGACCTACTGCGAACAGGGGGGATACCTGCACGAAGCAGAGGACGGCGAATGCCTAATGGTCACCGCGGTCAGCCATCGGATGCTGAACACAGCAGAATACGTCGAGCCAGATCATCGACTGCGGTGGCATGCAATCGTGCGGCGTATCGACGGTGAATTGGTGCATGAGGTGATTTACGAGCCCTGCGCGGCTGGCACACCAGTTGGGTTTGAACGTGTGCTAAGACGCTCGGACCTAGCGGCAAATTACGAGTGATGTTTCGAGGGGCGTTGTTCTAAACTCGGTGTTCCAAACACAATGTTCCAATAGCAAGTCCAAGCCCAATCAAAGTGTTGCAGACGAGAATGTTACTCAAGAAGGGTCGTCCCGCCTGGTAGCATAAATTGTGGCCAAACACCTTTTGGATCAAATGTTCGTCTGTGGCAAAGGTGGCCTGCCAACGACGGGTGTTTGGATGACGGTAAACCTTGACGGCACCGTCCATCAGCACATGCGTTTCGTCTTTGAGTTTGGCCATACTGTGCGCTCCGCTGTATTGCACAGTATAGTTTGTGTGTTGGCATGTCAGCCGGAATCGAACCAGCGATACGCGGATCCTTAATCCTACCTCGGTTTTGCGGATGTGATGTTCATGGGGCATTAATCGTTGGAGTTAGAGGCTTGAGTTGCTGGCTGCTCCATTGATCGAGGAGAGCAAACATCACGGGGTTGGCTAGGATTGAGATCATAGCGCCCGCCACGACAAGGTCCTTTGCCTCTGCTGGGAGGATTTCAAGTTTGGTGCCCATAACGACGAGAATGAAGGAGAATTCACCGATCTGAGCGAGGCTGGTAGCGATGGTGAGGCCTACTTCCTTGTCATGGCCAAAGGCGCGGACGATGGCGTAAGCTGCGAGGGATTTCACAAGGAGGATGATAAGGACTGAGCCGATCAGCGCGAGTGGTTCGTTCAGCACAATCATCGGATTGAAGAGCATTCCCACCGAGACGAAGAACAAAACCGCGAAGGCGTCGCGTAGCGGCATAGTTTCGCGCATGGCCTGCTGTGACAGGGTGGAGCCTGCCATGACCATGCCTGCAAAGAAGGCCCCAAGCGCAAAGGAAACGCCGAAGATCTGTGACGAGCCATAGGCCACGCCCAAGGCGATGGCGAGGACTGCGAGGCGGAACAACTCGCGGCTGCCGGTATGTGCAACGTAGTGCAGGATCCATGGGATCAACTTGCGCCCGACGATCAACATGAGGGCGACGAAGGCCGCAAATTTCACCAGCGTCACGGTGAGTGTGGCGGTGACGGGGCCGAAGCCCATGCGCACAGCCTCTTGCGCGGCACCTTCGGTGACGGGCTGCGCAGTGCCGCCCAGAAGGCCCGCAAGCGGCGGAATGAGGACGAGCGCGAGGACCATCACCACATCCTCGACTATAAGCCAGCCTACAGTGATGCGGCCGCGGTCCGAGGTAATGAGGTTGCGGTCTTGCAATGCCCGCAAAAGCACGACGGTGGAGGCGACCGAGAGCGAGAGGCCAAAGATCAGCCCTGCGCCGATACCCCAGCCCATGAGCAGTGCCAGCGCAAGGCCCGCAGCGGTGGCGACTGCAATTTGGCCTAGGGCGCCTGGAATGGCGATCCGGCGGACTGAGAGCAGGTCTTTGACCGAGAAGTGTAGCCCCACGCCAAACATCAGAAGGATCACGCCCAGTTCGGCCAGTTCGGTCGCAAGGGCCTGATCAGCCACATAGCCCGGTGTGAATGGGCCAATTATGATGCCTGCCAGCAGATAGCCCGCGATCATGGGCAGGCGCAGTCGATGCGCGACCAGACCCAGAACGAAGGCGAGCGAGATGCCGATGACAATCGTGGCGATCAGGGGCGTGTCGTGGGGCATTGGGTCTCCGTCTGTTGTTGAAGGTATAGAAGCTCTGCCTGTTGTTGCAGGCGAGAGGCCTGTGTCGGATTGCTTTGGATCAGTTGTAAACTACTGGTCAAACATCACGTTTCAACCAACTGATTTTGCTAGGTGATCACGAGGGGCAGGGTATTGTTTCAGACTATTGCAAAAAGGCTAGTAGTGAGTTGCTACCCTAAAATCGGGGAGCGACAGAAACCAAAATCTGACGACTGCTGTTCTCTACGATAGCCGAGAACACTATGCTCTAAACACACTGTCCCAAACACTGTGTCGTAAACACACTGTCCCAACAGCAAACCCAAACACTGTGTTGACCACAGTGATTCCAACCACACCAACGCAATCAAAACTGTGCGATGACTGTGCGACGCAGGCACCAAAAACTGTGCGATGCGTATCTTGTTGATTTTGTTGAGTTAAGTGGTGCCCAGAGCCGGAATCGAACCAGCGACACGCGGATTTTCAATCCGCTGCTCTACCAACTGAGCTATCTGGGCACCGTTGCAAGCGAACCGTTGCTTGATGCTGGGCTGAATAGACGACACCTGCGGGGCTGTCTAGAGGGTGAAGGGAAGAATCTCGCCAAACTAAGCAGTTGTTTGACTGCATATTTGGCACATGACAGCATTCGGCTATGGAGCCCACATCCACATTGCGTGTTGGAAGTTGAGGGAAATCTTGAGCATGGTGTCGCGACAGAAAGCGCACAAAAACTGTTCGCTCTCATCGGCGCTGGACAGTCTAACATCAACTCACGCAGGTGCTTGGACGAACTGCGCTGTCACCCAGCGTTGCAACGAGCATTCCCATACGGTCCATCGGGATGGCCAATCTTGCCTGAGCTCAGAAACGGTGAGAGTTTGAAAAGACGGATAGCATTCTCGTTTCTTCCGAACTTCGCGAGGTAGTAATGCCCCCAACTTGCCATCTCACCATTGGGCCAAGAGCGATCCTGATTGGTCGGAGAAGTTCCGGGGAAGCTTGCGTCTCGCGTCTCAGGATCGTTTGCGTAATCTGCGATCAACGATGGATTCTCTGTGGCATCAAGCAAGAACGTGATTATTGAGTGAATGGACTTGGTGCCTGATTGATAGCCCCAGGCATCAAGACCTGCGGTTTCAAGTACGTCAGCCAAGACTACAAGATTCCCAACGGCCTGATTGCTATAATGTAAGGCGCTTCCGCCGCGCCCGCTATCGCGCGGCAAAGACCCATCCTTCCGTTGCCCCTTGATTGCCGTGACGTACGTCTTGAATGCCTTGTTGAGCATCTGCTTGTCATTGGCGGCGTGACCGTAAGCTGCCATCAGAACACCAAAAAGGTACTGCTTGTTGTCCAGTTTGAAGTTTTGCAGTGCGTAGTCTTTTTGTAGGCCCTTAATCAGCTTAACTAGCCAAGCCTCAACCAAGGCTTGTTCATCGGGAGTGTAACGCTTCTTATCGCGAGCATAGGCCAGTGCCTGAGGAACAATAACTAGAAGTACGTGAAAGATCGGTGGCGTTTCTGCAGAAATATCATATTTAATCGGTCGGCGCCCTGCATTTGCGACAATTTCAGCGCGAAGATCCTCTGCTGCTTTGTTTGACACTACGGCTTGCGCAGATGATGCGGTTATATGCATCGCGTAAGCGTGCATGTAATTGTCGAAATCACTAAGATAAGTTTCGTGATAGCTATTTGAAATACTGATCTCATCTGGCAAGGGTCCAGGATGGGGAGCCGAATAAGACGAGCAAGATGCCGCAGTCCCAGATGGTTCAAGAATTGATGCTGATGCATCAGTTGCGAAAGCGAGCAAACCCGCGACGAGGACCGGCGCAATTACCAAGGCCTTTTTCGGGTGGCTTTCCATGATGTCACGTATCTCCTCGTGCAACATAATGCGATCAGACTAGCAGGAAGCATGCAAAAAGAAATCGTGCGCTGCATGGCTAGATCTGAACTATATGCCAAGAAGCTTACAAAGCACACGCTGTGTTGCCGAACTGTGTTCCAAACACTGTGTTGCGAATACTATGTCCCCACAGCAAACTCACCCACTGTGTTCAACACAGTAAACCCCAACACTGTGTTCAGCATTGTGAACTCAAACACTGTGTTCAACACAGTAAACTTCCACACGCTGAAAGAGCATTTCTAGCAAAACTGTGCGATGACTGTGCGACGCATAAACTCAAAAGTGTGCTATCAGTAATTTACTGATTTTACTTAATTAAGACTTTTGTTTCGGTGGTAGTTTTTGCTGCCTACGCGGATTTTCAATCCGCTGCTCTACCAACTGAGCTATCTGGGCACCGTTGCAAGCGAACTGTTGCTTGATGCTGGGCTGAATAGACGACACCTGCGGGGCTGTCTAGAGGGTGAAGGGAAGAATCTCGCCAAACTAAGCAGTTGTTGGACTGGGTTTCTGGAGGTCTACCTGCCCCTAGTCTGAGATCCAGAACAACGAGGTCTCAGCGCCCATCATTGTCAAGAAGTCCTTAAGCAGCCCATGCTCTCCAGTCTGAGTTGTATTGACAGGCAATGCTTGTGGAAATGATGCCTCAGCCATTACTCAGATTCGATCAAATCCGTCTGCACTCCAATACTCGCTGCCTACCTGATGGTGTCCAGTAAACAAGCCTTCCGGGTCGTAAGTAGTCTTGATCGCAAGTAGCCGTGGGTAGTGTTCGCCCCAAGCGGCCTCCCGCCAGTTGGCCTCGTGGTAACTCATCTCGGACGAATAGGAGCCAGCTCCTGGGGCGATGCGGCGGAATTCAGCGAAAGATTTGGTAATGAGGTCGGCTTCGGCAGTTGCCACGGCTGGGTCTGGGTCGTAACCGTCGACCCCGGGAAACATGCCGACCTGGCCGCCGGCGATGATCACTAGTGCGAAGGCGTCGATGGCTGAGGGGTGGACTGCGGTTTTACGGGCCTCGGTGCGCCGCTCCTCGGTCGCACCAGCGAGCCCCTTATTGAAATGGAGAGTCGTGACATAGTGGCGTGACGCATTGACTAGCGCATCTGCCAACTCTTCAATCCTATCATTTGCTAGTAGGTTTTCGGGTAGCCACAAACTTTCGTATCCATGCAGAAAAATCCCAACTTCTGCCGTATTGCCTCCCCACCAGAAGCGTCCAGTTTCTTGGCCTGCACGAGTGTCGACGCGGATTGTGTTAGGGAAATTGGCCTTTCGGTATTCAAAATCCCACCAATGCCGACCCGGGGCAACGATCAGACGTGCTGGTTCGCTCAATTCATAGTCATTAGGTCGAGCTTCGACCCAGTCAAAGAAGGGTTTCCAGACTTCCCTTGCGCCCGCATCATCCAGACCCTGAAAACTCATCTGTATGCCAAGAGTATTGTCGGGAGCGAATGATACCTGTTCGCCCCATGTTGGGTTGATGAGTGTTTCTTGTGCGAAGGTCGCGAAATGCAGTGCTAGTGTACGAAAAGCATCTTCGTTACGTGCCTTAACCGTACCAACCATAAAGCCAAGGGTCTTGGGCAGTGGATGTGTGGCAATTGTCACCCTAGTGGTCACTCCCCAGCCCGCGCCACCACCCTTGATCGCCCAAAACAGATCAGGGTCGTTGCATTCGTTTACGATCCTGACATTTCCATCGGCTGTGACGATTTCAGCCTCCAAGAGGCTAGCACAGGTCATGCCGCCGTACTTTGAATAACTTCCAAAGCCGCCTGTCTGTAGATGGCCACCTACACCAACCGACGTGCAGCCACCGCCCTGGACGTAGCGACCATGTTCTCGCACGACAAAATCGTACAGGTGAATGAACTTTTCGCCGCTGGCAACGCTAACAGCGGGTCGTGGGGCTGTGTCGCAGCCCTGCGGTATGAAATCATCATGAAGCTCCAACCCCTTAAGATCCCGCGTCCAGATCATAAGGCTATCTGGTGCGTTCGATTGTCCCAAATAGCTATGCGCCCCCCCTTTGACCACCACGCGGAGGAAGTGGCGAGCGGCGAATTTCACCGCAAGGGCCACGTCCTGGGCATTCTTGGGAATGACAACGAAGGCGCTAGGAGAGGACATCCAGCCATTATGCCAGCCGGAGGATTGCGTGCCGCCAGAATAGTCTTGGATGAGGAAGGGGTTCTGCAACTGCTCTACTGTAGCGCTGTTCAGCGTGCCGCCGGTTTCGGCTAGAAGAGATTCAATCGGCCGAACGCAGGTTTCCAGCGTCCCATTAAGGCTCTCTGCGAGGGTGTTCCAGTCTTCAGCTGTTGGCCAGTCCGTGTCACTGGGTCTTACCCTATTCCTAAGGGTTCCGGCGGCGGCAGGAGTTGCACGAGACAGGTCGGACCCGACCAACCCAGCGACGGCCATCGCGCCGATCCCGGTCTTCAATACATCTCTACGGCGCATTGTGCTCTGTATCCTCTCGTTCTCCTTGGGGTTTCAAGGTAGCAAGCAGATCCCAGAAAACTAAGAAAACTATACTTAGGCGTTTGCATTCTACCTCGATCGACATAAAGAGTGCTCACATTTTATCTCAAGGTCAATGCTGCCTGATTAACTTGGCAGTATCGAACCTAAACTCTAACGCGATTAAGAAAATTATATCTCCCTTTAGGCGTGTTCTTGGCGCTTTATGGAAGTGCTTACTCTGCTATGGTGTCAGAAAAACGATGCCTACCAAGCTGGATAGAGCCAAAAATCAACATTCTCGATCCTCCAAGCCAGTCCGTGTTGCCTTAAACGTCACATCTAATGCAGGTATTATTTCAATACAGTAACAGCAACGATCCCGAGCGCTGGGATCAAAAGCATGCTGATCCATCCTGGACCCCTTCCTTCAACATTTTTATTCACCATTATGGCTCCCTAGTATTAGGCTAAAGTTACCCCATATTCCTCTTGTAGATCGGTCAAGACTTAGATGGGTGACAGGTTTTCCTTGGTGAGGCGGTACACTTTGCCAAACAACATGAGGTAAGGACCAAGCTGTGTGTAGCAGTCGAGAACTGTCATCCACATTGCGTGGACCTGGAAACTGATGTCGGATTGCTGTGTTGTCGAACTGTGTTCCAAACACTGTGTTGCGAATACTATGTCCCCACAGGAAACTCACTCACTGTGTTCAACACAGTAAACCCCAACACTGTGTTCAGCATGGTGAACTCAAACACTGTGTTCAACACAGTAAACTTCCACCAGCCCAACAGTAACGCATGGAAAACTGTGCGATGACTGTGCGACGCATAAACTCAAAAGTGTGCTATCAGTAAGTTACTGATTTTAATTAATTAAGACTTTGTTTTCGCAGGTATTTTTTGCTGCCTACGCGGATTTTCAATCCGCTGCTCTACCAACTGAGCTATCTGGGCACTTTGCAAGGCGTGGCCTTGGTTGGTGCGCGGGTGATAGTGCAGCGGGCTTTCGCTGTCCAGAGGGTTTTGGCAGATTTCCGCGGCTTTTCCGCTTATTGCGGGCGGGCAGGGGGATCGGTCAGCTCGGCTGGGTTTTCGTCGTCGATCGCTTCAGCGGGAATGGCGTAATCGCCGCGCAGCCAATGGGCCAGATCGACATCGGCGCAGCGGCGCGAGCAGAAGGGGCGGTATTTCGGGTCGCTGTCTCGGGCGCAGATCGGGCAGCTCATGCCAAGAGCTCGGCCAGTGCCAGCCGGTCGCGGCGGCGGGTAAACTCGTAAAGGCCGAGCGTCGTCCAACCGGCCAGTGTCACATCGGGGCCGTCACCTTTGAAGGCGGCGCGGATTACCTGTTCTAGAATGGCGCGGTCTTTCTTGGGTTGGGGAGCAAAATCCACCACCACCTGTCCGCCCAATCCCCGCAGCCGTAATTGGCGCGGCAGATCGCGGGCGGCGGCGATATTGGCCTTGAGCGCCGCCGCAGGCGAGGTGTCGGGGCCGGTGTTGACATCGACCGCCACCAGCGCGCGGGTGGGTTCGATCATCATATGCCCGCCGCCCGTCAGCGCCACGCGCGGGCTGAGGAGGGCGTCGATCTGCTCCAAGATACCATGAGCCTCGAACCCGCCGGCGCGGTCTTCGACCATATCGGGCGCCGGGCTGGCCCAATCGCGCCAGGCGGTTTCATGCGCGCCGGGGCCATCGAGCAAAAGTTCGGGGGGGCCGTCCAGATCAGCCAGAACGGCGGTGGCCAGATCGCGCATCGCGGTGATGTCGGCGGCAATCTCGTCCTCATCTCCTTCGAGCGCGGCCGAGCGGATGATGAGGCCAAGGCGGGGGTCGGCCCCGGCCATTGCTTGCGTCGCAAGATCGCTCAGTGCGGCGCGGGTGTCTTCCTCGCGGATCGCACGGCTGACGTTCAGGCCGGGGGCGTCGGGGGTGACGATGGCAAAGCGCGATTTGAACAAAAGCCGTGTGCTGA
>NZ_JBIICB010000125.1:0-11513 GCF_044239095.1 Aestuariivirga sp. | reverse complement strand
ACGTGCCGAGAAATCTGTCCGTAGGGGTACTGCTGGTGGCATGGCGCGAATCCTCCTCGCGCCCAGTGAATCAGAACTCCAACTTCAGGGGAATCCCCCGTGAGTCAGTCACAAGAGCCCTTGGTATTACACTACATCCGTCAACCCACAATCATCGTGCTCATGAATAATTCGGGTTAGTTCATCAGGCATTGCTTTCACTCAAGTTCATAAAGCGAAAAAATCCCCGCGACCCCTGGCCTCGGCAAACGCAGCCCCGATTGACCTGCCTTCCCCCCGGGGGGTCTGCCGGGCAGGCGCTCGATCTCGCCAGCAGGGCGGGCGGCAGACCGTTCTGGATCAGCCGAGGAATCCGCCGGATGGCGCGCTGCTTGGCAGGGGTCGTTTTGGGCAACCGCCGGAGCGCTCGTCACCCAAGGCAGGGTGACGTTGCCGGTAATCGCCGGCCGGGGCGATGCAGACGGGCGTGGTGTGGCACTTGGCGGGGCGAGAACCACCCACCGCCGAATTTCGTAAGCGATATCAATGCTCTAAGGGAGACTAATGGCGGAGGGAGAGGTGCTCAAATCCAACACTCTCGCCTCGCAAGCCATTGATATTGTTGCCGTAAGATTTCAGTACAATTCGAATCCCGTCGGCGAATCCAAACGTTTGGTCGAAATTGTAGGAACCCTGATCCAAGCCTCGCCCGCCTGTTGAATCGCGCGCATGCCATGAACATCAAGGGCCGGAGCTACAGGCCGCCCGATCTGGAAGCATCGATCAAGAACTAACCATCACGCCCCACTCTCCACTGCCATTGCCGGGGCCGCTCTGTCTGCTGGCGGTCATTGCCGTCGCCGGACGCAGTTTCCGTTTACAGGGACCTCGTAAGACTTGGTGTCGCGTTAGTTCGCAAATCTGGGTGTCACTTGACAGGTGCCACACTCCCTAACGGCAACTACAGCTGATTCTTTCAAGCTGGCTGACGATCGGCGCTAACTTCTCTTTTCGGCGCATCACCTATCTTGATGTAGCGCAGCGTCGGCAGGGCGAAGTTCCAGCCGCCCTCACGGATCACCCGGCTCAGGACATGCGTCAGGTCGGTGCGCGCCGTGTCGGGCGAATGGAGATCAGCGCGGTACCAGGCCTGAATCTTGAGTTCCACGCCCTGATCCTTCAGTTCCTCGACGACGACCCGCGGCGCAGGGTGGGCAAGAATACTGCCTCCGCTGATGTACTCTTGGGACTTCGCGGCGACGCTTGACATGATCTCATGCAAATCGTGCTTATTCTCAACAAGGAAGCATATTTCGATTCGACTCTCCGGACTGGGCCGGGAAAAATTGGTAAGGTGCTTCGTCGTGATGATGTGGTTGGGGATTGTCACCTCATTGCCATCGCGGGTCACAGTTCCCACGGATCGCCAGTTTGCATCTTTGACCCTGCCAACCACGGGCTCAGCCGAACCCGGGAATGTAACTTCAATCCAGTCGCCGATCATGAAGGAGCGCTCGATGCTCAACATAAGGCCGGAAAATGCGTCAAGAATGAGCGGCTGAATCGCGAGGCCAATGGTGAAGACCAGCAAGCCAGAGGTAGCCAGGGCTTGACCAAGACTGAGCTCACCAACGACGAACGCCACGGTGCCTGCAATCACAACCCACCAGCCAATGCCGACGAATGTTCTGATGATGCCGGCTACCTTCTTTTCTGACGTCCGCTCGATCATAAGGAAAAGACGGTTCGTGAAACTGATTCCGACCGCACCGGCTGAGAAAACGATTCCGGTCAGAAGCGCCTTGTTCAGCCAGTAGGCCGACGAGAGTTCATCAATCTCATACCATGCGAGGAAAAGGCTGAGTTTTGTGCCGATGAGTCCGCAGAGCAGACAGAGCGGCAAGAGCAGACTGTCAATAGTGCCGACCCGGTTTGCCGCAACGGCATAAGCGCCCCACATTGTAGCAAGAACGCCCAATCCCAGAAGCAGAAAGAGACCACTTGTCCGGAACGGGCTTGCGGCGGCCTCGAGGAATGACTGGAATGGAGATCGCAGCCCAAAGACAAAGGTCGCCTGGGAGAACTCTTGCGTGTTGAAGGCTCCGTCGTCGCGCGCAAATCCGCCGAGGAGGAAAAAGTCCTGTCCACTTGCAAGCTGGCGGGATGAGACACCGCCATTGCTCGAGGCAAGAAGACGCGACTGGTCGAAACCAGCAACAGGAACCACCACAAGGCGGCTGCTATCAAGTTCCGCGTGCCGAATGTTCAGCGTGGTTCGTGCGCCATCTGTCAGGCTCTCAGTGCCGCTCTGCTCGATTGGCGTTTCGATCGCAATTTGACCCCGCATGAACGACCAGCCATTTGCCGATGTCGCTTCCATTTGAGCGCCCAGTGAGCTGACCCCTACATCATTGATCATCATCTCTGTTAAGATTGCCTTGGGCGCGCGGGAGGCGAGTTGCACGGAAAAGGTTGTCTTCCGCCGGTCATCCGCGTCCTTGATGGGTTCAACGCCGATTAGGTCGGCCGACGCCCACACGACGGACAGCGGCTGGAGGGTGCCACCAGTCGCGCCGAAGACAAGTTGTGCCCCCGAGAGGTTGCTCTTTCCCTTGGCCACATCCAGTGCATAGACCTGGCTTGAGGCGTTCCCGTCTTCATCAAAGTAGACTGGCCCCATCAGCGTGGTGACGGAAGAGGACACGGATCTTGAATTCGCCCAGTTCGCTTGCACTTCCTTCCGTATCGCCCGAACATCGAATTCACCAGGCTTGCTGGCCGCGGCATTCTGTTTGATCGCGTGGGCAAGAAGCTCGATTCCGGCACGGGCCAGAAAATAGCGCCAGGTCGGCTGGACGCCATACTTCTCTTCGAATTCACGGGCCACATTCTTGGCGGCTACGGAGGCAAGATCCGGAACGAATGGGCTCAACAACGTCACTTCAGCCAGATTAGAATCGTTCTTCAACAGGCGGCGGGCATCTTCCTCCAGGTCGTCGATCATGATGATCGATATCTTCGACGCGACCAGCTTTGTAAGGCATCCAGTCACAAACTCCGGTCGCCCCAACAGCAGAACTTCGACGCCTTTATCTGGCGATTGCAAGCCGGCAAGAGCCTGCATGGCCTTTCTGACTTTCTTCTCGGCGATGATCTGGGTTCTGGGCAATTTCTCCGACATGGTACTCAAGAACGCCGGGCTGGTACCCTCGCCATCAGTAAGGATGACCAGGTTTCTGTTATGATTGAGCGTCTTGAGACGCTCAGCGATGTAGTCGGCAAAGCGCAACTCATCGAAGATGAGCCGGAAAGACCATTCATTAAAGGCAGTGAGGTTGAAGTGTGTTTCTGTCAGCGACAGAAACGGCATTTGTGTCACAAGATAATAGTCGGCGGCGCGCTTGGAGTTCTCGTAACCCCCATCGCCGATGACGGCATTGTTATCTCCCGCTGAACTGATGTCGAGGGCGATTTTCTCCGCTTCTTCCGGTGTCTCGCCATCGGCATAGAGGTTGTAGCTCAACAGGAAGTCTGCGTTCGAGGCGTTGATCTGTTTGATCTGATCGTCGATGCCCGCCAGGATTTGCCTGTCTTTGTCATCCAGTTCACCCTTTTTGAGAACAAGAGCAAACTTGTATTCGGTCTTTTCCTGGCTCGCGAAATGCTGCACCCAAGCATAGGCCTGCCGGATATAGGGTGTTCCTTCAAGCAGTCCAATGGCGGCGATCAGAACAATCAGCAGACTGAACGCAAAATGCATTTTTCGCGCGTTTTCCACTGCCGAACCCTTGCCATCAACTAAAGCCGTAAGACACTAACTTCTACGACAAATACTTCACAGCCTAGATTCTTCCGTTTCAAAGAGAACTAAGCCGGGTTTTCCATCGAGAAGTGAGCCACTCCTGGTTATGGATTGCAGCTCATGCTGAGGTCAAGGGATGGCTTGTCTCCTTCTTTTTTCGGGCTGTAGATATCTACGATCTTGCGAGACATCCCATTTCATAGCCCTATTGGGCTGGGAGGATGTCTGCGATGACCCAGAAAGATCGCGAGATTCAGCGCAAACTGAAGATATTGAAGCATGCCGCGGTGAGCTGGCCCGAGAGCAGCAGCGCCGTGATTTCTTCATATGTGCGGCGTTGGACGAGCTGAACCTCTCGGCCAGTCTGCCTGGAAAGGTAGCTCTTGAGCTTCGCCAAGAGGTCGATGTCGTTATTCAGAAAGACGGGGGTCAAGCCGAATTTGAGGGGCCCGGTTGCTTTAGCGACTCCATTTTATCGCACGAATATGGCAAGCGCCGCACTCAACAGATAACGACGCCTCAGGAATCTCGCCTTCACTGGAAGCATTGGGGCAGTGATTCCGGCATCTTGGCCTCCATGCTAGCCTGTTGTCCAGTAAACCCGGTTGTAATCCTATCGGCCCTGCCCTTGGCTGCCGAACCCAACAGGAGCCACTAACTCAATTCAATGTCGGTCCTGACTAAATCGAGTGCGTCGTGCCAAGTTCATTTTTTGAATGGCCCAGATCCTCATTGAGCCTCAAGTGTGGTGTGGATCTTGACCATTGTTCGGTCTGTGAGCCTTCCTTGGCTGAGCACTTGCATGAGCATCCTGCAGGAACGCCAAGTTCTCCGCCATTTGATGAAGACGTTCAGCAACAATCCGGATTTCCTCATCACTCGAGATAAGAGGCAGCGACACTCCGATAGAAAAGTCGTCCTTTGCGGTGGCAGAGAGCCCAACCGCCAGCGCTGTCCGTTCAAGCAAGGCTTCGCCTAAGGGCGCTCCCTCAAAGGCCAAGGCCCGAAGCAGGCCGAGACCTCTCAGCCTGAGGAAGAGACCACTGGCGGTCTGTCCGTCCAGCAACTTTTCAAGTTGCTGGCCCCGAATTTCGGCTGCAGCTACAAGGCTTCCGTCCTCGATCACGTCGAGCATGGCAAGCGCCGCCCGTGCCAACAGCGGGTTCTTCTCATGCGTGAAGTGCCCCACCGAGAGTTCTGGCGCAAGATTGAGACGATCATCGGCTATGACGGCAGCGAGCGGCAAAACGCCCCCGCCCAGTGCCTTTCCCAGCACGACCATATCAGGTGTGACACCGAAATGCTCATGCGCGAAGAAACGGCCCGTCTTGCCGAGACCGGACGGGATCTCGTCGAAAATCAGCTTCACCCCTTGCTCTGCACATAGCCCCGCGCAGCGCGTCCACAGATCCGAAGGCGGCACATGCGCATTGGATCGTATGGGCTCAGCCACAAGGCAAGCGATGCGGCCACGGTTCTGGGCAAGACAGGCCGCAAGATCGGCAATCATTGCTTCAGCTCCGCCTCCGGCCTGATCCCAGTAGGGCGTGAGATGGTGGATGTCAGTCAACTGACTTCCCAGCCGGGAATCAAGCCGGCCACTGGAGAGTGCGAGACTTCCCATGCCATGACCATGATAGCTGCCTTCCAGGGCGATGATGCCCGAGCGCCCTGTGGCGATGCGGGCGAGCCGGATGGCCGTTTCGATAGCCTCGCATCCACCGGGCATAAGCAGCAGCCGCGACCGCCCGCCACGGAAACGAGCCGTCAGGCGCTCGGCAAGTTCAGCGGCCGGTGCGTTGGCAAAGCGGCGCGGCGAGAAGGCAAGCTGGTCAAGTTGGTCCTTTAAAGCCGCGATGATGCGGGGATGAGCATGCCCCAGATGATGGCAGCTGTTGCCATGAAGGTCGATGTAGCGACGGCCATCCACGTCCTCGATCCACAAGCCCTTTGCGGCGCGCAGGGCGCCGATGCAGGGCGAAGAGCCGTCCTGATGGATAAACACGGCGGCATCGCGAGCCACGATGTCGGCACCGTCCTTCACGGGTCGGCCGCCAGCAGCGGCAGCAGTTCGGCATGCAGGTCCGGATCACCAGAGGTCAGGATTGTATTGGACCGGATCGCCGGACCGCCGTCCAGCCCAGTGACGATGCCGCCAGCGCCCGAGACGATTGGAACCGTCGCGGCGATGTCGTAGATGTCGAGGCCCGTCTGCAGGACCGCGTCGATGTGACCTTCAGCCAACATGCAGGTATCGTAGCAGTCGCTGCCGAAGCGGACCATCCGCACGCGCGGAGTCAGGCTCCTGAGCCGCCCGAACAGGGCCGGATTATCAGTGACAGAGGATCCCACGAAGACGGCCGCATCACTCAGGCGAACCGGTTTGCGGCTGGCAAGCTGCCATGTGCGGGAGGGGCTGGAGCCCGTGGCAGAGTGGCCATCTCCCCAGAAGCGCTCCTTCAGAAACGGATGATCAGAGAGGCCGAGCAGAGGTTCGCCCCCACGCAGGAGGCCGATCAGCGTTCCCCAGAGGGGAATGCCCGTTATGAAGGACTTGGTGCCGTCGATGGGATCGAGCACCCACACAAATTCTGCATCCGTGTTCTCGGAGCCGAATTCCTCACCAATGACGCCGTGGGAAGGATAGACAGTGGCGATGAGGCTGCGGATTGCCTGCTCGGCGGCGCGGTCGGCGGCGGTTACTGGGTCGAAGCGTCCACCGTCCGACTTGTCCCGCGCGGCGATGCCCGTCCGATAGTGAGGCATGATGGCAGCGCCCGAGGCATCAGCCAGACGATGCGCGAAGGCAAGGAGTTCTGCGGTCAACCTGTCTTCCGCCGCCATGGCTGCCTCCTGAGTATGAATGCCCGAAGGGCGATTTGCAGTGCGGTGGCCACTATGGAGATCAGCATGATGAGCACGGCCAGAGCAGCAGCCTGCCCATAACGGCTGCCCTCCAGCAGGTTTACCACGGCGATGGCGCCAACCCGGGAATTGGCGGTAAACAGGAAGATCAGGGCGGATACCGTCGTCATTGCATTCACGAAAAAGTAGCCGAATACATCGATCAGGGTTGGAAGCAGCATCGGCAAGTGAATGCGCCGCGCCGTGCCGGCCGGCGTCGACTGCAGCGCCCGCGCCGCCATGTCGATCTCCGGATCGGTACGCATCAGCGTGCCAACCACCATCAGATGCGGAACGGTATAGAAATGCGCGATGGTGCAAACCACCATCAGCGTGAGTGTGCCGAACAACGGGTTGAGCGGATTGGACGGCGCGTTGAAGAAGAAGATATAGCCGAGCCCCAGCACCAGTCCCGGCACCGCGACTGGAAGCATGGCAAGACCCTGGACGAGCTGGGTTGGGATGGCAGCCCCCACCTTACGCGCGACGAGCCAGCCGGTGAGCGCCACGATGACCGATCCGAAAAACGCGGTGAAGCCGGCGAGCCAGAGGCTCGCCACGAGGGCACGGCCATCATCACCCGCGGCGAAGACACGGGCATAGTTCTTCACGTCGAGGCTGAGATTGTAGGGCCAGAACTTCACCAGCGATCCGAAAACGGCCATGCCGATGACGCCAATGACCGCCAGTGAGACGAGAGTGGCGAAAGCCGTAAGCGCGCCGTCACGCAAGGCCGAGGGCTGTGGTGTGACGGGCACCGACTTGCCGCTCAGCGTGGTGCGCTGAGCCCTGCGCGCCAGCACATCGATCCCGTATGCGGCAACCGCGGGCGTCAGCAGCAGCACGCCGACGACGGCGCCAAGCTCGAAGTCGAACCGGCCGATCACCAGCTTGTAAATGTCGGTGGCCAGCACATTGGTGGACCCGCCCACCACTGTCGGAATGCCGAAGTCGGTGAACACCAGAACGAAAACCACGGAGGCTGCGCTGATGATCGCATAGCGGCTGAACGGCAAGGTGATGGCGAGGAACTGCCGCCACGGTCCGGCCCGCAGCGCCCGCGCGGCCTCATAGAGCCTCGCATCGCTGGCGGCGAGGCCCGCCGACAGGATCAGCACGGCATGCGGCAGTGCGTAGAGCACGGAGCCCATGACGATGCCTACTGGCCCATAAAGCTGCTCGCCCATGAGCAAGCTCTTGAGGACGCCCTGTGTCCCGAAAAGATAAATCAGGCCGATCGCCGGCAGCAGCGACGGCGCCAGCAGCGGCAGCATCACGATGGCGCGAAACAGACCTTTGAACGGCATGCAGCTGCGATGCAGCCCATAGGCAAGCGGATAGGCGATAATGATGGCCAGGACGGTTGCAGTTGCCGACAGCGCGACCGAATTCCACGCCGCGGTGGCAAGACCCGGCTCCGTCGCATAGCGCACGAAGTTGCCTAGTCCGGAGAAGCTCCCGTCGCGATTGAACAGGCTACGGACGAGCAACGCGCCAATGGGCAGAATGGTGGCGAGCGCCAAGAGGACGGCCGCCAAAGGCGGAAGTACCTGGCGCGTCAGCCTCGCGGACCAGAGCCGGTGGATGCGGCCTTGCCCGGCAAGCCCGTCCTGCAATGTCTGCCCGCCCATGCGATCAGGCACTTCCGAGAAACATCAGATGCGACGGCGGCAGGGCAAAAATCACCTGCTCGCCAAGCTGCGGAATACGGTCGAGCCGGGAGCGCAGCACGTCCGCTTCGATGACGGACCGGGGACTGTCGTCGGGTTGCAGCACCAGCCTGACGATATCACCGAGGAAGGTGAGAGATGCGACGCGCGCGTTGAACCGGTTTGGTGCGCCATCCGCCTCCTGCCCCACCAGCACGGCGCCCGGGCGAATGCAGGCATAGGTCTGGCCGATACGGTTGGCGCCACCCCCAGCGGCCTGGAGCCTGAGCCCCTGGGCAATGGCCGTAGTTTCACCGATCATCTCTGTGGCAAGCGCATTGCAGCCACCGAGCAGGCGCGCCACAAACAGGTTGGCAGGCCGTTGATAGACTTCTTCAGGGCTGCCGGTCTGTTCGACGCGCCCCTTGTTCATGATGACGACCTGATCGGCCACCGAGAAGGCCTCCTCTCGATCATGGGTCACCATGAGAGCGGTCACTCCAATGCGCCGCTGCAACGCCTGCAGTTCGCTGCGCAGGTGAGCCCGCACATTGGCATCAAGCGCCGAGAGCGGTTCATCAAGGAGCAAAAGACCCGGTGACAGGGCGAGAGCACGCGCCAGCGCAACGCGTTGCTGCTGACCACCGGATATTTGGTTCGGATATTTTGAAGCGTGTTCCGACAGGCCGACGAGCGCGAGCAGTTCGGTGACGCGCTTGAGCCGGGCATCCCTTGCCACGCCGGTCGCTTCGAGGCCGAAGCCGACATTGCCAGCCACTGTCCGGTTGGGGAAAAGCGCGTAGGACTGGAAGACGATGCCATAGTCCCGCGCCTCGGGCGGCAGGGTGGTCACGTCACGGCCATTCTGGTGAATGGTTCCTCCATCGGCAGTCTCGAAGCCAGCGATCAGGCGTAGCAGGGTAGTCTTACCGCAACCCGAGGGTCCCAGAACGCATACAAAGCGGGAGGCCGCCGCATCGAGGTCGACCCTGTCAACGACGGTGGCCGTACCATAACGCTTGGAGATGTTTCTGAGACGAAGGAAAGGGGCCGCCGTGGCAGCCCCTCCTGATTGGGATGAAGGATCGTCCATCAAGCTCACTGCTTCGGCGGAACCTTGGTGCCGTAGCGCTTCTGCCATTCGGCCATCACGGCTTCGCGGTTGGCGGCGAGGCTAGCGAAGTCCATCTTAAGAAGCTTTTCCTTTTCGCCCTCGGGATAGTTCGGGGGAAGTTCGGAGATGTCGTCATAGGCAGTGATCGGCAGGAACTTGGAGGAGATCTGTGCTGCCTCGCGCGAGGACACCCAGTCCGCGAGCTTGCGCGCATCATCAGTGTTCTTCGCGCCCTTGATGAGCGCGGTCGCTTCGATTTCCCAGCCGAGGCCTTCCTCCGGAAGGATGATCTTGATCGGCGCGCCGTCGTTAATCGCCTTCACGCCCGGCGTAGAGTAGGAGATGCCGATGACGGTTTCGCCCGCAGCAGCCTGGCGGCAGGGCGCGCTGCCCGAGTGGCCATACTGCGTGATGTTTTCATGCAAGGCGTCCATGTATTTCCAGCCGCCCTCTTCACCAAAGGCGGTGAGCCAGCCATTGACGGCGAGGAAAGCGGTGCCGGACGACAGCGGGCTCGGCATTGTGATGTGACCCTTGTAGGCCGGATTGGTAAGGTCCTGCCAGCTCTTGGGGACCGGAAGACCCAGCTTCTCGGCTTCGACGGTGTTGAAGCAGACGGAGGCCGCCCAGGCGTCGATACCGACCCACACAGGGTTCTCGCGATTATCGCGCATGACCGGGCTCACGGCATCGTAGTTCGCAGGCTTGTAGCTTTCCAGCAGGCCCTTGGCATCGGCGGCCATGAGCGCCGATACGGCGTTGCCCATGATCACATCGCCCAGCGGATTGGCGCCCTCGGCAATGACACGTGCAATGATCGGGGCCGTGGAGCCATTGATCATCTCGATCTTGATGTCGGGGTTGGCGGCCATGAAGCCGTCGGCAAGCGCCTTGGCCTGATCCTCGTCGAGCGAGCTGTATACCGTTAGCGTCCTCTGCTCGGCCAGCGCGGAACCTGTTCCGAGCAGTCCTGCGAGCACTGCCGCAAGCACGAGACGACGGGACGAAGAAGCAATCATGATTGTCACCTTCATTTAAGTTAAGTTAGTGCGTTAGACAGCCTGCATTACGATTGTATGACAATGAAACCACTGTTCCCAGAAAGCGCGGGAACCACAGGTGACGCCGCTCGGCGGGGCGGATCGATCGCGGGGGTGGGAATGGCGGCGAAGCCGGTCGGGGTGGTGCAGCCGCCCGCGCTGACTGCGCAATGAAGACCTCCGGGGCTGAGGGCCGGTAGCCCAGTGATTCGTATGGTCAAAGCGTATTGTCGAAGCGCCGCAAGCTTTCCACGATGACGCGGGCTTCGGCGAGGATAGAGAAGATTTCGCCATTGTGAAGTTCGTCGCGGAGGCGGGTGTTGAAGCTCTCGACGTATCCATTCTCCCACGGGCTCCCCGGCTCAATGGAGGCGGTCTTTGCGCCAGCGGCGGCGATCCAGTCCTGAACCGCCTTTGCAACGAAGTCGGGGCCGTTATCCGGCCTGATGTGCTCCGGCACACCCCGGAGGATGAAGAGGTCGGAGGGGATGTCGATGACCTCGGAAGACTTGAGCGTCCGGTTGACCCTGATCGACAGGCATTCTCGCGTGAACTCATCCACCACATTCAGCATGCGGTACTTCCGTCCGTCATGGGTGCGATCCTCCACGAAGTCGTAAGACCAGACATGGTTTGGCCGTTCGGCCTGAAGACGGATGCAGGCACCGTCGCTCGGCCAGATCAGGCTGGGCTTTGGCTGCCGGGGCTGGACCTTCAGACCCTCCTGCCGACAGATCCGTTCTACCCGCTTGTCGTTGACCACCGAGCCCGACGTGCTGCGCAGGAGGGCTGCCATCTTCCGGTATCCCAGCCGACCGCGCTCTTGAAGAGGATGATCTTCAGCAAAAATGGCGCGGCCATGACGCCGAACAGCACGAAAAAGGGGACGATGCCTTATCGGTACTACATTTCCATGGATGTCATCCGTAACCGCGAGACCGGCGAGGAAACCCTGCCGATGCGGCTTGCCGCCGGAATGGTCGAAGACGCGGTCGTGACCTGCTGGCGCGAGGCCTCGGCGGTCA
>NZ_JBIICB010000124.1:0-11520 GCF_044239095.1 Aestuariivirga sp. | reverse complement strand
CAAGGCCTTGCCGCGCGTTGCTGCCGAGGCAGGTGCGGGTGACGTAGAGAAACCTGAAAAGCGGGCCAAGCGTAAGCCGAAGGCCAAGCCGGAGTGAAGCAGGACCGTCAATCCAGCTTATAATTCAGGGAAAACCGGCAGATTGCACAATTGCAACTGCCGGTTTTCTTGTTATGTTGGCTGCCAAGACCCTTTGCTTTTCAGGAATGATCTGGAGTGAATGCTTGGCGCAAGCTGCTGCAGAGTTGAACGCCGGACCCCAGCTTGCTGTCCGCGTCAACAATCTACACAAGACATTCGGTGATCTCGAAGTCCTGAAGGGCGTGTCGCTGGCTGCGCGTGAGGGCGATGTCGTGTCGATGATCGGGGCATCAGGTTCCGGAAAGTCCACCTTCCTGCGATGCATCAACTTCCTTGAGATGCCCACCCAGGGCGAGATCGAGGTGACGGGCGAGAAGGTCTCGCTCGTCCGGAACAAGGATGGTGATCTCCACCCCGCAGACCGGCGCCAGCTGGAACGCATCCGCACCAGGCTCGGCATGGTGTTCCAGAGCTTCAATCTCTGGCAGCACATGACGGTGCTGCAGAATGTGATCGAGGCGCCTGTTCACGTGCTGCGCGTACCGAAGGCCGAAGCCATCGAGCGCGCGGAAAAGCTGCTTCACAAGGTTGGCCTCTACGACAAGCGCGACCAGTATCCGGCCTTTCTGTCGGGTGGCCAGCAGCAGCGTGCCGCGATTGCACGTGCACTCTGCATGGAACCCAAGGTCATGCTCTTCGATGAACCGACATCGGCGCTCGACCCGGAACTCGTGGGCGAGGTGCTTCGCGTGATCCGCGATCTGGCGGAGGAGGGCCGCACCATGATCCTCGTTACCCATGAGATGAAGTTCGCGCGCGATGTTTCGAGCCATGTCATTTATCTCTACAAGGGCATGATCGAGGAGGAGGGGCCGCCCGCGCAGGTATTTGGCAGCCCGCTGAGCGAGCGCTGCCGCCAATTCGTTTCCGGAAGTCATTAGTACGCCCGGAAGGATAGCAAGAAACGTCAAACAAGGAGGACGAACGATGAACTTCAAGAAACTACTGGTGGTAGCCGCCGCAGCGCTGACGATCGGCGCTACATCGGCAAGGGCGGATCTCGTATTTGCGACCGACACCTCTGCCTACCCGCCCTTCACCTCGAAGAACGCCGCGGGCGAATGGGAGGGCTGGGAGTATGATTTCATGAATGCGCTGTGCGCTGAAATGAATGAAAAATGTACCATGATCGCCATCGCCTGGGACGGCATCATTCCGGCGCTGCTCGAAAAGAAGATGGATGGCGTCTTAGGCTCGATGTCGATTACCGACAAGCGCAAGGAAGTCATCGATTTCTCGGACATGTACTACAATTCCGCCGCGGTGATCATCGGCGCCAAGACGGGCGATATGGACTTCACGCCGGAGCATCTGGCGGGCAAGACGATCGGCGTGCAGGGTGCGACGATCCACCAGAACTACGTCGACAAGTATTATGTGCCGAAGGGCGCTGTCGCCAAGGCCTATCAGAAGCAGGATGAGGCGAATGCCGACCTGGCCGCCGGCCGTGTCGACTATCTGATGGCCGATGGCGTGGCCCTGCGCGACTACCTGATGTCGGACGAAGGCAAGGCCTGCTGCGAACTCAAGGGCGCAGTTCCGGATGACAAGGAAGTGCTGGGTTATGGCGTCGGTGTCGGTCTCCGGAAGGAAGACACCGCACTGCGCGACAAGATCAACGCCGCCATCAAGTCACTCGCCGCCAAGGGCTATTTCGAGGAACTCACCAAGAAGTATGGCCTCGATGGGCTGATGACGCTGCCCCCGAAGGGCTGACGGAGCTGAACGGCTGCCCGCCCGGGCAGCCGTTCCTTTCCTGCCGCGCGGCATGTTTCCGGAAATTCTCAGTTTTGGCGACAAAGGTTTCGGAGACGAGCTTCTCCGCGGAACGCAGTACACGCTGCTGATCGCCAGCTGTGCGTTTCTGCTCGGTATTGCCTTGGGCTTGCTTGGCGCTGCCGCCAAGCTTTATGGAGGCCCCGTCGCACGCTTCATCGGCGGGCTCTATACAACCATCATCCGGTCGGTTCCGGAACTCGTGCTCATTCTGATCCTGTATTTTGCGGGCACCCGCGGCATCAACTCGCTTCTTGGACTTGCCGGCATCGAGCCAATTGAAGTGAACGCCACGCTTGCCGCAATTCTGGTGCTCGGTGTCGTTCAGGGCGCCTATCACACCGAAGTTTTCCGCGCCGCGATAAAGGCGGTCCCGCAAGGCCAGATCGAGGCAGGCCGCGCATTCGGCATGGGCAGATTGATGATTTTCTGGCGGATCATCGGTCCGGCTATGTTGCCGAATGCCATTCCCGGCCTGTCGAACCTCTGGCTCATCGTGATCAAGGACACGGCCCTCGTCGCCGTCGTCGGCAATGTGGAGCTTCTGTCGATCACCGCATCGGCGGCGGCCTTCACCAAGAAATACATGCTGTTCTACCTAACCACGGCATTGATCTATCTGGCGATCACGCTGATCTCGAGCTACTTCATCGCGATACTGGAGCGCCGTTTCCGGCGCGGCCAGACGCGTTTGGCCTGAGGCCCGGCCATGAACTGGAGCTGGGTACCAGAATATTTTCCGCTTCTGCTGCAAGGCATCTGGCTGACCATTCAGCTGCTCGTCGTGTCGATGGTGTTCGGCCTTATCATTGCCGTCCCGGTTGGCCTTGTGCAGGTGTCCGGCCCCCGGTGGCTTGGCGCCATCGCCAAAGGCTATTGCACGCTCATGCGCGGCACCCCGCTTCTGGTGCAGTTATGGCTGCTCTATTTCGGCTTGGGCTCGCTGTTCTCCTCCTACCCGGAAATCAGGCAGAGCGTTTTCTGGCCCATCCTGCGGGAGGGTTATTTCTATGCTCTTCTGGCGTTCTCACTGAATGAAGGCGGCTATGCCGGCGAGATCATGCGGGGCGGCTTCCTCTCGGTTCCCAAGGGAGAGCTTGAGGCCGCGCGGGCTTTCGGCATGTCGCCCTGGCAGGTCTTGCGGCGAATCTGGCTGCCCCGGGCCTTCCGCAACGTGCTGCCGACCCTCGCGGGAGAGACTGTGCTGATGCTGAAGGCCACGCCGCTGGCGGCAACGGTCACGGTGCTCGATATCTTCGGGGTGATCTTGCGCGTTCGCCAGAACACTTATCTGACCTATGAGCCGCTGTTCGTCGCCGCGGCCCTCTATATGGCCCTCACGCTTATCATCACCCGCCTCTTTGGACACATCGAAAACCAGATGCCGACCCGCCGATGATCGAAGACATCCTCAGGAAACACCTGCCCGAACTCACCGCCATCCGGCACGACATCCACGCCCACCCGGAGATGCTGTTCCAGGAGGAGCGCACGGCTGCCATCGTTGCGGGCGAGCTCCGGCGCCTGGGCTTCCAGGTGGCCACGGGCATCGCGAAGACCGGCGTCGTCGGCACCATCAGCAATGGCGCGTCCTCCCGCACCATCGGCATCCGCGCTGATATGGACGCACTGCCCATCGCGGAGCAGACGAACCTACCCTATGCCTCGACATATCCCGGCAAGATGCATGCCTGCGGCCATGACGGGCACACCACCATGCTGCTGGGCCTTGCCCGCTATTTGGCCGAAACCCGCAATTTCGACGGCACGGTGCACCTGATCTTCCAGCCCTCGGAGGAAGACGAAGGCGGTGCGATGAAGATGATCGAGGACGGCTTGTTCAAGCGCTTTCCTTGCGGCCAGCTCTTCGCGCTGCACAACCTTCCGGGCGAGCCCGAAGGCCAGATCATGGTGCGGCCCGGCCCGATCACCGCGGCGGTCGACATTGCCACCATCATCGTGCAAGGCGTGGGCGGTCACGGCGCCATTCCGCACAAGTCGGTTGATCCCATCGTCGCCGCCTCCAGCCTCGTCATGGCGCTGCAGACCATCGTGTCGCGCAACGTTGATCCGCTCGATCCGGCCGTCGTAACCGTGGGCGCCATCAACGGCGGCTCGATGGCGACCGTGATCCCGGAGACCGTGAAGCTTCTCGTCGGCCTGCGCACCGTCACGAAGCCGGTACGCGAGATGATGCTGGCGCGCATCCGTGACCTGAGCCAGGCCCATGCGAAATCCTTCGGATGCACTGCCGACGTGCAGACGGGTATCGACAGCTGGAGCTACCCGGCGGGCTTCAACACGCCCGCCGAAGCAGGCCTCGTCAGGCAGGTCGCGCTCGACATGGGGCAGGATCCGGCAAGGATCGACATGCGGGGGCCCTTCATGTTCTCGGAGGACTTCTCCTCGATGCAGGAGATCGTGCCATCCTGCTACTTCGGGCTCGGCGCAGGGCCCGGGCCGATGCTTCATGACCCGGGCTATAATTTCAACGATGCGCTGCTGGTGAAGGGACCGGCCTTCTGGGCAAGGCTGGTCGAGAAGGCCCTGCCTCAGCCGTAGGGGCCTTCAATTCCCAACTGCCGCATCAATGTTGCATAGGCGTTGAAGTGCTTTGTCAGCGCCGCGCCATGGCGCTCGATCAGCCGTGCCCGGCGCTCCTCGGTGTCCGCTGTGGCGAGCGCCCCCCAGATCGCCGCCATGGCTTCCGCGCCACTGCGGGCCGCATCCGCCGCACCTTCGGTGGCGAGTGCGCGGGCGATGGTCTGGCCCGAGCATTTTCCGACACCGGCCACCGTCATTGCGCCGCCTACGGAATATCCCTCCGGCAAGTCGCCCTTGAGGTTAACGACCTCGCGGTAACGAATGGCATTCATGATCTGGTCAACAGCCTGCTTTGCCCCTTCAACGCGTGAGACGTGTTCGGTATCCGCCGCCGCGTGGGGCAGCAGTTCGAGGCGGCCGGGATATTTCTTGCCAAGCGGAAGATAGGGCGCCATCGGCCCCGTGGCGGCGCCCGTTGCGGCATCGACGAAAAGATCGGCATCGACTGCAGCATAGCGCACCTTGCCGGCCGCCATGGCCTCGTCGAGGGCGGTGGCATCCACGCACTCACCCCGGTCATAGTTGATCAGGATGGCGCCATCGTTCAGTTCACGCAGCACGGCGGCACTCACCACATTGGCATTGGCATATCTGCCCGTTGCGGCATTGAGCGGGCCAAGCCCGGTATGAACCGAGATCACATCGGCACCGCGCGCCGCCTCTTCCGGCGTCGAGGCGAAGATGAAGCCCTCGGATTGGATCCATTCCCTGTGGCGCGGCCGCGCATGCACCGCAACCACCATGCCGAAGGCCTGTGCCAGCTTCGCCATCTCGCGGCCGATGTTGCCATAGCCGATGATGCCGATGCGCTTTCCCTCGATCTTCTCGGTGGGGAATTTCTTGAGGTCGCGGCCCGTATCGAACTGGCCCTCGGCCGTCAGGCGGTGCATCTCGTCCACAGGCAGGTCAGGCAGCACCTTGAGAAGCGCCTTGAACCCCATCTGCGCCGTGGCACGGCTGTTGAAGGAGGGCGTGTTCATCAGCGGCGCGGGGCCGCCCTCGCCATTGCCGCCACCCCATGAGGCTGAGGCCATGTTGCCAGTGCCAGCGCCAATCCGCACGCCGCCTTCGGTGAACACGGAATCCTTTGGCAGGAAGGTCGCCGCGGCGATCACGGCATCATACTGGCCCTTGTCGGTGAGCGGCCTGATCTCGTCCGGCTTCGACAGGTCGGGCTGGTAGAAGAAATGAATCCGGCCCTTCTCGAGGCTGGCCTCATCCGCCAGCGGCACCTCATGGAACACGCCGCCATTTGCCTCGACATGCGCCTTGACGGCGGCATGGTCGGGCCGCCCGTCCTTGCCGAATTTCAGGCCGACATAGTCGCAGATCAGGACCTTGTAGGCGCGCGCCGGATCGTCCCGGCGCGTCCGCGCAGCACCACCCGCCGATGCCGGGAAGGTGACGCCATGCTTTGCCAGTTCCTCCTCGATGACCACGATGCGCGCCCGGTGATAGGCATATTTCAAATTATCAAGCAGCGCCGTGATGTCTTCTACGGGGCGGATACCGCCGATCCATGCGCGGTAGTCGCCAGGAGTTCCGGGAAATGCGTTGACATAGCGCGCCACGTCGAGACCCTGTTCATGCTCGCCGCCCGGATGCGTGATCCCCTCGTAGGAGAGAAGCTGCTTCGAGCGCGCGATGATGCGCGCATGAAGACCCGGATCGGTGATGGCAGGGTCATTGACGCGGATCAGCGTCACGGCGGCGCCACGCTGTTCGGGGTTGCTGACGCCAAGCTCGAAGAGCTGAGAGTTGCTCATCCACTCGTTGATCGCTGCGCGATTGAGTTCGGAGCGCCGGTTCAGCTCCTGCACGGGACCGATCATCTTCTCCACCCGCAAGAGGCCGAAGGTCGTCTCGGCAAAGGCAAGGGTTGAGAAGGTGTTGATCACGCCTCCCAGCATGCGGTTTTCCTGAGGGTCGTAGATCGGTCCCAACTTGACACTGCGTGCGCCGGACAGGGGCAGCTTAGGGTCGGCTGGCGCTGCAAGCTTCAACTGCCGCGGAATGGCCCATGATGGCGTCTTCTGGTTTTCCTCCACGAGTGCGAGAGCTTGCGGCGTGAACGAAAGCAAATAGTAGCCCGATATGCCGCCGATCGCCTTCTGGAAAGGCATGAACAGGCAGCACTTGGTCATCACCTGCGCCACCACGTCCTCGCCCCAGGGCATGGCGCCCAGCATCGATGTGGCGTCAAGCACCGCGTGGTGCTCGGCCGGGTTCCGGTCGATCCAGTCAAGAAGGTTCAGGATGTCGGCCCGCGCGTAAGTGGTCGCTCCCGTCGTCTCATGGCCCACGCCGAAAAAGACCTTGATGCCCATGCGTTCCATCGTGTCGGAGGAGGGGATCGCACCCTCCGCCTTCGCGAAGTGAATGCGCGTCTCGTCGCCACCCCGGGCGTAGCGCATCATTTCGATGATCTGCGCGCCCCAGCTCTGCCGGAAAAAGCCAGAGGCTACGGCCGGTCCGGACTCAGGCGCCGGTGTATCGACATAGACGTGCTGGGCGGCATCATTCACGGTGAGGAAGTGCAGTGCCGCCACGGTGAAGCCAGAATGCCCCCCGCCAAGGCCAACCGCCATGCAGTTCGACTTCGGGAATGCGAAGTAGCGGTGGATCTCCCGCATCATGTCCAGCAGGAACTTGTCCGCCGGATAGCCGCGGTGCATGGAGCGGCCGATCTCGCCCGCGGTGAAGCAGCCGGTGTTGCGTCCTGTGTCGTCGAGCTTGCGGTAGTTCTGTTCCAGCCAGTGCTCGAAGGCGAAGCGAAGCTGGCGGTTCTCCGCCTCATCACGCGCCATGTCGGTAATGGGCCCGACGCCGAAGAACGGATTGATGGTCCGGGGTGGGGGGCCGCCCGCCGTCGCCGCAAGCGACTCGTCGCGCGCTGTCTGGAACGTCTTCAGCTCTTGCTTCACTCTTGGCCTCCCGGTTTTGGGCCAAGCTAGTCCATCCGGCATTGTTCTGCCGCCAAAAAACGTCACGCACGGCAGGCAGACGTCATCGGCGGCGAGTCGGCGGGCAGCAGCGGATGCCGCGACCTGCGCGAGACGGTGATCCAGCCCAGCCGTGGCTTGCTGTTCATGACGCGTGAGGAATGGTGCCGGTCCTGGAAACCATAGCGGCGCGGCATCTTCATCGGCTTCCTGATGCGGAGCCCGCGGGATTTATCTGCCCGGACGTGACGGTTGATTTTCCGCAAGACGGGGAGATAAGCTTTCCCCACTGGTGAATCTGGCGCCAGTTCGCGAGGGGGCCTCAAGATGGACGATAAGGATTTTGGCCGCGATGAGCGTGGTCACTGGGCTCCTGCGCGGCGCATATCCTACGGTCCACTGATGGCTGTTCCATGGGATGTCAGGGCGGTGCTGAAGTGGTTCTTCGGCTATCCGGGTTTCCTGTTTCCCTGGACCATTGGCTACGCGCTGCTGGCGATCGTTATCTGGCAGTGGCTCACACCATCGCTTGAGGTGATGCAAACGCTGTCGCCGGGCTGGGTGCTGTTCATTTTCGCCCGCAACATGCTGCTGGCGCTTGCGGTCTACGGGGGCTGGCACCTCTGGCTCTATCGCTGGAAGCGGCAGGGCACGCATTTCAAGTACAACAGGCAATGGCCGCGGGAGCGTTCACCCGGCTTCCTGTTCGGCAACCAGGTCCGGGACAACATGTTCCACACTTTGGCCAGCGGCGTTCCGGTCTGGACGGCCTATGAAGTTCTCCTGCTGTGGGCCTATGCCAATGGCTATGCGCCGATGATCTCCTTCGACAGCCATCCGGTCTGGTTCGTTGCCATGTTCCTCGTCGTGCCGTTCATTCATGAGATCGGGTTCTATTTTGCCCATCGTCTGGTGCACGTGCCTGCGCTCTACAAGTGGGCGCATCACCTGCATCATCGCAACGTCAATCCGGGTCCGTGGTCGGGGCTCTCAATGCACCCGATCGAGCATGCGATCTATTTCGCGTCCATCCTGCTGTTCTTCCTCATTCCCGCCCACCCCGTTCACATGATCAATCTCGCGTCACGGCTGGGCGTTGCGCCAGCACAAGGGCACACGGGCTTCGACCGCCTCGAACTCGGCGGCGAGGCGTCGATGGACGTGTCCTATTACGCCCACTACCTGCACCACAAATACTTCGAGGTGAACTATTCGGACGGCATGGTGCCGCTCGACAAATGGTTCGGGTCGTTCCATGACGGCTCACCGGAGGCCCATCAGGCCATGCTTGCAAGGCGTGCCCGCCTTGGTGACAAGCTGCCACGGAACGGATGACGCCCCTGCCACAGACAAACACTGGGAGACCTACAATGCTGCGTTACTTACGCGTTCTTCTCGCCCTGGTCGTGGGCGGCCTCCTGGCTGCACCTGTTGCTTTTGCAGCGGATGGCGGCGGGCCGGTTGTTCTCACCGTCACGGGCAATGTCGCCAAACCGAACCGCGGGCCGGTCGATGCCTTCGAGGATGCCGTCTTCGCGCATCTGGAGGTGAAGTTCGACAAGGCCTTCACATTCACTCTGGCGGAACTGCAATCGCTTCCACAGCGCAGTGTCACGGTCCGCTATGAAGGCTGGCCGCGGGAGGTGACCGCGACCGGACCGGAGATCGGCGACGTTCTGAAGGCCGCAGGTGCCGAGGGAACCAAGATCCTCGTTCAGGCCTTCGATGGCTACGCGCCTGAATTCACGGGGGACGACATTGCCCGTGGCAAGCTGATTCTCGCCCTCGCGGCGGATGGCAAGCCCCTCAGCCTCGGCGGGCGGGGCCCGCTCTGGCTGCTGGGACCGCCTGACAGTTTCGCTGGCCAGGATGGCGAGGATAGCCTCGCCTTCGCCGTCATCCACATCGACGTCCAATAGGAAGGCTGACCCTTGGAGCGGCAGGCGATCAGTTGCGATCACTGAAAGATTGCGCTCCAACGGTGCGGTCGCCCCAGCTTTCGCTGGCATGACGGTACGAGTGGGGTGTTGGTTATAACTAACCGCCCGCCGCGTTACGCGCCGTTTCGGCTGACGGTCGTGGTTATCGCGGCCGGCTTGGAAAGCGTCTGCAGCACCACGCAGTAGCGCTCTGTCAGTTTCAGCAGCGTATCGATCTTCTCCTGCGGCGCATCGCTGTCGACGTCGAAGGTCAGGCGGATGTCGCGGAAGCCCACGGGCGCTGTCTTCTCGACGCCCAGCGTGCCGCGGAAGTCGAGGTCACCCTCTGCGGACACCGTTCCGCTCTTGAGTTCGATATCGAGCGCGGTCGCCACTGCCTTGAGTGTCACTCCGGCGCAGGCAACCAAAGCCTCCAGCAACATGTCGCCCGAGCATAGTTCGAGCCCCGATCCGCCTGTCGCCGGATGAAGGCCAGCGACGGCCAGCGCCCTGCCGGTCTCTACCTTGCAGGCGATCGAGGCTGAATCGAGTTCGCCGCGTGCCTTGAGCGTGATGATGGCCGCGTCCGGCGCGGCGCGGTAATGGTCCTTGAGCGGGGCCTGCATCTTGCGCAGGGATTCAGAGTCCATGGGTCATGCTTCCTTATTCCTACCACCAATGTGCGGCCGCGGCTGCGGCCTCGTCAACGCCATAGGGTTTCCGTTCTGCCCCGGCTTCGCTGAGCGAGCCATCGAGCGCCACCAAAATACGCCGCTCGAGAGCGATGAATTCATCCGACAGGCGCGCGCGCGGGCGCGGCAGGTCGACCTTGATCTCGGTGAAGATCCGCCCGGGGGAGGGGCGCATCACCGCGATACGGTCGGCCAGCACGATTGCCTCCTCGATGTCATGCGTGACAATGACGAGTGTGGGCTTCTGTGCCGCCCAGAGGCTCAGCAGTGCCTCCTGCAGGCTGGCGCGGGTGAAGGGGTCGAGCGCTGAAAACGGCTCGTCCAGCAGAAGGACTTTTGGTTGCGGAACCAGGGCACGCGCGATTGCCACGCGCTGCGCCTGCCCGCCCGAGAGTTCGCGCGGCCAGGCATCGCCATAGCCACCAAGCCCGATCCGGTCGAGCACGCGCTTCACACGCTCGCGGCGCGTTGCTTCGTCAAGGCCCGCGAGGCCGAAGCCTGCATTATCGGAGATCTTCAGCCAGGGCAGCAGGCGCGGCTCCTGGAACACCATGCCGATGGCGGGGTGCGGCTCGCGGATTGCCGTACCATCGAGTGCCACTGTTCCTGCCGTCGGCTGGTCGAGTCCCGAGGCAAGCCTGAGGAGGGTGGACTTTCCGCAGCCAGAGCCGCCGAGGATGGCGATGATCTCGCCATCGCCGACACTGAGGTTGATGCCCTCCAGCGCCTGTGTCTGGTTGGCGTAGCGCTTTCCAATTCCCTCGAAGGTGATCATGCCGCGCCCGTCACTGCGATGAGGCAAAGGAATCCTGCCAGCGCAGGAAGGGCGCGAAGGCCATCACCAGCAGGTAGTCTGTCAGCTTGCCCAGCACGGCGAAGGTCAGGATGGCCGCGATGATCTGGTCGGGCTTGCCCAGTTGCTGGCCGTCGACGAGCAGATAGCCCAGCCCCTCGGAAGCGCCCATGAATTCCGCCGCGACCACGAACATCCAGCCCAGTCCAAGGCCGGAGCGGAGCGCGATCACATAGGCGGGCAGGATTGCAGGCAGCAATATGCGCCGCACCAGCGCCAGCCCCTTGAGCCTGAACATGCGCCCCACCTCGACGATCTTGCGATCGACCGAGGCAAAGGCTCCCATCACGCCCAGATAGACGGGGAAGAACACGCCCACCGCGATCAGCGTCACCTTCGACTCCTCGAAAATCCCGAGCCACAAGATGAAGAGCGGAACCCAGGCGATCGAGGGCACGGCGCGCAACCCTTGAAGTGTTGGGTCGACGATGCGGCGGACCACCGCCGAATAGCCCGCGAGGGCACCGATGAGCGTTCCAGCCACGGTGCCCAGCACGAAGCCAAGGGCCACCCGCCAGAGCGTGGCGCCGATATGCACGAACAGGTCCCCGTCCCGTGCCAGATCATAAAGCGTTGCCGCGATGCGCGAAGGT
>NZ_JBIICB010000391.1:0-2871 GCF_044239095.1 Aestuariivirga sp. | reverse complement strand
CCCCCATGGCGCGGCCCCGCGGGCCGCGGCGAGAAAGACGGTTGAGCTTCACAGGTCCCGGGCCTATCTGGACAGCGCTGATGCCCAGAACCGGAGCCCGACCTTGAACGCCATTGCCGCGCTGCTCTCAGACTTCGAGGTCCTCGACGACTGGGAAGACCGCTACAAGCACGTGATCGAGCTCGGGCGGGATCTGCCGCCGCTGCCCGAGGCCGATCATGCGCCGGAGAACAAGGTGAAGGGCTGCGCCAGCCAGGTGTGGATCACCTCCGCCACCGAAGGCCCCGCCGCAAACCCGGTGCTGACCTTCAGGGGCGACAGCGATGCACTGATCGTCAAGGGCCTCATCGCCATCGCCTTCATGATCTATTCGGGCAAGCCCGCGAAAGAGATCCTCACAACCGATGCGGGCGAGGTGCTGGGCAGGCTCGGGCTTGCGGGCCATCTCACTCAGCAGCGCTCCAATGGCTTCGCCTCGATGATCCAGCGCATCAAGCACGACGCGCAGGCGGCTCTTCAGGCCTCCTCCAACTGAGCCTCCGCAATGCCGGGGCGGTAGTCGTCGAGCCCCCAGTGCCGCACGTCATTGCGCCGCCCGCCCTGCTCAAGCAGGCCATAGTGGCGGGCCAGAGCCGTCAGCCCCAGTGCCAGCACCGCCTTGCCGCTGCGCTGTGGCAGGTTCAGCAGCCGCTCTGCCTGTTCGAGCCCGGCTGAGAGGCAGCACACCTGCGCCAGCATGCTGGCGAGTTCGGGCCCCACCGCCTCAAGCGCCTTCACGTAACGCTGGCGCGCGGCAATCGCCCCGTCGCTCAACTCCGCTGCAATCGCGCCGCCACGGCCGCCCGCGCCGGCCATGTCCCAGTTGGTTGTGGTGCGGCGGGCCAGCATGGCGCGCTCGAAATCCATGCGCAGCCGCTCGCCCGCCAGGTATTGCGCGTCCGAGATCAGCGGCATCCCGGTCTTGTCACGCCGGGCGCGCAGCCAGGTGAGCGGGCTTTCAGCATCGTTGAAGGCGGGTTTCGGCGTGGCAGACGGCGTCTTCGGGGGTGTGGGCATGGCGTACTCTCTCCTAACGTCAAGAGAGTAGGCTGGAAATTCTCAGGAATCAATACCTGTAACTTCTTTTCTTTCTTAAGGGGATCAGGCGGAATTGGCCTGCCGCTCTTCCTCTTCGAGGCCGGAGATGAAGTAGTCGAGGCACAGCACCATGCTGATGCCCTTGCCGCCGTTTCCGGCTGCGAGCGGCAGCCTGATCCAGTATTGTACCAGGTGTTCCTTGTTTACCCTGGGCCCGCGCACGATGCCCTGCGTCGGCTTGCCGTCCACCGCGGTGTGGCGGTAGGCGGCCATCCAGTAGTCGCGCTTGGGGCCGAGATCGAGCTCCTCGATCCTGAGGCCGGTGATCTCCCGGTCATAGACGTCGCGCAGCCGCGTGCCCGCCAGCCGCACCCGGCTCTGGTGCAGCGCGTCGTCCACGTCGATCAGGCTGATGAAGGGCAAGAGGCGCGGAATATGAGCCGGGTTGATGTCGGCGCGCGTCGGCAGCCCGCCGCCTTCCGTTCGCGACAGCCAATAGTCATACAGCTGACGCTGCTCAGGCACCACGAGCTGTGCCCTGAATGCTATGTTGATTGACCCCATGGTCAACGCCGCCCCTTGCGAATCGATGGCCCCTCTAGATGAATCGTTTATGAATCGTGAACGGCTGATCCGCAAGAGTCAGCAACGCAAAAAATGGTTGAACTTACATTTTTCGCTTGTGGCCGAGGCCCATGTTCTTGGCCAGCTTCGAGCGTGACGTCGCGTAGTTCGGCGCAACCATCGGGTAATCCGACGGAAGGCCCCATTTTTCGCGGTACTGCTCGGGCGTCAGGTTGAAGTGCGTGCGCAGGTGGCGCTTCAGCGACTTGAATTTCTTTCCGTCCTCGAGGCAGATCAGATAGTCCGGCGTGATCGAGCGCCGCGCGTTCACCGCTGGCTTCGCCTCCGGAGCGATAGGTGCGCCGGGTTGCGTCCCGCCCGCGGCCTTCTCGAGCGCACGGTGCACCTCCATGATGAGCCGCGGAAGGTCGGCCTGCTCCACCGTGTTCTTGCTCACATAGGCCGCGACGATCTGCGTCGCCAGCTCCACGAGCGCGGGCTTCTTTTCCAGGGCGGCCGGTATGTCATTGCTTTGCTGCACGGGGACAGGTTTAGGCGACACCGGCCGTTTCAACAAGGGCCGGGCACGCGCTCAGCGGCGCTTTCAGCTCCGGGGCGCATAGGGCCCGGCCTTGCGGGTGGCCCAGTCCCAGTAGCTGAGCAGCACGCGGGCCTTGTTGAAGGAGAGCCCGTCGAACACCGACTGCAGTTGCGGGGAGGCGCGCTCATCCGGCTGCGCGGTGAGGGCCCTCAGCCTGTCCATCGCCTCAACAAAGCGGCCACGGCTGATGCCGAGCGCCTTGAGCAGCACTGCGGCGGGCTCGCCATGCGGGTCGGACAGGATGCGGCGCACCGTGGCGGTGCCGATGCCGGCGAGATCCGCGAAGCGCTGCACGGCCTCTTCCATCTGCGCTGCGGCCGCCGCCTCGAGTGCCGCGTCGAGCGCTTCGGCGGCAACGGGCCCATCCTCGCGGGGGGCGCCGGTGGCGAGGCTCCTGTCCTCGGCGAGGATGATCCGCAGGATTTTCCCGAGCACCAGAGAATCGGCGAGGAAGCGCGAGAGGATGAGGCGGCGCAGTTCCGGAGGCAGGCTCCAGAACAGCTCGAAGGCCACCGAGGCGGGAAGCTCAGCGCGCGTCACCAGCGGCGCCAGCAGGGCAGGGTGGTCCACCGCCAGTTCCGCAAGCCGGACGAAGCACTGATGCGGCAGCTGGGCGCCGGCATTGCGCA
>NZ_JBIICB010000123.1:0-11580 GCF_044239095.1 Aestuariivirga sp. | reverse complement strand
GGTCGCCATTCCCATGGCCGAACTCGACGCTGCAGCCCTCGCCAAGCAGATCAAGAACGCCGAGGAAGACTTGGCCGACGCCAAGCCGGGCGAAGCCCAGCGCAAGGCGGCGGAGACTGTCGAGCACCTGAAGGCACTGCAGTCGGCACTCTGAGCCGAACGGCGACTAGACATTAAAACCGCCGGGGCATGCCCCGGCGGTTTTGTTTAGTTGCAGCTATGGCTCCGTCACCCCCGCCACTCCCTTCGTGATCCTGCTCACCGAGAACTGAATGCTTGATTGGACTCGAAATCGGTTTAAGGAAGGATTTCAATCTGAGATCGCAATCATGTACCCTTTCGTAGGCAAGGGTGAAGGAGGCTGAGCCATGTGGCCAAAGAACGATGAGTTCTGTTGCGAGAACCTCCGAATCTCTTTGGTTGAAATACCGAACTCTGCTTTTGCTGTTCAGGAAGATGGAACTGCTTGCCTTACCGTGGGTTATGCCGAGATGGACGACGGCAGACCGGGATGGTTTGATATAACGATAAGGTTTTGTCCATTCTGCGGGACTGAATGGCACACGAAGACCGAAATCATGAAGAAAGCAGCCCACTGATTGCACCCCACGGAAGTGTATAGACATTGCCGACGCTAACTCGATGATGCCTCGCAAAGGCAACGGAGGCTCTTGACCAGTTCCGTGCGCTATAGTCGGTGCTTTGATCTCAAAGGTCATGGCGGAAGTTGAAATCGCCGGGGTTCGCTCCGGGGATTTTGTTTTGGGGCGGTGCACCAGCTCGCCCTTCTCCCGTTGCGAAGTAATGGGAGAAGGTGCCCGAAGGGCGGATGAGGGCCTCTATCCGCGAGCCGTGCTGGTTGAAAGAGGCCCTCATCCGGCCTGTCGGCCACCTTCTCCCATCCTGTCGACGCTGAAGCCCGGTGTCGTCACCGTCTACAAGGACGGCGGCTCCACCGACCGCATCTTCGTCAAGGGCGGCATGGTTGAAGTGAACCCGCAAGGGCTGACGCTGCTGGCCGAGGTCGCCATTCCCATGGCCGAACTCGACGCTGCAGCCCTCGCCAAGCAGATCAAGAACGCCGAGGAAGACTTGGCCGACGCCAAGCCGGGCGAAGCCCAACGCAAGGCGGCAGAAATGATCGAGCACCTGAAGGCGCTGCAGTCGGCGCTCTGAGCGGAGCGATCAGCATTGAATTAAAGTCGCCGGGGCATGCTCCGGCGATTTTGTTTCAGCACACCGCCATACTGAGCCGAACTGACACTGCTGGAATTAGATCGACAAGATTTACAACTAAACTTTGGATTGCTATGAAGCCATCAGTTGGGGCCTCATATGACAAACATGGCGGGCACGCCCCGCAACACCTTTGGTCTCATTGCCATAGCGCCCTTACTTGGCGCGGCGCCGCTCATGCTCTGGATGGGCCGCTGGCGGCTGGCAGTGTTCTATTTCGGCATGACTTACGTGCTCTTCGCCGCTCTCTTTGTCGCGGCGCTGCGGGGCCTCTTGCCCATTGAGTTGTTTCGGGGCATCGATCTCCTGATCATCTACTACATCGCGCCTCTCACCGTGGCCTTGGCGGCCCTGGCCCACGCCCTTTCCATTAGGAGAACGGCTCTCGAGAGGCCGTGGTACTCCCGCTGGTATGTGGCGCTTCCGAGCCCTGCCGCGCTCAACCTTGTTGCAGCATTCGGTGTGACTACCTTTCTGTATCAACCCTTTAGTACGCCCGCCATCAACATGTGGCCGTCGCTGGTGACAGGGGATTACTTCGCCGTTTCGAAGACCGCCTATAATGGCCACGATCCACAGCGTGGCGACATTGCGGTGTACCGGTTGAATGGAATTTCCGTGACCTTTGTGCAACGGGTCATCGGCCTTCCAGGGGATCGCGTGCAGGTGATTGGCGGGGTGCTTCACATCAACGGCGCGCCAGTTATGATCGAGCGTGTCGAAGCCAGCCCCGAGTTCATGCAGGATGCTGCCGCCACACTCTATCGAGAGACGCTGCCGGGCGGATCGTCTCATGTGATCGCAGACACGGATCCCAACGGAGCTGCAGACAATACTGACGAATATGTCGTGCCACCTGACCACTACTTCGTGATGGGCGACAACCGTGATAACGCGGCTGATAGCCGCTACGCGCGCACAGGTTTCGTTCCGCGCGCGAACTTCGTCGGTCGCTTCTCCTTCCTGATCTGGAATGAGGAGGGAGTGCCGCTTATGGGACGGCCGGAATAGCCACACCGCAAGGCTTCATCTCCCTTGCTGGATTGAGAGAAGGCAACGGCATTGAGGCCTCCGCCATTGGCGTCATTCCGGCGATCTTCTTCGCGTGCCGCAAGAGGATACGCGGGTCAGGCCCGCGTATGGTGAATTCAGGGTGAGTGAACTGCCGCCGAAGCTGGATGCCAGCTTTCGCTGGCATGACGGCATAGGGGAGTAACGCACAAGAAAGCCCGCCGTCTCCGGCGGCCTCCAATTCGTGATGTGCGCCGATTAAGCCTGTCGCTTGCCGGGATTGGTCATCCAGCTGCCGTCACCGCCTGGGCATGCCCAGGCGGTTCTGTTCTGATGCCGCCTATGGTTTCCCCTTCTCCCGTTGCGCAGCAATGGGAGAAGGTCCCCGAAGGGGGGATGAGGGCTTCTATCCGCGAGTCCCGATGTTGAACGAGGCCCTCATCCGGCCTGTCGGCCACCTTCTCCCATCCCTTCGGGACGGGAGAAGGGAACCGCTGTGAGAGACCGATGCCAAGCCCAAACAAAAAAGCCCGCCGTTTCCGGCGGGCTTCTGGTTCGTAATGCAGGCCGCTTACGCCTGGCGCTTGCCGAGGTCGGTCATCCAGCTGCTGCCGCCGCCTGAGCGGCGCGGCGTCTGCTGGCCGCCGGCGTTGCCGCCGTCGCGCTTCGGCTGGGACTGGCCCTGGGGCTTGGCGCCCTGCGGCTTCTGGCCCTGCGGCTTGCCGTTGCCGCCGCCATGGTTGCGGTTCGGGCCCTGGCCGCGGTGGTGCGGCTTCGCACCCAGGGGCTTGTCCTTGCCGGCCGGGTTCCAGCCGAAGGTGGGGGCCAGCGTCTGGACACCCTTGAGGCCCAGCGCATGTTCCACCACCGGCACCTGGGCGCGGATGGTCTTCTCAATATCGCGCAGAAGGCCGCGGTCTTCCGGCGTGCAGAAGGCGATGGCAGAGCCATCGGCTCCGGCGCGCGCGGTGCGGCCGATGCGGTGGACGTAGGACTCCGGCACATGCGGCAGATCGTAGTTGACGACGTGGGAAACGCCGTCAACGTCAATGCCGCGCGCGGCGATGTCGGTTGCCACCAGCACGAGGATCTTGCCGGCCTTGAAGCCTGCCAATGCGCGCTCGCGGTTGTTCTGGCTCTTGTTGCCGTGGATCGCCGCTGCGGTGTAGCCCGCCGCCGAGAGGTTCTTCATCACCTTGTCGGCGCCGTGCTTGGTGCGGGTGAACACCAGCGTGCGCGTCATGTTGTTGTCCTTCAGCAGCTCCACGAGAAGCTTCGCCTTGTTGGCGGGGTCGACGTGGATCACGGACTGATTCACGCGCTCTGCAGTGGTGGCAACAGGCGCCACTTCCACACGGACGGGATCGGTGAGGAGGTTGTTGGCGAGGCCTGCGATCTCCTTCGGCATGGTGGCCGAGAAGAACAGGTTCTGGCGCTGGGCCGGCAGCATGCCGGTGATCTTGCGGATCGCGTGGATGAAGCCGAGGTCAAGCATCTGATCCACCTCGTCGAGCACGAAGACCTCGACCTTGGAGAGTGTCAGCGCGCGGCGCTCGATCAGGTCGACGAGGCGGCCTGGCGTTGCGACGACCACATCGACGCCGCCACGCAGGATGTCCACCTGCTTGCCGAGCGACACGCCGCCGAAGACGACGGCGCGCGTCACCTTCAGGAACTTGCCATAGACGCGGAAGCTCTCGCCGATCTGGGCGGCGAGTTCACGCGTGGGGGAGAGGATCAGCGCGCGGCAGGTGCCCTTGGCGGCGCGCTCAGGGTGGGCGGCGAGCTTCTGCAGGATGGGGAGCGCAAAGGCCGCCGTCTTGCCGGTGCCGGTTTGCGCAATGCCCAGCAGGTCCTTGCCGGCCAGAAGGCTGGGAATGGACTGCGCCTGGATGGGGGTGGGGCTCTCATAGCCTTCGGAGGCCAGCGCGCGGAGAAGGGGTTCGGAGAGCTGGAGGTCGGTGAATGTGGTCACGTAATCTTCTTTCATCTTTCGGAACGCGTATGGGCAGCGCCGCCCATGTCCGAATTGGCCATGGAACACGGAAGATCCATGCATGGCCGGGGCAGGCGCTGAAACCTACCCACGTGAAAGGTATGTTCGGGAATGTCGCTGGCCGGAACGGCTGCACCTGTCTCGTGCGCCTCACGTATTCCTTTGGTCGGCCGCGAGCGGCATCGCCCATATGGGCGTGTTGCACTGCAATGTCAAAGAATATTTTCCGCTACCAGTCCTGGCAGGTCGCGCATCGCGTGGAATGTGGTGGCAGCACCTGCGGCCAGAAGCTTGCTCGCCTGTTCCTGCGGGTGGGGATGCGTGCCGGTGAAGCCGAGCACCCGGCACCCGGCGCGGTGCGCGGCGGTAACCCCCGTCACCGAATCCTCGATGACGATGCAGTCCTCAGGCGCATAACCGGCGCGCCGGGCGGCTTCGATGAACACGTCGGGCTCCGGCTTGCCGCGCGCCACATGCTCGAAGGTGGTGATGCGGTTGCCGAAGAAGCGTGTGAGATGGGTGATGCGCAAGGCGGCCTCGACGCGCTCGAAGGGCGAATTCGAGGCCACGCTGAAATGCTGCGGCATGAGCGCCTCGAGGGCGGGCAAGACACCCTCCACCACCTTCAGCTCGCGCGCATAGAGTTGCAGCAGCCGAAGGTCCTTCTGCTCTGAGGCATCGGCGGGAAAGCTCACCCCGAAGTCGCGGCGGATCTCGTCCAGCATGGCAGCGAAGGTCTTGCCCACGAAGCGCTGGTGCGCCTCCGCTTCGCTCATCACCACGCCATTCTCGGCCAGGATCTCGACGTCGATCTTCATCGACAGCGGTTCCGAATCGACGAGTACTCCGTCGCAGTCGAAGATCACATGCGCCACGGCCTAGCCCTTTCGCCCGGCCTGCAGCTTCGCATAGGCAAAGCCTGCCGCGACACCCGCCAGGATGAAGATCACCACCGCTGCCACGGTGTTCCAGACCAGGTCGAACGGTCCGAACAGGAACATCAGCATGGCGAGTGCAATGCCGATGAGCGTGATCAGAAGCTGGACGATCTGGGCGGATGACATAAACGATTCATAAGGTTCTTTGCGTGGCGGAGCAAGTTGCTACCAGGGCCTGACGGGCGTGCAGTCCGGCGGTGAAGGTTCGCCTGCTGTGGCGAAGCCATAGCGGCTGCCGCAGGCATAGGCGCGCGGTGGCTGGCCTGTGGCTTGGAACAGCCGGTCACCCTCCGCCAGATTGCGCCAGAAGCCGTACCACGGCTCCCCCGAAGCCGCGGCGAGCCGCTCCTCAGTCATGCGGAACGGAAAGATGTGGACCGGCACGGCTTCCTGTCCGTTCGCGAGCGCCTGTTCAACGAGGGTGTAGATCTCCTCTATGACCGCGTCCGTCATCGCATAGCAGCCGATCGAGACGCAGGCGCCGTGGACCATGAGGAAGGAACCGGTGCGGCCCTGGGCGCGATCGAACGCGTTCGGAAAGCCGATGTTGAATGCCCTGTGGTAGCTCGAGTCCGGCTTCAGCTGCCGCTTCGACACCAGATAGAAACCCTCCGGCGACTGCCCGTCGCCTTCCCTGAGCTTGGGCCCGAGACTGCCCGACCAGGCGCAGACCGGATAGGTTAGGGCGCGTTCGAAGCGCCCGTTGCGCTCCATCCAGACTTCGAGGCTGCTCTCCTCCTTGAAGATGCGGAGATAGACCGGCTGCCCTGCCGCGAAGCCGCCCTGGGCGAGCCTCTCGGCAAGCGGCATGGGTGTGACCTGCGGCAGCATCCCGGTGGGCCGCACCAGGTAGATCAGTGCGGCGGCGAGTACGGCCATAGCGGCCAGGGCCAGCAGATGCCGCTTCACCCGGCCAAGTGCCGGAACTCGGCAATCACGTGCTCATAGACCTCGCGCTTGAACGGCACGATCAGGTCGAGAACCTCGCCCATGGGCGCCCAGCGCCACTTGTCGAATTCCTGGGAGTGGCCCGGCGGATGGAGATTGACCTCGCTGTCTTCGCCGGTGAAGCGCAGCGCAAACCATTTCTGTGTCTGGCCGCGGAATTTGCCCTTCCAGGACTTGCCGATAAGCTGTTCGGGCAGGTCGTAATTGTACCAGCGGCTGGCTTCCGCAATCACATGAGCCGAGGTGATGGCGGTCTCTTCCGCGAGCTCGCGCAATGCGGCCGCCGCCGCATCCTCGCCCTTGTCGATGCCGCCCTGCGGCATCTGCCACCAGTGGCCTTCGCCTTCCTCATTCGCCTTGTCATAGCGGCGGCCGATCCACACATGGCCTGCTGCATTCAGCAGCATCACGCCCACGCAGAGGCGGTATTCGGTGATCTCGCCGTTCTTGGTCATCAGGTCGCTCTTCCCTTGTAGGCGGCGCTCAGGGGCACCAGCAATATGCCCTTCTCCTGCAAGGTTTTGGCCCATTCGGCAACTGTTTCGATGGTCACCTCGAGGCCGGAGCCCGTGGCGATGGCGGAGCCGTTCCTGATCGCCTCCTGCTCAAGCCGTTCCAGCGCCTCGGCAATGGCGGGGGCGGTGGGATCGGCATCGATCACCATCTGCGCACGCTGCATCGGCAGCCTCACCTGTTCGACGACCTTGGGCGAGACCGAGACGTTCACCGTCGCATCCTCGAGATAGACGAGCCCTCTTTCGCGTACCTCCGCCAGCACTGGCCGCAGCGCCTCCTCGCTGACGAGCAGGCGCGCGCCCATGTAGTTCGTGATCCCGGAATAGCCGGCAAACCGGCTCATGTGCCAGCGCAGCGCTGCGACGTTCTCCTGCGGCGAGGCATCGCTCATCAGCGTTTTGGGACCGGGGTTGGTGGCGGGAAAGCCCACGGGCTCCATCGGCACCTGCAGCATGATCTCGTGGCCTTCGGCGCGCGCGCGGTTCACCTGCTCCTGCAGGTTTTCCCCATAGGGCGCGAAGCCCAGCGTGACGTCCCCGGGAAGTGCATCAACTGCCTTTTCCGTCAGCTTGGCATTGAGCCCCATGCCACCCAGCATGATGGCAATCTTCGGCCGGCCTGAACTGCTCACCGACAGCGGCGTCGCCTGCGCATAGACATTGAAGGGCTTGCGGCCTTCCTCGGAGATGCGTGGAAGAGGCCCGGCATCCGTGGTCTCGGTCACATCGGCAATGGGGGCGTTTGCGAGCGGCCTGCTTGGCGCGATGAAGACGATGGCCTCGTCCTGGTACTCCTGCCGTTCCGGTGCCGCCTGGTCGAAGACCTTGATCTCCGCGGCACTCTGGTCGATCACCGCCTCGACATTCTCCGCCGCGGCACTCTCCTCCTCGGAGACTTCCTCCGGTTCCCCGGCGAGGCTCGTCGATGCGGTCGCGAGTTCGGCAACAGGGGGAATGGCGGCGACCACCACGGGCTCGCCCGCCAGTGGCCTGGGCGTCATGAGCAGCCAGGCGCCGCCTGCCAGAAAGACCGCCACGAGTGTCATGGCGGCAAGAGCGAACAGGCTGGGCCGCCGTGACAGCAGGCGCTCTCTCAGGCTTCGCTTCCGCAAGGGTGTTCGCAGTTCGTCGCGTGGCATCTTCAGGGCTTCGGTGTCTGCATGATTCGGACTGGACCGACTGTCGCCGCCGAACCGTTAATACCCTGTTAACCCAAACGCCAAAGTTGACATTTCCTCCCGTTCCTGACGGACGGTCCACAACGCAAATCGCCGGGCACGAGCGCGCGTTCCGACCAGGTGGAATCACCTGGTCGAAAAGAACTCGGGCAAGATCAATTGCTTGAGCATGATCTTATCGCAAAAGTGGTTTCCACTTTTGCGGATCATGCTCTAGGGGTCCGGCGATCTGTGGTGCATCAGGCGCGGCGCTCAGTTCGCGGTGGTGTCCGGGGCCGGATTGGCCTTGTCGTCCTTGGGCTTCACGTTGGAAACCACCTTCACGCCGTTGAGCAGGTCGATCGCCGCCTTGAGCTGCATGTCCTTGGTCCGGTCCTCGGGGACATAGGCCGAAGAGCCGCCGCCCTCCTCGCCGCCTGTCTCGTTGGACAGGTGGCCGCGAAGCCCGGCCTCGCCCTCGGTCGAGACATCCTTGCCCTTGAGTTCCGGCGGCAGTTCCTGCTCGATCACGATGTCGGCATCGATGCCCTTGGCCTGGATGGAGCGGCCGGCGGGCGTGTAGTAGCGCGCGGTGGTGAGCCGCAGGGCGCCCTCGGTGCCCAGCGGAATGATGGTCTGCACCGATCCCTTGCCGAAGCTCCGCGTCCCGATCACCGTGGCGCGCTTGTGGTCCTGAAGCGCTCCCGCCACGATCTCGGAGGCGGAAGCCGAGCCGCCGTTGATCAGCACGACGACCGGCTTTTCATTGGCGAGATCGCCCTTGGTCGCGTTGAAGCGCTGCGTCTCGTTGGCCTGGCGTCCACGGGTGGACACGATCTCGCCGCGGTCAAGGAAGCTGTCGGACACGGAGATCGCCATGTCGAGCAGGCCGCCCGGATCGTTGCGCAGGTCGATGATGTAGCCCTTGGCCTTGTCGCCCAGCGTGGTGCGGAAGTGGTCCATTGCCTTCTCGAGGCCTTCCTGCGTCTGCTCCGTGAAGGAGGCGATGCGGATATAGCCGATGTCGTTGTTCTCGATGTTGAACTTGACCGACTGGACGCGGATGCGGTCACGCGTCAGCTTCTGCTCGAAGGGTTCCTTGCCCTCGCGCTGGATGGTCAGCACGATGTCGGTGCCGATCTTGCCGCGCATCTTGTCGACTGCCTCATTCAGGGTCATGCCCTGGATCTCGACGCCGTCGATCTTGGTGATCAGGTCATTGGCCATGATGCCGGCGCGCTTGGCGGGCGTCTCGTCGATGGGCGACACCACCTTGACGAGGCCGTTCTCCATCGTCACCTCGATGCCGAGGCCGCCGAATTCGCCCCGCGTCTGGACGCTCATGTCCTGGAACTGCTTCCTGTTCATGTAGCTCGAATGCGGGTCGAGCGAGGTCAGCATGCCGTTGATGGCCGCCTCGATCATCTTGCCCTCATCGGGCTCTTCCACATAGTCCGCCCGCACGCGGTCGAACACGTCGCCGAACAGGTTCAACTGCTTGTAGGTGTCGGCATTGGAGGCCGCCCCGGCTGTGCCAAAGGCATGCCACAACAGCGAGGCGGACACCGCGCCAGCCAACACCAGACCAAAATTCTGTAACCGGGAGTTCTTCATCATCCACGCGCCTCTTTCAAACCGCCAATCCACCAGGGACCGGAATCGACGGCCTCTGTGCTGTTCCTGAATTCTATATACAACACCGGCCGTCCGTCTTGCACCACTTCACCGAAAAGTGTGACGGAAGCAGGGCCGGACCCCATCTCGCCGACCGGTTCCCCGGCACGCAGGAACTCTCCCACGTCCGCCGTCACCTTGTCCATCCCCGCCAAAAGAACCCGGTAGCCCCCGCCGGGATTAAGGATCACGACCTCGCCATAGGAGCGGAACGGCCCCGCGAACTCGACCTTGCCGTCAGCGGGTGCGGTCACCTGTGCTCCGGCCCTCGTGGCGATCATCAGCCCCTGCGTCTCGCGGCCAAGCCCGTCGGGCTCGCCGAAGCCGCGCACGATCTGGCCCTGTGCGGGAAAGGCCAGCTTGCCCTTTGCTTCCGCAAAGGCAAGCTTCGGCGCCCGCTGCAGTTCCTCCTGGCGCTTGCGCTCGCGCTCCTCCGCAGCCAGCCGTTCTGCGGCCTCGGCCTCCTGGCGCTTGCGTTCTGCTGCCAGGCTGGCGAGCAGTTGCTTCAGCGATCTTGCCCTGTCCGCCAGCTCCCTGCTGCGCGCGCGCTCGGCCTCCAGCTCTTCGCTGCTTTTGCTAACCAGCCCCTTCTTCTGGGCGACGAGCCGGCCCAGTTCGATGCGCTGACTTTCGAGCCTTGTGATCTCCTGCGCCACCGCCTGCCCGCGGGTGCTGATAGCCGCCTCGACCTGCCCCAGCTGGTCGAGCTTCAGCGCCAGCGCCTGGGCTTCGGTGCTGAGTTCCGGCACCAGCGTGCCGAGCAGCATGGCGCCGCGCAGCGCGGCGAGAATGTCACCCGGCTCGACCACCAGGGCAGGTGGCGGGTTCTGTTCCAGGCGCTGCAGGGCGGCGAGCAGTTCCGACAGCGAGTCCTGCTTCTCCCCCAACTCCGCAAGGAGTGTGGCGCGCTCGGTGGCCAGCTTCTGCATCTCGGCCTCGCTGGCGGCGATCAGCGCCTCCTGTGCCTGGATCGACTGGGCGATGCTGCCCAGCTGCTCGGCCACGCTGTCCTGCGCCTCGATGGCGGCGGCGATCTCCTGGGCGATGCGCGCCTCAGCGGCCCTGGCGTTCTCGATCTGGCGCTCGATCAGCTCAAGCTGCTCCTGTTCCTGGGCGCGCAGGCCCGTGCCTTGCGCCGGAAGCGCCAGCATCACCAGGGCTATGGTCAGGGCGGACCGCCGCATAAGGAATGGCTCAGCTCGTGGAAAGGACGCCGACAGCAATGCCGCCTTTCGGATTTACATTTCGTTAATCATGAGCCGGGCCGTCCGTCAGGCCCGGTGATAGGGGTGGCCCGCGATGATGGTCAGGGCCCGGTAGAGCTGCTCGAGCAGCATGACGCGCACCAGACGGTGCGGCCATGTCATCGGCCCGAAGCCCAGCAGAAGACCGGCCCCGCTGCGGATTGCAGGCGCGTGGCCGTCAGGCCCGCCGATGAGGAAGGCCATGTCCTGCGTTCCCCCGTCCAGCTGGCGGCGCAGGAGATCGGCGAAGGCCTCGCTGGCGAGCGCCTTGCCGCGTTCGTCCAGCACGACGTTGAAGGCCTTGGCCGGCAGTGCCGCCGCAACCAGCTTGCCTTCCTCCGCCATGCGCGCCGCGGGCGAGGAGGCCTGCGATTCGGAAAACTCAGTGATGCCGATCCGGGTAACCCCGCACTTGCGGCCCAAGCCTTCGGCGCGGGTCAGGTAATCTCCGGCGATGGTCTTCTCGGGGCCGGGCTTCAGCCGCCCGACCGCGATCACGGAAAGACGCAAGGCGTCACATCGCGGCCCGGTCGTCCGGCGCGTGAGCCGACCACAGCTTCTCGAGATTGTAGAAGCTTCTCACCTCTGGCCGGAAGATGTGCACCACAACGTCGCCGGCATCGACCAGCACCCAGTCGCACTGCGGCATGCCTTCGATGCGAATGTCGCGGTAGCCCTTTTCCTTCAGCTTCTGGACGATCTGATCAGCGATCGAGCCGACATGCCGGCTGGATGTTCCGGTGGCCACCACCATGGCATCCGCGACCGCCGACTTGTCGTCGAGCGCGATCGTCACAACCTGCTGGGCTTTCGCGTCATCAAGCTGCGCCAGGATGGTCTCCAGCGCGCCAACGGGCTTCG
>NZ_JBIICB010000390.1:0-2893 GCF_044239095.1 Aestuariivirga sp. | reverse complement strand
GCCCTTCACCGCGCCGCGCGGCACCAATGAACGGACCTGGCTCTACCGGATGCGGCCCAGCGTGCGCCACACCTCGCGATTCACCGAAGTACAGCTTCCCTTCTGGAAGACAGCTCCTTGCATCGACCAGCATGACTTGCCGATTGGCCCATTGCGCTGGAGCCCGCCGGAGCAGCCCACGGGCGAGCTGACCTTCCTGTCCGGACTTCGCGCCATGACGACGGCGGGTGATGTCCACACCCAAGTCGGCATGTCGGCTGGCATCTATTTCGTCAACAGCTCGATGGTGGACGACTACTTTTACAATGCCGATGGTGAGATTCTCGTCGTGCCGCAGCAGGGCGTCCTCGGCTTCTTCACGGAGCTGGGTCGCATTAAGGTGAGGCCCGGGGAGATCTGCGTCATGCCTCGAGGTATGAAGTTCAAGGTCGAACTCGTGGAAGGCCCGGCACGAGGCTATTACTGTGAAAACTATGGTGCCAAGTTCACGCTTCCGGATCGTGGCCCGATAGGTGCCAATTGCCTCGCCAATCCGCGTGACTTCAAGACGCCCGTTGCCGCATACGAGGACAAGGAAACGACCTGCCGGGTCTGGGTCAAGTGGTGCGGCAAGTTCTACCACTGCAATATCGGCCACTCGCCGCTTGACGTTCTGGGCTGGCACGGCAACTACACGCCCTACAAATATGACCTCAACACCTTCTCACCCGTGGGATCGATTCTGTTTGACCACCCGGATCCATCCATCTTCACGGTCATGACAGCCCCGACGGGAGAGGAGGGAACCGCGAACGTCGACTTCGTGATTTTCCCAGAGCGCTGGATGGTGGCGGAGAAATCCTTCCGGCCGCCGTGGTATCACCTGAACATCATGTCGGAGTTCATGGGCCTGATCTACGGCCGCTATGACGCGAAGCCCAACGGGTTCCTCCCAGGCGGTATCAGTCTGCATAATTGCATGCTGCCGCACGGACCGGATCTCGCGGCCTTCACTAAGGCTTCTACAGAAGAGCTCAATCCGCACAAGCTGACTGATACGCTAGCTCTCATGTTCGAGACCCGGTACCCTCAGCACCTCACCGCCTATGCTGCCTCTCTCGCTACGATTCAGCACGATTATGACCGGTGCTGGGATGGGCTTGATCGTAGATTTACGGGAGACCCATGAAGCTCGCATCACTGAAGTTCGGTCGCGATGGGAAGCTCGTCATCGTGTCGCGCGATCTCACTCGCGCTATATCAGCCTACGACATCGCCGATACGCTGCAACAAGCTCTCGACAACTGGGAGAAGGTGGCTCCCCTGCTGGCCAAACTTGCAGAGCAAATAGAACACGATTCCGTTCCGAGTGTCCGCTTCCAAGAGAATGAGTGTGCCTCTCCCCTGCCGCGCGCCTTCCAGTGGGTGGACGGCTCCGCCTATGTGAATCACGTCGAGCTCGTTCGCCGGGCACGCGGCGCCGAAATGCCGCCGAGCTTTTGGACTGATCCCTTGATGTACCAGGGAGGTTCCGACACCTTCCTGTCTCCCTGTGATCCGATTCTGATAGCGGATGAGGCCTAGGGCATTGACTTTGAGGGTGAAGTTGCCGTCGTGACGGGCGACGTTCCCATGGGCGTCACTGCAGCCGAGGCGGGGAAATGCATTCGCCTCATCATGTTGGTAAACGACGTTAGCCTCCGCAACCTCATTCCTGCCGAACTCGCGAAGGGTTTCGGGTTCTTTTATTCCAAGCCCTCCTCGGCTTTCTCTCCGGTCGTCGTAACGCCGGACGAACTGGGCGCGGCGTGGGATGGCGGAAAAGTCCATCTCCCGCTGAACGTGGACCTCAACGGCAAGCCGTTCGGCCGGGCGGATGCCGGTGTTGACATGACCTTCGACTTCCCCGCTCTCATCTCGCACGCTGCGAAGACGCGCCCCCTGGCAGCGGGAACCATCGTCGGGTCCGGTACCGTGTCGAACAAGTGCGCCGACGGCAGCCCCGGGCGTCCGGTCAGTCAAGGAGGCCTCGGATATTCCTGCATCGCTGAGATCCGGATGATCGAAATAATCGCCGGAGGTGCCGCCAAGACTCCCTTCCTCCGCTTTGGCGACCGAGTACGGATCGAGATGAAGGGAAGCGATGGCCATTCTATCTTTGGGGCCATCGAACAGAGTGTTGAGCGATATCGGCCGCGGAATGCCGACAAAATATGAATATAGGCTGATTTGGCACGAGAGCGTTCCCGTCACGGCGGCACTCTTCGGCCCCGAGCCACGAGACGGGCGTTCCTCGTGGCGCAGCGGACCTGCTTCTGGATAGAGTTCGGCCAGCGGCTTGGCAAGGCGCTGCTGCCGCTGGCGTGGCGCTATGTCTCCAAGAGGATGCCGCCGGAGGAGGAGGCTGCATGGCGTCAGGCGGAGAGGCGGGGGTAGGGGAATGAGTGGTTGAAGAGGCGATGGCGGCGAAGTTCTGGCCGGTGAGCGAGATGGCCAAATACTGATCGTATTTCCACTTTCACATCGACCGATCTCGTCCACAACGAGGTGGACGACAGAGCTGCGACGAGCCAGAAATCCTCACCCCTCAAGTCAGTCGGCTTCTCTCACGATCGCGGTCGCCGGACGTTCTGGGCCATTGCAGGCTCGTCTCATTGAGATTGACCCCCGAATGCTCGTGAGGCCGTCAAGCTGGTCTCGGGAGGTGTTGGTTCGAGGAGCGATCAACCACAAACGTCCGCAGCGGTCCAAGCTTAATGCTCATCCCCCAATCGCGTGCAAGGTCTTTTCTCAAAAGCGATACTTGAAGAGGCCCCGCGTTTCGTAAGCGTCTGCCGCCTCTTCGATAAAGGCGGCCATTCCGGGAGCCGAATATTCGTTGCGAAGCAGATCCGCGGCGTCAATCAGCGCCGAC
>NZ_JBIICB010000122.1:0-11669 GCF_044239095.1 Aestuariivirga sp. | reverse complement strand
CCTTGTCCGATGTCCAGCCGAAGCCCACGGCATCCTCGAACTCCTCGGCGAATTTCGAGGCGTAGACGAAGAGCTTTTTCGGCACGCAGCCGCGGATGACGCAGGTGCCGCCGACGCGGTATTCCTCCGCCACGGCAACCTTCGCACCATGGCGCGCGGCGATGCGGGCGGCCCGCACGCCGCCCGAGCCTGCGCCGATGACGAAGAGATCGTAGTCGAAGCCGGTCATGACGGCCTGTGCGACGCCTTCTTGAACGTCTCCACGCCCTTGTCCGTGCCCATCAGGACGATGCTGCAGATATCGACGAACAGCCCGTCCTCGACCACGCCCGGAACATTGTTGAGATAGATCGACAGGCGGTTGGGATCCGGAATGGCGCCCAGCGATATGTCGATGATGGTGTTGCCATTGTCCGTTCGGAAGGGCTGGCCGTCCTTGACGCGCAGCACGAGCTTGCCTGTGAGGTTGAGAAGGCGGAGCGCACGCTCGATCTTCCAGGCCGTGGCCTTCACACCGAAGGGCACGACCTCAACCGGCAGCGGGAACTTGCCCAGTGTCTCGACTTGCTTCGACTGATCGGCGATCACGATCATGTAGCGCGACGAGGAGGCGACGATCTTTTCCGCCAGCAGCGCACCGCCGCCGCCCTTGATGAGCTGGAAACTGGCGTCGAACTCATCAGCGCCATCGACGGTGACGTCAAGCAGCGGATGCTGTTCCAGCGTCGTCATCCTGAGACCCTGGGATGATGCGAGCTTATAGGTCTGGCTGGAGGTCGGCACGCATTCGATATCGAGCTTTTCGAGCTTCACCTTGGCGGCAAGCGCCCTGATGAAGTGATTGGCGGTGGAGCCGGTGCCCAGCCCGACCTTCATGCCCGGCCTGATATAATCAAGCGCGGCTTGCGCGGCGGCCTTCTTCTGTTCGTCTGCGGTCACTTGTTGAGCCCACCCATCAGCATGTACTTGATCTCCAGATATTCCTCGACGCCATGGTGCGAGCCTTCGCGGCCGAGACCCGATTCCTTCATGCCGCCGAAGGGCGCTTCGGCGGTCGAGATGATGCCCTCGTTGATGCCGACCATGCCATATTCGAGGCCTTCCGCCACGCGCCAGACGCGGCCGATGTCTCGCGAATAGAAATAGCAGGCAAGGCCGAATTCCGTGTCATTGGCCATGGCGATCGCCTCTTCCTCCGTCTTGAAGCGGAAGAGCGGGGCCACGGGGCCGAAGGTCTCCTCGCGGGCAACCGCCATGTCGGCGGTCACGTCGCGGATCAGGGTCGGCTCGAAGAAATTGCCGCCCAGCGATTTGCCGCCGATCAGCAGCTTCGCACCCTTGCTGAGGGCATCGTCGATGTGTTCCTGCACCTTGGCGATGGCCGCCTTGTTGATGAGCGGCCCGGTGGTGATGCCCTGCTCCGTGCCGTCGCCCACCTTCAGCTTCTTCACGGCCTCGGCGAGCTTGTCGGCGAATGCGTCATAGACGCTGTCCTGCACCAGGATACGGTTGGCGCAGACACAGGTCTGACCGGCGTTCCGGTACTTCGACAGCATGGCGCCCTGCACGGCGGCATCGAGATCCGCGTCATCGAACACGATGAAGGGAGCATTGCCGCCAAGTTCCAGGCCAACCTTCTTGATGGTGGGCGCGCACTGGGCCATCAGCACGCGTCCGACCTCGGTGGAACCCGTAAACGTCAGCGCACGGACGATGGGATTTGACGTCATCTCGGCGCCAATCTCACGCGAGACGCCGGTCAGGATCGAGAACACGCCAGCGGGGATGCCGGCGCGCTCGGCCAGTTCGCAGAGCGCGAGCGCGGAGAGCGGGGTCTCGTTGGCGGGCTTGCACACGAAGGCGCAGCCAGCCGCCAGTGCCGGGCCCGCCTTGCGGGTGATCATGGCGTTGGGGAAGTTCCACGGCGTGATGGCGGCAACCACACCCACCGGCTGCTTGATGACCAGCATGCGGGCGGCAGGCCAGGGAGACGGGACCGTCTCACCATAGATGCGCTTTCCCTCTTCCGCGAAGAATTCGATGAAGGACGCGCCATAGGCAACCTCGCCGCGCGATTCTGCGAGCGGCTTGCCCTGCTCGGCAGTCATGATCTGGGCCAGGTCTTCCTGGTTCTCCATGATGAGGTTGAACCACTTGCGCAGGATCGCGGCACGTTCCTTCGCCGTCTTCTTCGCCCAATCCTTCTGGGCACGGCTCGCGGCCTCGATGGCCTGGCGGGTTTCAGCCGCGCCGAGCTTCGGCACTGTGCCGATCACGCTCTCATCCACCGGATTGGTCACATCGATGGTGGCGGCGCCGCCAGTCCACTTGCCGTCAATGTAACATTTGTCCTTGAGCAGCGACTGGTCCTTCAGTATGTCGCGCAGCGCCTGGGTCTTCCGGATATCCATCTTGAGATCTCCTGTCATTCGGGTGGCGGGCTCTTAGCATGAGCCCCTGCCAGACACCAACACGCCAGTTTCGCGGAGTTTCCATGCCAGATCGCGCCGTGATTTTCGACCTCGACGGGACCCTCGTCGATACCGCCCCCGACCTCATGCGCGCCACCAACCACGTGCTCGTGGGGCTGGGCCGCCGGGCGATATCCATGGACGAGGTGCGCTCCTTCGTCGGTCATGGCGCCAGGGCGCTTCTCACCCGCGGCCTGACGGCCACGGGAGGGCTGCCGGAGAACTATGACGTTGAGCCCGATTACCAGCGCTTCGTGACGTTCTACGCCAGCAACATCGCGGATGGCAGCGTGCCATTTCCGGGTGTGGTGAGACTTCTGGAACGGCTCAAGGGCGAAGGCTTCGGCCTCGGCGTGTGCACGAACAAGCTCGAGGGACTGTCGGTGCAACTGCTCGACGCCCTGGACCTGTCACATCATTTCGGGTCCGTGGTGGGCCCGGACACGCTGGGGGTCGCCAAGCCTGATCCGCGCCCCTTCCGGGAGGCGGTCTCGCGCCTCGGCCTCGTGGCGCCGCGTGCAATCATGGTCGGCGACAGCGAGACAGACGTGCTGACGGCAAGAAACGCCGGCGTGCCGGTGATCGGGGTCCCCTTCGGCTACACGCCGCAGCCCGTCGCCGAATTCGGGCCCGACCGGATGATCGCGCATTTCGATGAGGCCTACGAGGCCATTCAGGACCTCTTCGCGCTCGCCTGAATTTCGTGGAAGAAACCGGTGACGGCATCAAGCACCGGCGCGCGCCAGCGCAGCGGCCATGCGATGGCGGTCAGCACATCGGCATGGCCCAGCCCCTCCACGATCAGGAGCCGCGCTGCAGCACCCTTTGCCGTGAGCTGCGCCGCCAACCGCTCGGAATTGCGCGGATAGACAATGCGGTCGGCATCACCCGTGATCAGCAGGAAGGGCGGTGCTGAGGCCGTTGCGGCGTTGACCGGCTGGGTTTCTCCCAGATCCGGCCACTGGCCGAATGCCGCCTCAGTGGATGGCCCGTCGAGCGGCAGGAAGTCGAAGGGCCCGGACAAGACCGCGACACCCGCGATGACCCGCCCATCGAGCCCGAAGGCCGCCAGATAACGCCCATCGAGCGCCGCCATCGCCACATTATAGGCACCCGCCGAGTGGCCCGCGAGGAACACGCCCCTGCCATCTCCCCCATAGCGCTCCGCACTGCGCGCGGCCCAGGCGATGACCGCAGCCGTATCCTCCACGAATGCGGGAAACCGGACGGATGGCACAAGCCGGTAATCATAGACAATGGTGAGGAAGCCCGCCGCCGCGAAGGCGCGGCCGGCAAAGTCGTAAAGCCGGCGCTCCCCGGAATTCCAGGATCCGCCGTAACTGAACACCAGCACGGGAAGCGATTCGCCCGCCCCGGCCGGACGATAGACATCGAGTTTCTGGCGCGGGTCAGGCCCATAGGGCACCCCCTCTGCCGCCAGCGACACGCCGCGGTCCACCGGGACCAGCGCATTGAACACCGCCAGCGCCGACGTTGCGGCAACCGCCGCCCAGAGCGCCAGTCCCGCCGCCGCAGGCAGAGCCAAGACCATCAGAAAAACCTTCATGCGCTCTTCTACGCACAAGACAGGCCGGAAGATGCCCTGCCTCAAACTTGACTTGCCGCCCCGCTTCCGCCTATACGCCCATCACCCTGAAGTCGGGCGATTAGCTCAGTTGGTAGAGCACTGTGTTCACATCGCAGGGGTCACTGGTTCGAGTCCAGTATCGCCCACCATCCAGTTTTTTGAATTGCTTGCCGAGGCGCGGGGGTTACCCCGCCGCTTCTGGCGTGCGCCATGCCTTTCGGACTGGCCCTTTTCGACCTCGATGAGGTCTTGCCGGATTTGAGACCAGAGCGGCTGGCAGTCAGCTGAGATCACGCCCCCATCCTTACCGTCATGCCAGCGAAAGCTGGCATCCCGCTTCTGGTGCGGCACATGCCGACAGAAAGCTGGATCCCGGCTTTCGCCGGGATGACGGCGTGATGATGGGGTGTCTGGCATGGCGGGCGGTGAGTTGAGATCAACGCCACCCATCCTTACCGTCATGCCAGCGAAAGCTGGCATCCCGCTTTTGGTGCAGTACGCGCTGACACAAAGCTGGATCCCGGCTTTCGCCGGGATGACGGCGTGATGATGGGGTGTCTGGGGTGATCGTCAGTGCGCCTGCCTCCGCAGCTTGAGCAGTTGCCAGCTTACGAAGGCGATGGGCGGACTTCGGTGGTGCTGATTATTGACAGATCACGCAAAGGGCCAACTCGATAGTCTTCCGGAGGTCACGTAGGACGCGGACTGAAAGCGCAACATGTCTTCAATCGTATCGAACTCTATCCGTGCTTCACGTGCTGGCGTCTTGGGCAAGCAGCATTGATCGAGAATTGTTCTTTGCGGCGGTGATGCAAAAAATTTGCGCATCCAGAAACGGTGCAACGCCAAAGCGCGACGATTCCTCGAAAGCTGTACTCAGATAGCTTCGAGGACCTATTTCCGGTTCTGCACTTTCGATTTCTTGGCGCGACCCCCAGGGTACTCGCGCTTAAAGTATATGTCGCTTTGTGGTGCAAGATCCCGGCACGCGCGGATAAGCTGGGGTATCTGGGTTCTGCGGGTCACCGACACAACGGTCAAGGCGGCTGCATCCGTGCTCGAAGAAGGCACGGGTTGGAGAGTGCCTTTGCCCTCCAGCCACTTTTGCGCAACCATCGGGTCAACTGGCAGCCACCCCGCATAGGCAACTAACTGCTCGTCCTCGATCAGGCAGACATGGCATCCGCTCGACAGCTGATGTTGCACGGACCTGAGTATCTTTGCGGCCCTGAACTCGGAATAGGGCGTCTGCCTGCATATGAAGGAAAGCACGATCCCGAGCGCTTCCATTGTTGGCTTGAGTTGCCGGGCTTTTGCACGTCCGGTTGCGGCTGGCGCTGAGATGCCATCACCTTTCGTTTTATCTGGGGCCACAATTCGACCCCGGCATTCGACATTGCGCCAGCCCGGTATCAACAACTCTCACTTGATAGCGCCTCCAAATTATTCCTGTGCCAATACCCACGATTCAGATAGCATAAGTTCAATTTTATTGGGGTTCCAAATGAAGCGATTTTTGCTGGCATCTACAGCCATTGCTGCACTTGTCATGCATCTGCATGTGGCGCGTGCGGCTGAATTGGATGGTGTTGGCAATGTGGACTACCCCACGACCTTCATCAGCTTCGAAGGGGGTTACATGTTCGATGCGAGCCCTTCGAACGCCAGTTTTCCAGAGGCATCCGAATCCGAACTCTGCGATGCTGCCGAACAAGAAGAACTTCTGGATTGTTATGTGGCTTGGTATCTTGATCCTCAAGATGATCAACTCGATGAAGACGACAAGCTGGGCGGCCTGGGCTCATTGAACCCCGGACAGAACGGCTTTCAGGGACGTTTCGAACTCGGACAACGTCTCAATGACCACTGGGACTACAAAGTCGGATTGGGTGCAATCTACTTGAATGAAGATACGTCCACCCACGAAGAAACAGATACCTTTATCAATATACCTGTTTCCAGAACCACCGAAGGCAGCCAGAATACAAACCTTCGAGTTCTTGATATTGAAGTCGGCTACCGGCCGGAGGAATTTGGAGGATTGCAAACACGTTTATTCGCTGGCGTTCGAGGCCTGAACTCGACCACAGAAATGAATTGGAAAACCTCTGAAGCTCTGGACAAAATGGGCGAGTTTCAAGACAGTACTTACGCAATCGGACCCCGCATCGGGGTCGATGTCATGGTACCGATCCATTTGCCGGATGTTGCCCTTGTGGGATCAGCGTCTGGTTCGGCTTTATTCGGCTACACCGAATCAGAATATCGTGACGCCGGTCTCATTCCATCTATACAGGAATTGGCAGAGCAAGAAGAGACCGACTGGAACAGCAGCGAAGTCATTTGGAATGTCGAGGGTATGGCTGGCGTTTCTTTCGGCATCGGAGACAAAGCGGATCTGACCCTAGGATACCGCGCCGCGCAATACAGCGGACTGATGATCGAGCGCTCTGACATCAACAAGGTTGGCGATTTCAGCGATGACGGGCGGTCTGATTTGCTGGTGCACGGACCATTCGCGCGATTAACCGTCGAAATCCCCTGACAAGACGCAACCCGGATGGGCGCTGGAGAGCCAACTGGTTACTGGCGGTCTGCGGATGCTCCTCCGCGCCAAACAATTTCGAAGCTTCGCCAGGAAGAGAAGACCAGCGCTCCTGTGTGTAGACCGCGCTGACACAAAGCTGGATCCCGGCTTTCGCCGGGATGACGGCGTGATGATGGGTTGTCTAGGATGGCGGGCCGTGAGTTGAGATCACGCCACCCATCCTTACCGTCATGCCAGCGAAAGCTGGCATCCCGCTTTTGGTGCCGCACATGCGGACAGAAAGTGGGACCCCAGCTTTTGCTGGGGCGATCCTCAGTGCGCGTGCTTCCTGAGCCTGAAGGCCAGTATGCTGAGAATGACGCCCCCGGCGATGGAATAAGCGCCGATGACCCAAACCATGGCGAGCGCGCCCGGCACAGGCATGATCATCAGCAGCGCGCCGAAGATCACGCTGATCACGCCGTGGAGGATCAGCAGCCATTCATTGTCGATCTCTTTCCGGAGACGGATTGCGCCGACGATCTCGAAGATGCCGCTCACGATCGCCCAGGCGCCGATGAGCAGAAGCAGCCACAGCGCCACCAGTGGTGGATTGGCAAAGGAAATCACGCCCGCAATCACGCCTGCCACACCCACGATCGCAAGCCACCAGCGCGGCGCCGCACCGTCGCCGCCCCTGATCGCGGCATAGAGCGAGAACAACCCGTCAACCATCGCATAGGCGCCATAGACGAGGACGAGGCTCAGAATGGTGATCCCCGGCCAGGCGAAGGCCAGCACGCCGAAGACGATGGCAGCAATGCCGCGCAACAGCAGCAGCCACCAATTGTCGGCGAGGCCGTGCAATACGGCTGCGCCCTGTCCGAGTCCCTTCGCATCTGCGGTGTTTTTGGTCATCAGTGGTACCCTCCCCAGGTTGAGCGTTTTTCCCCAGGAGACTTATACATCACATAATGCACATGTGGTACTCGCAAAAATTGCCCGCCTGCTCCGGATGACCGGCGCGCGGCGGGCAAGTTCTGCAAAGAAGCCGCCAGGCAGTCGCCTGACAGTGGCCAGACAATAGTCTGATTTGGGCGCCCGAAGCCAGTATCGGCTGGCTTGCGGCGGCTCACGAATTCTTGATCATGCTCTAGCGTTTTCAATGGGTTAGCGCGTGGACTTATGTTGCGCGCTATGCGATTTCGGAAGGTCTCACCAACACCCTGCGACCGATGCACCAGAGCGATGGCTGAAACTTGACAAAACGGCAATTTCAGATTGGTTACCGGTCCCAGCCGGGCAGTCAGCCACACGGACTGAGCTGCTTTCGCGTCCGGCAGCCTTGTCAGCCGCTGATGGCCTCACCTGCCTCGATGATCTCGAAGCTGTGCTCGATGGCCGCGGTCTTGCCGAACATGGCGCTGGCGGAACAGTATTTCTCGGCGGAAAGAGTTACCGCGCGCTCCACATTGGCGGGTTTCAGCTTGTACCCGGTGATCCTGTAGACGAGTTTGACATGGGTGAAGACCTTGGGATCCTCCCCGGCACGCTCGCCCTCGAGCGAGATGTCGAGGCCCGTCACCTTCTCGCGCATGCGCTCCAGAATCATGACGATGTCGAAGGCGGTGCAGCCGCCAAGCCCCAGCAGCATCATCTCCATGGGGCGCACGCCGATGTTGCGGCCACCCGACTCAGGCGAACCGTCCATCACCACCGCATGGCCCGAACCCGATTCACCCACGAAGGCCCGCCCGTCGAGCCACTGCACCCTTGCTTTCATGCCTGCCATCTCCCGGATGAATTTTCACGTCTTTTAGACGGAAAGCGGCCTGCCGCCAATCACACCGGCGATAGCATGGCAGTGAAAAGTGATCCCTGCGTGCGTACGCTCACCCGCCCTTCGGCGACCACTGCATCGCCCGTCGCCAGTGCCGCGCCATTGACCTCGGCAGCGCCGAACAAAGCAAACAGCAGGATCGGCCCATCATGCGTGATGTCCGTGGAGCTCGTCACAACCTCCACAGCAGCCGACCAGCTTTCCCGGCGGGTGAAGAGATTGAGCGCGCGGCAGGGGCCCGCCCTCAGGCGGCAGCGCGCCGGCACATCGCCGGGGAATGGGTGGGGCACATACAGGCTGTGGCAAGCGAGCGTCCCGGTCTCTTCGAGGTCGAGGTCTAGGCCACCGCCCTCGAACAGGGTGAAGATGCGATCAACGCCGGGGTAGACCGAAAACGGCACATCGGCATCGATGCGGGCGATGGCCAACCGCCAGCCGAAGTCCTCACCTTCGGTGGATGCTGAGGCAATGTCCCAGGACACGCCCATGCCATTGCGCCAGCGCCCCTCGCGAAACTCATGGTGACGGATGATCTTCATGCGCGTTCCTTAATCCAGCGGCATGGCCTCGACAGCATGGGCCCGCTGTCGCAGTATGCCAGCTTGAAGCTGCCTGAGAAGCAGCACGCTTGCAGGAGGACAACATGGCGCATGAAGCTCAAGGCCCGGCCGCGGGACCGCAGAAACTGGTGATCCGCAACATCGGCCTGCTGCTGTCCGGCGCCATCGAGAACCCGATCCTCGATGCCGACACGGTGGTGGCCGAGAATGGCCGGATCACGGCCATCGGGCGCGCCAAGGACGTGGACCAGGAGCATGCGACGCTCGTCATCGACGCCCGCGGCACGGCGCTGGCGCCGGGGCTGATCGACAGCCACGTGCACCCCGTGGCAGGCGACTGGACGCCGCGCCAGAACCAGCTGGGCTGGATCGATTCGAACCTCAACGGCGGCGTCACCACCATGATCTCGGCAGGCGAGGTGCATACGCCCGGCCGCCCGCGTGACGTGGTGGGCCTCAAGGCTCTGGCGATCTCCGCGCAGCGCCAGTTCGCCAATTTCAGGCCGTCGGGCGTGAAGGTCCATGCGGGCGCACCCTGCATCGAGCCCGAGATGACGGAGCAGGATTTCAAGGACCTCGCCGATGCCGGCGTAACGCTGCTGGGCGAAGTGGGCCTCGGCGGCGTGAAGGATGGCCCCACGGCAAAGCGCATGGTGGCCTGGGCGCGCAAATATGGCATCCAGAGCACCATCCACACCGGCGGACCCTCGATCCCGGGTTCAGGCCTCATCGACAAGGACGTGGTGCTGGAGGCCGACACCGACGTTGTGGGCCACATCAATGGCGGCCACACGGCGCTTCCCGATAATCAGATCCGCTGCATCTGCGAGGGCTGCAAGCGCGGCCTGGAGATCGTGCACAATGGCAATGAGCGTGCTGCCCTCTACACGCTGCGGCTGGCGAAAGAGATGGGCGAGCTGCATCGCGTCATCCTCGGCACCGACGCGCCAGCGGGGTCGGGCGTTCAGCCACTGGGCATCGCGCGCATGGTCTCGATGCTCTCCTCGCTGGGCGATCTTCCCGCCGAGCTTGCGATCTGCCTCGCCACCGGCAACACGGCGCGCATGCGCAAGCTCGACTGCGGGCTGATCGAGACCGGGCGCGCGGCGGACTTCGTCTTCATGGACACCGCACAGCATTCGGCGGGCGAAAATCTGCTGCACGCGATCGCCCTCGGAGATCTTCCCGGCATCGGCATGGTGGTCATCGACGGGCAGGTCAAATGCCAGAGAAGCCGCAACACACCGCCCGCCACGCGCATTCCCGTCATCATCTGAGGAAAGATCCATGGCCTACGCCAGTTGCCTCGCGCCCGATCACGCCCGCTTTCTCGACTTTTTCCCGGCGGGTGCCGCCCTTACCAGGATCACCACCGGGTTCATCTGGGCCGAGGGGCCGGTGTGGTTCTCGGAACTGAACGAGCTCCGCTTCTCCGACATCCCCAACAACCGGATGATGCGGTGGTCGCCGGTGACGGGGCTCTCCGTGTTCCGCCAGCCATCCCAGCGCACCAACGGCCACACGCGGGACCGAGAGGGCAACATGATCTCCTGCGAGCATGGCGGGCGCTGCGTGAGCCGCACCTCCCTGGACGGCCGCTACGAGGTGCTGGTCACCCATTGGAACGGCAAACGCCTGAACTCACCCAATGACGTGGTGGTGAAGTCGGACGGCACGATCTGGTTCACCGACCCGCCCTACGGCATCATCTCCGATCACGAGGGCATCCGCGCGGACAGCGAAATCGGCAACAACCAGGTCTACCGCTTCGATCCGCACAATGGCGAGCTGAGCGTCGTTGCAGATGATTTCGACCGGCCGAACGGCCTGGCCTTCTCGCCCGACGAATCAGAACTCTATGTCGCCGACTCAGGCTATGCGCGAGGCTCTGGCTTTGGCGTCGAGGAGGGCCGCCCGCGCCACGTGCGGGGCTTCAGGGTGGTGGACGGGAAGCGGCTTGCCGGCAGCCGCGTGGTGGCGACCATCAACGAGAAGGTGCCCGACGGACTGCGCGTCGACACGGAAGGGCTGTTGTGGATCTCCGCGGGCGACGGCGTGCATTGCTACACCAAGGAAGGCGAGCGTCTGGGCCGCATCCTGGTGCCGGAGGTGGTCGCCAACCTCACCTTCGGCGGCTTCGGCAAGTCGCGCATGTTCATCTGCGCCACATCCTCCGTCTACGCCATCGAGACGGCGCGAACAGGTGCGCAGTGGCCCTAAAGAAAAGGGCCCCGCATGGCGGAGCCCGTCAGGCTGTAGGCGGGGGAACCCTCGGAAAGGGGGGAACGAAGCGACAGCTGACTTTCTCGAGCGTCCACCCCGCCTGCCCGATGGCTGGAACCACCGTGCAACCAATAACTAGGGCTTTTTCTCCATGCATGCCTTGATATGTGTCAAATCGCGCAGATGACCCGCACACTTCACCACCTCGAAAGACTGATCGCCTTTCCCAGCGTGAGCCGGGACAGCAACCTCGACCTGATCGCCTATGTTCGGGATCACCTGTCGAGCCTTGGCATCGAATCGCTGCTCGTTCACAACGAGGATGGCCGGAAGGCCAACCTCTGGGCGACGATCGGGCCGGAAGGGGTGCCGGGCATCGTGCTGTCCGGGCACACCGACGTGGTTCCGGTCGAGGGCCAGGCGTGGTCGTCCGATCCGTTCCGCCTCAACAGGCATGACG
>NZ_JBIICB010000389.1:0-2911 GCF_044239095.1 Aestuariivirga sp. | reverse complement strand
CATTGGATCATGCCCGTCAGGGCATCCGGGCCAATGTGCTCTGTCCGGGATTTCTGGAATCCGTCATGGTAGACCGCAAGCGGGTGATGTCAGAGAGCGATCTTTCAAAGCGCTCTCAAGCAGCAGCTGCCATTGTTCCTCTCGCGCGGGAGGGTCGATACGAGGAAATGTCAGCACTCGCATTAGCTCTTTGCGACGACTCCGTATCCGGCTACATCACTGGCCAGCCTATTGTGGCGGATGGCGGACTGATGCTGGCATGAATTTCTCAAAGACAGGCGGTGAAGATGCGCCTAGCGGTGCGGGGCGTAAGCCTCGAGGCGAAAATGTCGATAGGATCTATGCAGCCCTGCGCGACGACATTCTCGAATTGCGTCGTGCCCCGGGCGAGGTTCTGGATGAGGCCGAGATCGCCGGAACTTTCGGTCTCTCACGGTCTCCCGTTCGCGAAGCCATAATCAGGCTCACGTCCGAGGGGCTTGCCCAACTTTTAAAGAACCGCGGAGCAGTGGTATCACGTCTAGATGTCGAAATGCTTCCCTCTTACTTTGATGCGCAAGCGCTGCTGTTCCGCATAACGTCCAGGCTTGCCGCACAGCGAGGTGGATCGGCCGCAGCAGATCGGCTCTTGCACATACAGAAGCGGCACGACGAAGTCGTTGCTTCGCGCGATCCGAGCGGCGTTATCTTGAGTAACCGGATGTTCCATATCGAGATCGCCCTCATCGGCGGCAACCGATACTATCTTGATTGGTTGACGAGTATACTTGATCAGGGGCAGCGGATCATGCGACTTTACGTTCGACTGCATGAAGAGCAGGTGCCAAACGAACAACTGTCATTTCACTATGCTCTTATCGATGCGGTTCGACGCAAAGATGTAGAGGCGGCGGACCGGGCTGCCGCCGCCGATGCTCAGATTGTGCGGGATGAGATTTCTCGCCAGATATCATCGGGGGCCTCCGCTTCGTTGCCCCTCTAGTCAGAATTATAGCCTAACAGTGCCCTGATGTAGATTCCCACCGATTTCTGCACATACCGGAAACGGTCGCCGCCGAGGTGCATGCCCCCGAACTACCTTGAGACAACGGGCCCGTGTTGCGGCCATCGACGCTCACGGTTAGGATGGTGTTGAATTGGGAGGCGCATGTGTCGTTACGCTATCACACCGTCGATGTCTTCACGCGCACGCGTTTCGGGGGCAATCCCTTGGCCGTTGTCATCGATGCAGACGGGTTGACCACTAAACAGATGCAGGTGATCGCCCGCGAGTTCAACTATTCAGAGAGCAGCTTCGTATTGCGACCGTCTGACGAACGCCACACCGCGAATGTGCGTATCTTTACGTCAACTGTCGAGGTGCCCTTTGCGGGGCACCCGAATGTCGGGACTGCCTTCGTGCTCGCGAGCCTCGGTATCGTCAGCGTAAACGATGAGTATGTTTTTGAGGAGAAAGCCGGCCTTGTTCGGGCATGCATCCTGCGGGACGGCGAAAACATCATGATACAGATCACCGCTCCTCAGCCGCTGAGTATTGGCAAAACCTTTGATTCGGAGACCATTGCCAACTGCCTGTCGCTGACGATTGACGAGATTAGTTGTGAGGTCCACCCGCCTCGTGTCGTCTCTGTCGGCTTGCCTTTTCTCGTCGTTGAGCTCGCTAACCGAAAAGCTCTTGAGAGGGCAACGGTACATCAGTCCAGTTTTGAACGAATCCTTCCGGAGGATGGAGTGGATTCCATCTATTTCTACAGTCGTGAGATTCATGAGCGTGACGGAGCTGTCGACTTCACCGCACGTATGTTCGCACCCTTCGATACTCTGCCCGAAGATCCTGCAACTGGCAGCGCGACGGCCGCGACCTGCGCCCTGCTGGCGTCACTCGAAGGCAGGGCGTCGCGCAGTTTCAAGGTCGCTCAAGGGATCGACATGGGTCGTCCAAGTCTGATGTCGGTCGATGTCCTACAAGACAAGGTCCTGATCACCGGCTCGTGTGTGTCTGTAATGTCAGGACAACTCTTGGTTTGATGCGTGAGTCCGAGCGGGCGGTCAAATTGTCGGGGCTTATCGTTTGCAGTGGTGCTGTGGCAACGAGCCCCTAGCACAACCCCATGCCACCCTGTCCGGGCTGCAGCGCTCCCGAGACAAACAGGGTGACTTGAGGAAGGGAGTATTTCTGGCTCATCGTAGCTCTGTCGTCGACCCCGTTGTGGACGAGTTCGTTCGAAGCGATAGCAGAAATCCGATGAGAACTTGGCGATCTCATTCACCTGTCAGAACTTTGGCGCCATCGTTTCTTCAACCACTCCTCCCCCTGCCCCCGCCTCTCGACCTGACGCCACGCAGCCTCCTCCTCCGGCGGCATTCTCTTCGAAACGTAGCGCCACGCCAGCGGCAGCAGCGCCTTGCCAAGACGCGCCCCAAACTCGATCCAGAAGGAGGGCCGCTGCGCCACGAGGAACGCCCCAGCCCCGAGGCCCAGGAGCACCACTGTAATCGCAACGCCCTCCTGCCAACTCATGCTCTGGCCACCTTCTTGTTGGGGATGGCCCAGACCAATACCGGCGTGATGAGACCGATGATGGTGGCGATTGTGTCAGGGGTATCCTAGGGCCGAATGCGGTCTCTTTGTATTGTAATGGATGCGCCATTGCTCGATGACGACCTTGGCTTCCCGAAGGCTGTAGAAGATCTCGCCGTTCAGGAGTTCGTCCCTGAGCTTGCCGTTGAAGGACTCGCAGTAGCCGTTCTCCCAGGGTGAACCAGGCTCAATGTACAAGCTCTTCGTGCCAAGCCCAGACAGCCACTGGCGCAGGACCTTGGCGACCATTTCCGGGCCATTGTCCGACCGCTGGGACCCCTTCGTAGAGCATGGCGTCCGCCAGCGTCTCAATGACGCCGATGGCGTTGA
>NZ_JBIICB010000388.1:0-2915 GCF_044239095.1 Aestuariivirga sp. | reverse complement strand
AACTGCTTCGGGATGATCATGTCGGTGTCGATGTTGACGATGTTCAGGGGTGCCGCGACACCGGTGAGCGTTTCGAACTTCTGCATCTCTTGATCCTCAGGCAGCTTGGGGAAGGTCGGTGCCGAGCGTTTCCGGGGCGCCGATCATCAGGTTGAGATTCTGCACGGCAGCGCCGGAGGCGCCCTTGCCGAGATTGTCGTAGACGGCCATCAGCAGCACATGGCCGCGGACGTCGTTGGCGAAAACGTGAAGCCGCATCCGGTTGGTGCCGTTCAGCGCCTCGGGATTGACATGGGGCGCGCGCTCGATGGCCTCGAAGGGCGCGACCTCGATGCAGGCCTGGCCCTCATAGGCTTGCGCCAGGCAGTCGCGGATGTCCTGGCCCTTGGCGCGCTTCACCAGAAGCTCCGAGAAAACCGGTACGCAGCCCATCATGCCCTGGGCGTAATTGCCGACCGCCGGCTGGAAGACCGGCGCATGGGCGATCTCGGCATAGACCTGCATCTCGGGCAGGTGCTTGTGGGCGAAGGTGAGCCCGTAGGGGTGGTAGGCAATGGCGGAGGAGCCCCTCGCCTCGTAGTCCTCGATCGTCTTCTTGCCGCCGCCGGAATAGCCGGAGACGGCGTTGTAGGTGATGGGATAGTCGGAGGACATCATGCCGGCATTGATCAGTGGGCGGACGAGCGCGATCAGCCCCTGCGGGTAGCAGCCGGGGTTGGCAACGCGCGAGGCGGCCGCAACCTTCTCCCTGTGCAGCCTGGAAATCTCCGGCATGCCGTAAGCCCAGCCCTCCGCGGTGCGGTAGGCCGTCGAGGCGTCGATGACGCGGGTCGGCGAGCCCTCGCCGATCATCGCCACGGCCTCCTTCGCGGCCTCGTCAGGAAGGCACAGGATCGCCACGTCGACAGTGTTCAGAAGCTCCCGGCGCGCCTCCGGGTCCTTGCGGCGCCCAGGGTCGATCGAGATGAGCGTCACGTCGGTCCGGCGCTCAAGCCGCTCGCGGATCTGGAGGCCGGTGGTTCCCGCCTCGCCGTCGATGAAGATGCTGGTCATGACGCGCCCATATAGAGGGGAAGGGCAGGTGCTGCAACAATCGCTGAGGCTTCGCCCGTTCAGGTGCTGGGAAGGTAGGTCAGCAGCAGGTAGAAAAACAGCCCTGCCGCCAGCAGCGGGCCGAGGATGCGGGCAATGCGCTTGCCGAGCACCTCCATCGGGTCGTGGTCGTCATTGGCTGCGCTCGGCGTGCCGTGGAACAGCTTCTCGCGCTCGGCCTCGATACGTTCGAGATCGCGGCGCGCCTTCTTTTCCTCCGGGGTCACGGCGTCAGGTCCTCGATCGCGTACATGTCGTCGTCCGAAAGGCCGAAGTGGTGGCCGATTTCATGCACCAGCACATGGGTGACGATGGCGCCGAGCGTCTCCTCGTGCTCGGCCCAGTAGTCGAGTATGGCGCGGCGGTAGAGGAACACCATGTTCGGCATGCGGCCAGTCTCGGGTGTTGCGCCATCCTGCGCGAGGCCAACGCCCTGGAACAGCCCGAGGAGGTCGAAGGGCCCCGCCTTCATCTCTTTCTGGACGTCGCTGGCGGGAAAATCGGCGACGGTGATGACAACCTCGCCGCACAGTGCCCGGAAACTCTCCGGCAGATCCGCGAAAGCCTGCGTGGCAAGCTCTTCGATGTCGCTCAATGTCGGGGCGGACAGGCCGGCCAGCCGGTGTTCCGCCATGGGCCTGCTGCTATTCGCAGAACATCACGCAGGCGCCGGGAGCGCCCGTCATCGCCTGAACGGTGGTGATGCCCGCCATGGCGCCCGTCACGACAGTCAGAAACACCAGACCGATGAAGATGCGGCGCAGAAATTTCGCGTCCGCCTGAACAGATGTACCCACTCTTAACCCCCACCATATGACGCCAGCCCCAGCGTCAGAATCATTCTTGCAACACTCCGGTGACATAAGCCTTAACGAAAAGTTCAGCAATCGTTAATGACATACATCACACATGCTGAATACACTGCCGGACTGCGATGTTGCTTCCTTCGTTCCTGCAACGTCAGCGGAGCGCGCTTTGAACAACCATTAGGCGCAGTACCTAATGGCAATTGTATGCTTCTGGACTTTCATGAAAACATTGCAGGCGTGCTGGTAAACGCCCGCAATGTCAGGTTCCGGAACCAGCCGTTCACGCACCCGTCTGGCGCACGTCGACGAACCGTCCGGCAATGGCCGCTGCTGCTGCCATCTCGGGCGAGAGCAGATGCGTGCGGCCCTTGTAGCCCTGGCGGCCTTCGAAGTTGCGGTTGGAGGTGGATGCGCAGCGCTGGCCGGGCTTGAGCTGGTCCGGGTTCATGCCAAGGCACATGGAGCAGCCGGGCTCACGCCATTCGAAGCCCGCGGCCTTGAAGATTTGGTCGAGGCCTTCGGCCTCGGCCTGCTGCTTGACCAGGCCGGAGCCGGGCACGATCATCGCATAGGCGAGGCGGCCAGACACCTTCTTGCCCTCGACGACCTTCGCCACATTGCGCAGGTCCTCGATGCGGCCATTGGTGCAGGAGCCGATCCATACGACGTCGAGTTCGACATCCGTCATCTTCGTGCCGGGCTTGAGGCCCATGTATTCGAGGGCGCGCCACTTGGACTGGCGCTTGCCCTCATCCGCGATGTCGTCGGGGTTCGGAACGCTGCCTGCGATCGAGACGACATCCTCAGGGCTCGTGCCCCAGGAGACGATCGGCGGAAGGCTTGCAGCGTCGAGCGTCACCACGCGGTCGAAATGGGCGCCTTCGTCAGTGTGGAGCGTCTCCCAGTAGCGGAGCGCCTGGTCCCATGCCTCGCCCTTGGGCGCCATGGGGCGGCCCTTCAGATAGGCATAGGCCTTCTCGTCGGGCGCGATCATGCCGGCGCGGGCGCCGCCCT
>NZ_JBIICB010000121.1:0-11788 GCF_044239095.1 Aestuariivirga sp. | reverse complement strand
AGGAGTGCCATCCGCGTGCTCCTCTCCAAGGCCGACAAGGCGCCACTCGTTGAGGAGATGGAACGCATCCGCATTGACATCTATGTTCGTGACAACATTCCATAAGGGGAGGGCGCATGTATCTGGGGCTGGATTTCGGAACATCATCGGTAAAGGGCGTCTTGATCGACGCCAAGCAAAAGATCGTGGCAACGGCGAGCGCGCCTCTGAAGGTGTCGCGCCCGCAGCCCGGCTGGTCCGAGCAGAACCCGGAGGACTGGTGGAAGGCCTGCAACATCGTGGTCAAGACGCTGGGCAAGATGAAGCCCAAGGCGATTGCCGCCGTCGAAGGCATCGGGCTTTCCGGGCAGCAGCATGGCGCGACATTGCTCGGCAAGGACGGCAAGGTGCTGCGCCCCGCCATTCTGTGGAATGACGCGCGCTCCTTCCGCGAATGCGATGACATCATGAACCGGGAGCCGCAGGCGGTGCCGCTCGCGGGCAATATTCCGCTCGCGGGCTATACGGCGCCGAAGCTCGTGTGGGTCAAGAAGCATGAGCCGAAGACCTTCGCCAAGGTCGACAAGGTGCTGCTGCCCAAGGATTATATCCGCTTCCGCATGACGGGCGAATTCGCTTCCGACATGTCGGATGCGTCAGGCACATTCTGGCTCGACATCGCCAAGCGCCGCTGGTCGGACATGCTGCTTGCCGCCTCTGACATGTCCATCGACCAGATGCCGAAACTCTATGAGGGAACGGACGCCACCGGACGCCTCACGCCGGCCGTGGCAAAATCCTGGGGCATGCCGAAGAGGCCTGTCGTTGCGGGTGGCGGCGGTGACAATGCATCCGCTGCCTGCGGCATCGGTGCTGTCACTGACAATTCCGCACTCGTCTCCATTGGCACCTCGGGCGTCATGTTCGTGTCGAACGACAAGTTCCGCCCCAATGCCGGCCGCATGGTGCATGCCTTCTGCCACGCCGTGCCCGGCACATGGCACCAGATGGGCGTGATCCTGTCTGCCGCCGCAAGCCTTGAATGGCTGGCGGGCATTCTGGGCTCGCCCGCGCCGAAGCTGACGGGCGCGCTCGGCACCAAGCTCACAGGGCCATCGCCTGCGCTGTTCCTGCCCTATCTCTCTGGCGAGCGGACACCGGTGGGCGACGCGCAGGTGCGCGGCCTCATCATGGGGCTGGGCCATGAGAGCGACCACAAGACGCTGACCCATGCCGCACTTGATGCCGTGGCCTTCGCCTTCCGCGACTCGCTGGAAGCCTTGAAGGATGCGGGAACGGAAGTGAAGCGCGTCACCGCCGTGGGCGGCGGGTCCAAGTCCGAGCTCTGGCTCAAGATCATCGCCACCGTGCTGGGTGTTCCGGTCGATCTTCCAGCAGCGGGGGATGTGGGCGGCGCGTTTGGTGCCGCACGCCTCGGCCTCATCGCCGCGACGGGAGCAGACTTCCGCAAGGTGCTTACTGCGCCCAAGACCGCGCGCACCATCAAGCCCGAAGCCAAGGCGCGCGAGGCGTACGAGGAACACTACCGCCGCTATACGAAAATCTACCCCGCGATCAAGGAGATCTATCGCTGATGTCCCAATTCTATTCCGTCAAAGACCCGGTCAAGTACGAAGGCCCGGATACCACGAACGAGCTTGCCTATCGCTGGTATAATCCGGACCAGATCGTGATGGGCAAGACGATGCGCGAGCACATGCGCTTCGCGGTGGCCTATTGGCACACGCTGTGCTGGCCGGGTGGCGACCCGTTCGGCGGCGACACTTTCATGCGCCAGTGGCATCACATGGGCGATGAGATGGCCGCCGCCCGCATGAAGGCGGACGTCATGTTCGACACGCTCGAACTTCTGGGCGTGGACTTCTTCTGCTTCCATGACCTCGACATTGCGCCCGAAGGCAAGTCGCTGAAGGAGTTCAACGCAAACGTCACCGAGATCGCGAAGATCTTCGAGAAGAAGATGGCGGCCAAGAACAAGAAGCTGCTGTGGGGCACGGCCAACATGTTCTCCAACCGCCGCTTCATGGCGGGTGCGGCGACCAACCCGGACCCGGACGTCTTCGCCTATTGCGCAGCGCAGGTGAAGCACTGCCTGGACGTGACCAAGGATCTGGGCGGCGCCAACTATGTGATGTGGGGCGGGCGTGAGGGCTACGAGACGCTGCTCAACACCAAGATCGGGCATGAGCTGGAGCAGGCCAAGCGCTTCCTATCCATGGTCGTCGAGTACAAGCACAAGATCGGATTCAAGGGCCCCATCCTGCTTGAGCCCAAGCCACAGGAGCCCACCAAGCACCAGTATGATTATGACGTGGCCACCTGCTATGCCATGATTGCCTCACTCGGCTTGCAGAATGATGTGAAGCTCAACATCGAGCAGAATCACGCGATCCTCGCTGGCCACACCTTCGAGCATGAGATTGCGCTGGCATCCGCCCTGGGCGTGTTCGGCAGCATCGACATCAACCGTGGTGACTATCAGTCGGGTTGGGATACCGACCAGTTCGCCATGAACATCCCCGAGATGTCGCTGGCCTTCCTCGAGATCCTCAAGGCCGGCGGCTTCACCACGGGCGGCCTCAACTTCGATGCGAAGATCAGGCGGCAGTCGATCGATCCGGATGATCTGCTCTATGGCCATGTCGGCTCCATGGATGCCTGCGCACGCGGTCTTCTCGTCGCGGCGAAGATTCTGGAGGACGGCAAGCTCGGCAAGATCGTGGATGAGCGTTATGCCAAGTGGAACGAGCCCAGGAACAAGGCGATGCTCGATGGCAAGGAAACGCTCGAATCCATCGCCAAGCGCGTGCATGCCGAAGGCATCGAGCCGCAGCCGAAATCCGGCCGGCAGGAGCGTCTCGAAGGCCTGATCAATTCATACATCTGAGAAACGACAAGGGAGGACCACACCATGCCAACCGATATCAAGGGACCAGCGATTTTCCTGGCGCAATTCGCGGGCGATGCAGCACCGTTCAACAGCTGGGACTCGATCACCAAATGGGCCGCCTCGCTCGGCTACAAGGGCGTGCAGATCCCGAGTTGGGATGGCCGCCTGTTCGACTTGAAGAAGGCTGCCACCTCAAAGACCTATTGCGATGAGGTGAAAGGTGTGGCCAAGGCCAATGGCGTCGAGATCACCGAGCTCTCCACCCATCTCCAGGGCCAGCTCGTGGCGGTGCACCCCGCCTATGACGAGGCCTTCGATGCCTTCGCGCCCAAGGAGTTCCACGGCAAGCCGAAGGAGCGCCAGAAATGGGCTGTGCAGCAGGTCAAGTATGCCGCGAAGGCCTCCCGCAACTTAGGTCTTGATGCGCATGTCTCTTTCCCCGGTGCGCTGTGCTGGCCCTTCCTTTATGGCTGGCCGCCGCGCCCCGCGGGTCTGATCGAGGAAGGCTTCAACGAGTTGGCGCGCCGCTGGAAGCCGCTGCTCGACGGGTTCGAGGACAATGGCGTTGACTGTGGCTTCGAATTGCACCCGGGCGAGGACGTGATGGACGGCGTCACCTTCGAGATGTTCCTCGAGCGCCTCGACAATCATCCGCGCTGCATGATCAACTATGATCCCTCGCACTTCGTGCTGCAGCAGCTCGACTATCTCGACTTCATCGACATCTATCATGAGCGTATCTGCGCTTTCCACGTGAAGGATGCGGAGTTCAACCCGTCCGGCAAGCAGGGCGTCTATTCCGGCTTCCAGCCTTGGCTTAAGCGCGCGGGCCGCTTCCGCTCGCTGGGTGACGGGCAGGTGGATTTCGGATCGATCTTCTCCAAGCTCGCCGGCTACAATTATGATAGCTGGGCGGTGCTGGAGTGGGAATGCTGCATCAAGGATTCGGTGCAGGGCGCGATCGAGGGCGCACCCTTCATCGCCAGCCACATCATCAAGACGACGGAAAAGAGCTTCGATGACTTCGTCGCGGGCTCGGCCGACAAGGCCAAGATCAACCGCATCCTCGGCATCAAGTAAGGAGGCGCGTCATGGTTTCGGGACGCAGTGATGCCAATACGGGCCGCATCAGGCTCGGCATGGTCGGCGGCGGGCAGGGGGCCTTCATCGGCGCCGTGCACCGCCTGGCCGCCCGCATGGACGACCAGTATGACTTCGTGGCGGGAGCACTCTCCGCCGACGCGAAGAAGGCGAAGGCCTCAGGTGCCGAGCTAGGCCTGGCGCCCGACCGCATCTATACGGACTACCACGAGATGGCCAAGGCCGAGGCAAAGCGCGCCGATGGCATCGAGGCCGTCTCGATCGTGACGCCCAACAACGTGCATGTGCCCGCGGCGATGGCCTTCATCGAGGCGGGCATCCATGTCATCTGCGACAAGCCGCTGGCGCTGAACCTCAAGGAGGCGAAGGCGCTGGAGAAGCTTTTGGCGAAGCGCAAGGACGTGATCTTCGCGCTCACCCACAACTATTCGGGCTACCCGATGATCCGCCATGCCAAGGCGATGGTGGTGGCTGGGGACTTGGGTGACATCCGCGTGGTGCAGGGCGAGTATCCGCAGGACTGGCTCACCACCGCGTTGGAGAAGACCGGCCAGAAGCAGGCCGCCTGGCGCACGGATCCGAAGCGCTCGGGTGCTGGTGGCTGCGTGGGCGACATCGGCACGCATACCTTCCAGCTTCTCTGCGACGTGTCTGGCCTCACGCTTGATGAGCTGGCGGCGGACCTCACCTCCTTCGTCAAGGGCCGCCTGCTGGACGACAACGCCCATGTGATGCTGCGCTTCAAGGGCGGTGCCAAGGGCATGATCTGGGCCAGCCAGGTTGCGCCAGGCAATGAGAATGGCCTGAAGATCCGCGTTTATGGCACCAAGGGCGGTCTCGAGTGGCGCCAGGAGGACCCGAACTATCTCTGGTACACGCCGTTTGGTGAGCCGAAGCGGCTGATCACGCGTGGCGGTGCGGGCTCCAATGCTGCCGCGGGCCGCATGACGCGCGTGCCACCTGGCCACCCCGAGGGCTATCTCGAAGGCTTCGCCAATGTCTACTCAGAGGTGGCGCGCGCCATCAAGGCGAAGCGGGCCGGCAAGAAGCCGGAGAAGGACGTGGCCTTCCCGGGGATTGCCGATGGTGTCGCTGGCATGGCCTTCATCGAGGCCTGCGTGAAATCGTCGGAGAAGAACGGGAAGTGGGTGAAGGTGTAGGGTGAAGAGAAAGCCCTCATCCGCCCTTCGGGCACCTTCTCCCATTGCTTCGCAACGGGAGAAGGGAAAACCATGAAAAGATTATCCCCTTCTCCCGTCGCGCCGCGATGGGAGAAGGTGGCCGACAGGCCGGATGAGGGCCTCGTTCAACCAGCACGACTCGCGGAAAGAGGCCCTCATCCCCCCTTCGGGGACCTTCTCCCATTGCTTTGCAACGGGAGAAGGGAAAGCCGTGAAAAGATTATCCCCTTCTCCCGTCGCGCCGCGATGGGAGAAGGTGGCCGAAGGCCGGATGAGGGCTCTTCCTACTCCGGCGGCGATCTCAGAATATGCTCCCGCAGCCGTCTCACCCCGTACCACACGATGAACACCACCACCGGAATGCTCAGTAGGCTGACGAGTTTCGTCTCGACATGGGCATAGGCGCCGAAGCCGTCGATGAGCTTGCCGAGGATGCCGATCAGATAGTAGCTGATGGCGACGACCGACAGGCCTTCGACCGTCTGCTGCAGGCGAAGCTGCTGGTGGCCGCGCTTTTCCATGGACTTCAGCAGCTGCTGGTTCTGTGCTTCGAGCGCAATGTCAACCCTTGTGCGCAGCAGGTTGGAGGCGCGTTCGCTCCTCTCCGCCAGGCTCTTGATGCGCTCCGAGACGGCGGTGCAGGTGGCCATGGCAGGCGTGAAGCGGCGGTCGAGGAAGACGCCGATGCGCTGGAAGCTCATCACCTTTTCCTCGCCGAGCTCTGCGATGCGCTTGTCGACGAGCGCTGAATAGGCCCGCGCTGCCGAGAAGCGGTAGCTGGTGCGGCTCGAAATCTCTTCCACGTCGCGCGCGATGGCGCTGAGCGCGGTGAGGAGGCCTTCGTCCTCATGGCTTTCCCGCGCTGACAGCATGTCGGCCGTCACCTTGGACAGCGCGCGCTCGAGCCGTGCCAGTTCCGACTGGACCTTTCGGGCCAGCGGCAACGCCAGCAGCGCCATCATGCGGTAGGTCTCGATTTCATGAATGCGGCGGACGACGCGGCCCAGCCTGAGCGGTGACAGGCCGTGGTCATGCACGATGATGCGGGTATAGCCGTCCGGCCCGATGCGGAAGTCCGTCCAGACGGTCGCAAGCCCTGAGCTGGTGCGCGAGCCCGCGAGATCCTCATGACCGAATATCGCAGCCAGGGCCGCCACATCGGGCCCTGGTTCATCCTTGTCCATGATGCGCGTGTGGATGCCGACGAGCCTTGCCCCTGGAAGCCCGTCGACCCAGCCCACCGGCAGGATGGCGAGCGCCTCGCCCTTTTCCGGGCCGCCGTCGGCCACAACGCTGAGCCGGTAGAATTCGCCATGGCGCTCATACTTGATCTGGCCGCCCGCGATTTCGGCCCAGTGATGGGGGGCTCCCTCGGTCGGAGGTTTCACGCCCAGCGTGTCGCACAGCACCTTCACATGGGCCAGCGGGTCCCCATCCCCCTCGCCGATGGTGAATGCAAGGTGGGTGACGCGTGCCGGAGCCGTCACCGGAAGTCCGGGACGCCCGTGCAGCTCGTCGTTCAAGACATACCGGAGTTCGTGATCGCGCATGATACCAACCTACGGATTCTTTAGGTTGCCGGGTCACACCGGTCAATGGAGGCTGGGTCATGGGCTTTCCACTAAGCCCGGAATTCTCTATGTTTCCGTTCATGAACATTGCCAGGGATCGCGCCTTGGACGCCGCGCCACCCCGCAAGGCTGGCCGTGACATCCGGCGCGCCCAGCTGATCGGCGCGACGATCGCCGCCCTCGCCCGCAAGGGCTATGCCGCCCTGACGGTCGCTGACGTGGCCAAGGAGGCGGGCCTGTCCGCCGGCATCGTGATTTTCCATTTCACCAGCAAGGACGAGCTGCTGGCCGCGGTGCTGCATGCCCTCGCCACGGAATATCACCAGCACTGGGCCAGCCGGGTGCGGGAGGCGGGGCCCTCGGCTGCGGAGCGGTTGAAGGCGCTGCTGCTCTCCGATTTCGACACCAGCGTGTTCACGCCCGAAAAGCTTGCCGCATGGATCGCCTTCTGGGGCGAGACCCAGGGGCGGCCGGTCTATGACCAGATCTGCTCCGGCCTCGATGCGCAGCGCCAGGCGGCTTCGGAAAGCCTGTGCCGGGAGCTGGTGGTGGAGGGTGGATACCTGGCTGACCCGCACATCCTCATGCGCACGCTGGAGGCCCTCTGCGACGGGCTGTGGCTGGGCCTTGCCGCCCATGGCGCTGGCCACAGTGACCGGGTGTCGGCGCCGGATGCCCACAAGATCATCATGGCGGCCCTTGCTGCCCTCTTCCCGCGGCACTTCGTAGCCGGCAGCTGAGCCGCGCCTGAGTTGCGCACCTCAGATTTCCTCTTCCGCGCCGTAGCGAAATCACTATAAATGCCGCCGAAATCAACCCGCCCGTCAACCGGAGACCTTGCACCATGACGAAAGTCCGTGTCGCCATCAACGGCTTTGGCCGCATCGGCCGCAACATTGTCCGCGCCATTTACGAATCGGGCCGCAAGGACATCGACATCGTCGCGGTGAATGACCTGGGCCCGGTGGAAACCAACGCCCACCTCCTCCAGTTCGACTCGGTGCACGGGCGCTTCCCGCACGAGGTGGTGGTGAAGGGCGATTCGATCTCGATCGGCTCCGACCAGTTCAAGGTGACGGCAATCAAGGATCCGGGCCAGCTTCCCTGGAAGGATCTCGGCATCGACATCGCGCTCGAATGCACCGGCATCTTCACCGCGCGTGACAAGGCGGCCGCCCATCTCACGGCGGGCGCCAAGCGCGTCATCGTCTCGGCCCCGTCGGATGGCGCGGACCTCACGGTCGTCTATGGCGTCAACCACGACAAGCTCACCAAGGACCACATGGTGATCTCGAACGCGTCGTGCACGACGAACTGCCTCGCCCCCGTGGCGAAGGTGCTGAACGACGGGATCGGCATCGAGAAGGGCATGATGACGACGATCCATTCCTATACGGGCGACCAGCCGACGCTCGACACCATGCACAAGGACCTCTACCGCGCCCGTGCCGCCGCACTCTCCATGATCCCGACCTCGACTGGCGCTGCCAAGGCCGTGGGCCTGGTGCTTCCCGAGCTCAAGGGCAAGCTCGATGGCTTCGCCATGCGCGTGCCGACGCCGAATGTTTCCGTCGTCGACCTCAAGTTCATCGCCAAGCGCAAGACGACGAAGGAAGAGGTGAACGAGATGATCCTTGCGGCCGCCGCCAGCGGCCCTCTCAAGGGCATCCTCGGCACGACGGCGAAACCCAACGTGTCTGTCGACTTCAACCATGATCCGCACTCGTCCGTCTTCCACCTCGACCAGACCAAGGTGATGGACGATAATTTTGTGCAGATCCTCTCCTGGTACGACAATGAGTGGGGCTTCTCGAACCGCATGGGCGACACCGCCGTGCACTTCGGCAAGCTCATCGGCTGATCCGGTCATGACGCGCCCCCTTCTCATCGCGCCCTCCATCCTCGCTGCCGATTTCGCGCGGTTGGGAGATGAAGTCCGCGCCATTGACGATGGGGGTGCGGACTGGATCCACATCGACGTGATGGACGGGCACTTCGTGCCCAACATTTCCTTCGGCTTTCCCATCATCGAGGCGATCCGCCCGGTGACGCGGAAGCTGTTCGACGTCCACCTGATGGTGGCGCCGGTGGACCGCTATCTCGAGGCCTTCGCCAAGGCGGGGGCGGATTCGATCACGGTGCATGCGGAAGCGGGCCCGCATCTCGACCGTTCGCTGCAGATAATCCGCAGCCTGGGCAAGAAGGCGGGCGTGTCGCTCAATCCCGCAACGCCGGTTTCCGTGCTCAACCATGTGCTGGACCGGCTGGACATGGTTCTGGTGATGACGGTCAACCCGGGCTTCGGTGGCCAGGCCTTCATCCCCGCCATGCTGGACAAGATCGCGGAGGTTCGCGACATGGTCCGTGGGCGGAACATCGACATCGAGGTCGATGGTGGTGTCACCCGCGCCAATGCGGCAGACGTGGCGCGCGCGGGCGCCAATGTGCTGGTGGCGGGCTCCGCCATCTTCAAGGCGAAGAGCTATGCCGAAGAAATCCGCGCCATCCGGACGGCGGCGACAAGCATCGCGGTCTAACCCCAGTTTCCCGTCATCCCGGCGTAGGCCGGGATCCAGCTTCACAGCCGGCAAAGCTGGATTCCGGCTTTCGCCGGAATGACGGGTTCACAACTACGGCCGCTTCTCCACCCACTCCAGAAACGCCTCGAACCATTTCGCGAGGTAGCGCTGCGTCTCGGCGTCGGTGATGTTTCCCTCTGTGTCGAACTTCTCCTCATTGTGGTTCACGAACACCTCGGGCCTCGGCATGGTGATGGCCTGCAGCGCCTGCAGGTTCTGGCGCAGGTGATACTGCGCCCGCGCCGTGCCAACGAACTGGCCGCCCCCCGCGCCCACGATGCCAACGCGCTTCCAGCGGAAGGGTGAGCCGCCGCGAGAGAGCCAGTCATTGGCGTTCTTCAAGACACCGGTGAAGGAGAAGTTGTATTCGGGGCAGGCGATGACGACGCCGTCCGCCGCGCGGATCTTCTCGCTCAAGACGGTGACGGCCTCGGGCTTGCCCGTCGCCGCCTCGTCATCCTCGTTGAACAGCGGAATGCCGTGCAGTGTTGCCACCTCAACCGATACATGGCCGGGCGCCATGGATTGCAGCGCGCGCAGCATGCCGGTGTTGGAAGAGGCGCGGCGCAGTGAACCGCTGATGCCCAGTATCTTCGTCATGCTGCCCCCTTGATCTGCTGGAATGCGGCAAGCGCCTTCTCACGCGCCTTGCCGTGGTCGACCACAGGATGCGGGTAGTTCCGCCCCAGTGCAACACCTGCCGTCTCCAGCACCAGGCGCGGCGCCTCCCACGGCTTGTGCACAAACTGGTCTGGCAGGCGCGCCAGTTCCGGCACCCATTTGCGCACATAGGCGCCTCGTGTGTCGAACTTCTCGCCCTGCAGCACCGGGTTGAAGATGCGGAAATAGGGGGCAGCATCGGCCCCGCAGCCCGCCACCCATTGCCAGCTTGCGGAGTTGCTGCCGATGTCGGCGTCGACCAGCGTGTCCCAGAACCAGCGCTCACCCTCAGCCCAAGGGATCAGCAGGTCCTTGATCAGGAACGATGCCGCGATCATCCGCACGCGGTTATGCATGGTGCCGGTGGCCCAGAGCTCCCGCATGCCGGCATCGACGATGGGGTAACCGGTTTTCCCACGCTGCCATGCCTTGAGCGCCGCCGGGTTCTCGCTCCACGGGAAGGATGCGAATTCGGGGCGGAAGGGCACCGTCGGCAGCGTCGGCCAGTGATGGAGCAGATGATAGGAGAACTCCCGCCACAGGATCTCCTTCAGGAACTTCTCCGCCGTCTTGTCCAGCTTGGCCCCCGCCTTGAACTGCGCAGCGCGCACCGCGTGCCAGCACTGTGCGGGGCTGATGTTGCCGAAGCGGAGGTGGGGCGACAGGCGCGAGGTCACGTCACGGTCCGGCCTGTCACGCTCATCGGCATAATGCGCGAGGCCGTCTGCGATGAAGGCCTTGAGGCGCTGAGCCGCTCCCTCCTCGCCCGGAGTCCAGTGTTGCGCGAAGCCACCGGACCAATCGGGCTTGGTGGGCAGCAGGCCCCAGTCCTGGAGGCCGTCGCTGCGCAGCGCGCCCTTCCACGGGGCGAAGTCCGGCACGGGCTTCAGCGGCTTCGGCTCTCCGCTCGCGAAGCAGGCTTTCGAGAAGGGTGTGTAGACGCGATAGGGCTCACCCGAACCATTGCGGATCGATTCCGGCTCATGCAGCAGGAAACCGCCATAGCGATGGCAGGCGACGCTGGCCGCATCGCAGATGTCCTTCACGCGCCGTTCCAGAGCGCCAGCCCATGGCGCATAGTCGCGTGTGAAGTGCAGGGACTTCGCGCCCGTCTCCGCCAGAACCTCGGCGATGACCTTGTCAGCTGCCCCGCGCCTGAGCGTGAGCGGAACCTTGCGCCCCAAGGCCTCGAGGCTTCTGTGCAGCCACCAGCGCGAGGCGCCGCCCAGCTTCCATTCCCCCGGCGTCTCGTCATCGAGGACATAGAGGAAGATCACGGGACCCTGCGCCGCCGCGGCGGTCAGGGCCGCATTGTCGGAGAGGCGAAGATCGTTGCGGAGCCAATAAAGGGAAGGAGATGTCATGTCTCCTTTACGCAGCAGGTGCGAGCCGGATCAAGCAATGATCCCCCTCGCCCCCACGCATGTGGGGGAGAGGGTAGGGGTGAGGGGGTGGCTCCCCTGGGAAGATTGGCGAAGGAGAGTGTTGATGCTGCAGCGCTTGAGACCCGCCGCAGGGACTCGCGGAAAGACCCCCTCACCCTGCCCTCTCCCCCGGTGGGGGAGAGGAATGCGTGGGGGTTCTCAGTCGAGGTCTGACTGCTTTTCCTTCAGCACCTAGGCAAAGACGTTGATAATGAGGGCCGCTCTCCTTTACGCAGCAGGTGCGAGCAGGATCAAGCGCCTCCACTTCCCCCTCGCCCCCACGCACGTGGGGGAGAGGGTAGGGGTGAGGGGGTGGATCCGCGGGTGAAATGACCGATGACGAATGGTGGTGCAGCGCTTGAGGCCCGCCGCCGGGACGCGC
>NZ_JBIICB010000120.1:0-11818 GCF_044239095.1 Aestuariivirga sp. | reverse complement strand
ACGCAGCATCTCCTTCGGCACCGACGGACCCCACAGCTGCTCGATCGGAAACCGCGCCTTGCCATTGCGCTTGAACACGCCGCCGCCGTAGCGCTTCACGACGAAGGCCGAGCGGAAGGTCTGCGCCCTGCCCCAGATCTTCGCGCGCACGCCGTAGGAGAACTGCTTTGCACCGAAGAATGACAGCGGCAGATGACGGCCAGTGCCAGAGGTCACCGTGGACATCGTGCCGCGCGTCGCGGATTTGAAACGTGTCGCTGCATTGACGGCCCCGCGCGGGATAGACGATTGCTGGGCAAGGGAGCGGCGCAGCTGCGTGAACGACTTGCGGCCTTCCTTGTTGAGCGCCATCGAGAAGGCACGGCGGGCTTCGCTCTCACCAAGACGGGTGCAAGCCGCTTCGAAGCGGGTGCGCAGATCGTCGGCCTCGAGGAAGCGAACCTGCATGACCAACCCCCCAAAAGAAAAGCGCCCAGAGAACTCATCTCCAGGCGCAATTCCGATCCTTCAATATCGGAACTTTTAGTCGCGTCGCAGGAACGTGTCAACAGGCTTTTTCAACTAAATCTCATTTTCTTAGTAAGTTTGTTTTTAGACCCGTCTCCAACGCGCTTGACTCATGCCAACCGAAACAACCGTACAAGCGCATTCAGCGCCACGCGCAGGTTGCCCATGTCCTCCTCCGGCCAGCGCATCGCGTCCTCATCGGTGCAGATGACACGATAGACCAGCAACGTCGGGCGCCTTCCCATCGACATGCGCTGCTCGCGGTCGCAGGCATCGAGCGCTTCAGTGGCAGCGTTGAAGCGCCGCTTGAGCTTCTCGATCACCTCCAGCACAGGCTCGCTTGGGCTTGCCCCAAAGATCCCTTCGTTGATCAGCAGTCCTGCGACGGAGCGTGGGCTTGGCGACGGCAGGCCACACACCGCGTGGTGCTGCCGGTACAGTTCGGCGAACGCCACGCCAGCCTGGTACTGCGTCTCACTGATCAACTCGCGAAAGGCCAGTCGCCCCAGCGCCGTACCGAGCCGCTCATCCTTCGCCTGCTTTGCCGTCACGCCAAAGTGGCGCCGCCGCGCATCGAGGGCAACACTCATGGCGTCCCTTTCCGTTTCCGGTCTGGTGCGCTTGCCACAGGCGTAGCGCTTGCCGGATTTCCGTTTGCGTCCGGGTGCCATGGTTCAGCGTCCTTCCGTGTTCGAGGTTTCGGTCAGTTCGCGCAGCAGGGCGGCGTAACCGCAGACATCCACTGCCGAGTCCTCGTGGGCGGGATCGTGGGCAAGGCGCGCCAGCTTAAGGTCGAGCAGGCACAGCACGACCTGCGCGGGTGTGATCTCCCGCCCCAGCGTCGCCGACCACCGCGCTGCGATGGCCGCCATGTTGCTGCTGGCGTCGCCGTACTGGGAGCTGCGCTCGGCGATCACATTGGCGACGTGCTTCAGGAACATTTCCGCAGGGCTGCTCATGCCAGGCCTCCGTTCGTCTCGATGACCCAGAGCAGAATGGCGATGGCGTCGGCCTCGTTGTCGTCGCCAGGCTCAAAGCCGCGCGCGCGCATGGCTGCGATCACCGCCTGCTTGTCGGCATTGCCCTTTCCGCAGGCGTGTCTTTTCCAGGTGCCGACGGGCACGCCGCTGTAGGGGATGCCCTTCTCCTCGCACCAAGCAGTGAGCGTCGCGAGGAGACCGCCGTAAACATGGCCGGCATCGGTCCCCAGATGCCGCCGCACCGCTTCGTAGTAGACGGCATCGATGCCGCCGGTAATCTCCAGCGTCTGATCCAGCCATTTGCCAAAGCGCAGGTAGCGCATTCCGCCACCCTCGAAGCGGCTGGGGCGGAATTCGGCTGTGCCGTGGACGATGCGGCAGCGGCCGGTGCGGATGGCCCAGCCGGTGGTGGTGCCCAGGTCGAGGGCGAGGATGGATGGAATCGTCGGGGTTGCCTTTGCAGCGGGCACAGGCAGAGTCGCGAGTACCATGATGGTCTCCTTCAGTGAGGGTTGGTTGTCGTGGTGGAGGACGGCGGCAGCCTCGTGCTTGGCGGTACTGGCTGCCGTCCGTCTGACTTGATGGGCTATGGGATCAGTTATCCATCGTCCCACCAGATAGGCTCCGGGTTAGGTGCCACACCCAGCTTCAGCGGGTGGCACCTACCCGTTAGGGAGGAAATTCCGGATTCCAGATTCTGCTCCAAACCATTGATTTTAATATGTGAATTCCAGAATCCGAATTCATTCAGTGTACTGACGATTCCGGATTCCGGATTCTGCAGCAAGCCATTGATTTGACTCGGCGATTTCCAGACTCCGGAATCCGGATTGCTGTTTCGGATTCCGGATTCTGCACACGTTCCGGATTCTGCGGAGGGGCCGAGCGGGTGCCACTTGTTCATTCCAAATCCTCCCGATCGACCCACACATCGGGGTTCTCCACCGGCAGCATCACGCCGGTCTGAGGGCACATGAAATCGGTGGGGCATACCTTGAGAAGGACAGGTCCGACTTCGCCAGTGTCAGCGTCCACCGCCTCGGCATCGCTCCTGAGGAGCATGTCCTTCACGCAGAGATAGCCATACTTCACGCCGGCCACCTTGAGGCCAAGCGTCCGGGCTCCATCACCACGCACATACTTGACGTGGCCATTGGTAGCGAGCACCTGAAGCCGGTCCAAAATGCCCGTCTTGCCGCCGAGGCTCGCCCTGTTCTCAAACTTTGCAGCGAACTGCGTGGGGGTATACATCTTGCCCTGCATTCCCTGCTCAGCAATGAGATTGAGGATGACGTCGCCCTTGCGATCACGCTCAGCGTCATGCTTTGCCCCGACATCCTGGCGCACCAGACGCTCGTTCATGGGGTTGATCTCGACCCAGCGGCCGTTCTCCTTGTCGATCAGTTTGGGCTGCAGCGCCGGGCCGTTACGCAACTCGATCTCCAGCCTGCGCATGGTGCTATCCTCGTCGGGCCGGTGCATCAGGAGCCCCGAGGTGTAGAAGCCACGCAGCGCACTGGCGCCCGACAGCGCCTGGAAGGGATCCTCGCCCACGGCCTTGCGGTTCATCTTCTTGGTGTGGTGGGCAAGGATGACACCGCAGTCGGGCGCCACGGCCTCACGCAGGCGCTCGACACGCTCGGTCAGGAAGAACATCATGGCGTTGTTGTCGTTCTCGCCGCCGCCCTCCTCGCCGCCGTCGAACAGGTTGCGGATCGGGTCGAGGCAGATGATGTCGGGCGGGGCGTCAGGAAAACGGACCCGCACGGCCTCAACCACCAGGGCGAGGCCCTTGTCGTCGAGGATCATGCGCAGCTTGGGCGTGGCGAACAGATTGTCGCGCGCCCCGGCGATCACCGCCCCATCCAGCCTGATCTGCTGCATGCGCTCGCGGAGATAATGGTACTGGATCTCGGCCTGCAGATAGAAGACGCGCAGGGCCTGTGGCGGCGTGAAGCCGAGAAACGGCACGCCGGCGGCCATGTGGGCGAGCAGGCTGATGAGAAAGTCGCTCTTGCCGACCTTCGGGGCTCCGCCCAGAACCAGCAGCCCTCCCGGCGTCAGGACGCGCGGCGCAATGATGTCCGGCGGCATGGGCGAGCGGTCATCAAGCAACTGGCCGAAGGAGAACACCGGCAGCGGCTGGGCTTCCTGTTCAGGGTCGGCCTCGTTGCGCAGCAGCGCAGGGCCGTTCTTCTTCACATGCAGCGCCCAGATCCGGTCGGCCTCCTGCTGAAGACGCTCGACGGGCCATGCCGGCCTCAGCATGGCAGCGTTGTACTGGCAGATGGCCTCCCAGCCGTCATTCGGGCTGAGCTTCCCCTCATGCACCAGGCGCACGTAATGACCGATGGCTGCGCTGGCGCCCTCAAAGCGGGTCCAGGCATCAGTTCCACCCTCGTGCACGGGCGTGGTGAGGATGGCGTCGATGGAGGGCTTGGCATGGCCCTCCGCCGGCGGCTCGGCGCCCATGCCGGGAATGAAGGGCATGGCGGCCACGCGCTCGCCGAAATCCGCAAGGTCAACCTCGATGGCATGATGCTCGCGGATCTGCACGAGCCGCTGGAACCCGCCCTTGTGATAGACGGAGCCGGCCACGCGGATCGGCTGGTGCGCCGAGCGGAAGTGGGTGTCGCCACCCACCTTCATGGCAATGTCACCGCGCAGGCGGCACAGCGTGGCGAGATCCTCACCTGTCGCTGCCTCAGTGAGCTTCCACCACACATGAAGCTTGAGCGCGCCCTCGGGCGTACGCCCGCCGCTTTCCACCACCAGGGTGGGCGCGCCGAGATGGTGGACCAGATGGGCCAGCTTGGCGATGATGTCCCCGGCGTCGAGGTCCACCACGATGGCCTGCATCTGTAGGACTTCATGGGCGCGCGCCTGACCCTGGGCCGCCACGGTGCCGGGGATGACATAGAGAGCCGCACCCTCGCGCCACGCCCAGGTGGCGAAGGTCTTCAGCTTGTCGAACGCCGCGCCATCCGCGTCGATCCAGATGTTGTTGGGCTTGCCATCCCGGCCCTGCCCCTTGTCCACGAAGCCGCGGACGGGGATCAGGCCTTCGCAATAGCCGAACACGACATCCAGAAATGTGCCGAGTTGGGCTGGATCCGGCTCGATGCCGAACGGGTCCTCCTGCAGAGGGGCATCGTTGAAGTCGCGCCACGGGTTGAAATGTATCACCTCGCCGGTGGTTTTCTGCTCCGGCTTCTGTCCTTCACCCGTGCCGGTGGTGTCATCGGTATGGTCGGTCATTGTGCGAGGCTCCAGCAGCGGTTGGCATAGGGGCACATGCGGCACTCGAAGTGGCCGCGCTCGCGGGCAAGGCGCGGCAGAAGCTCTCCCGCATCGGTGGCGCGAAGGATGCGCACGGCCCTGTCGCTCATGCGCTGGGCCAGTTCAGCGTTGAACGTCACCAGCTCATGGTGGAGTTCAGCAGTGTCCTTGTTGATGGCGGTGAACAGCGCAGGGTTCGATGCCAGGCCCGGAATGCTTGCATCCATGTAGGCCTGATACAGCGCGATTTGGGCGGCGTAGATGGGCTTCGCCACAGCAACACCGGACTTTACCGTTTCTCGCCAGTTCTTCGCGTTCATCGTCTTGCATTCCCACAGCGCGGGAACGCCGAGCTTCAGTGACTCGGGAGCACCGGCGATGATTCCATCGGCGTGGCCGCGGATGCGTCCGCCAGCGACCGAGAAACCAAACTGCTGGCCGTCGGGGTCATTGCCCTTGCGCGTATAGAGATCGAGACCAGCGGCGCGCAGCCACTTGATTGCCAGGTCCTCGAGCACATGGCCGATGGCGAAGATGCGCAGCGTGCGGCCGGGGAAATCGGCGCCTTCATCCTTCGGCGCACCAGCGAACTCGAACTGCAGGGCCCGCTCGCAGGCGTGGCCCACCCGCGAACCGCCCAGATACTCGCGGCGGGGACGAGCGGCATTCTCGTCCATCAGCGCGGCATCAACAACATCGTTGAGCATGTCCGCAAAACTGCGGGTGTGATTATAGTCCAGCATCAGAACGGTACCTCCGGTGATTGCTTGTTGGCGGCGGCGATATCGCGCATCGCGTCCTGGAAGCCGCCGACGACGACCTCCATGAGGGTGAAAACCTGCTGCTCGGAGAGATCGGAGAGCCGGGTGTTCCACCCGATCTCCTCCATCACTTCGGCGGCCATCTGCATGGCGTGACGCAGGGCGGATTTTTCCTCGTCGGTCAGATCAACCATGGCAAAGGACCTCCGGGCGCGTTCCCAGAAGAAGGTCTGGCAGGCCATGGAGCAGAACCACGCGGGCGGGCGCGGCTTGCTCATGCGCTGTGGTTCCTGCCAGCCGAAGCCACGTGTCGGGGTCCTGCACACCGCGCACAGTTCGAAGCGCGGCTGCCAGCGCACGAAGCGCTCGCGGACGGTGACGGGTGATGCGTGTGACATGATGCTCCCCCATCACGCGACCGCCGCGAGGCTGGCGCCCCTTGCTTCCGCGATGCGGCTGCGAATGGCATGGAGGTTGAACTTCAGGCTCAGCATGGCCGATGCCTGGTAGCGGGTGAGGCTGTAATCCATCCGGCAGGCCGGAGGCAGGTAGGCGAACTGCCGCTCGGTCGGAGGCTGACGGAGCCAGGCCTTGGTCTTGTGAGCCGACTCATCCGACTCGTTGGTGTTGAGCCAGTCATCGGCGGCGGCGAGACAGACGATGCTCTCACCGACCCCCAGCAGAACCGAGGCCTTGTTCCTGGCGCCGCCCACGGCATAGAAGCGACCGTCCTGGTTGAAGACCCCGGCCCAGGCGGTGAAACCGCTGGCCATCATGGCGGAGCCGTCGCCGTTGATGTCGATCCACTCGAAACTGGAGCGCGCCAGGAGATCGATCTCCGTCATGTCGAAGCCCGACAGTAGGGCGCGCTGCTGCTCCGGACCGTCACCCTCCTCGTTCCGCACATCGACGAGGAGCATCTCGCCGCAGATCGGGCATTCGCTGCAGGATAGAGGAATGACGGCCGAGCAGTTGTGACAGCTCTGGGTCGAATCCTCCGTCGAGTCGTACCCCTTCAGGTTCACATCCTGCTCGAGCGAGCCATGGATGAGGCTGGAGGTCCCGAAATCAAGGATGATGCAATCCGTCTTGACGACGCCGGGGTGTTCCTCCGGGTTGATGGTGCGCAGGCCACGGCCCACCATCTGGATCATGGTGGACTTGTAGGAAGAGGGCCGGAGCAGCACAACGCAGGAGGTCGGCGGGTGGTCCCAGCCCTCGGTCAGCACCGCGACATTGGTGATGACCTGAATCCTGCCCTTGGCATAGGCCCCGAGCGTGGCCTTGTCATCATCTACGACCGTGCCAACAACGACCTCGCGGTCTTCAACAAGTCGCAGGCCAAGGGCGAGCGGGCGATGTATGTCGCCGTGCTGGGCGAGGAACTGTTCGGAGACGAGGCGTATTTCGCGGCCAGCGAAAGGTTCACGCTGGAACCGCTGCGGGAATATGGCAAGGATGCCTTGTCAGTCGCCGACATCGACGGAATCGACTGGATCAGGCTCATCGAGTTGCAGATCAAGCACCCTTCCGTGAGCGGCGACTTCCAGATCAGGCGGTCACGAGACTTCTTCGCCATGCTGGCGGAACTGCGCGAACCTTTCCCGACCAGCGGCACCCTTCACGCCGCCAAGTTCTCGGTCAAGTTCACCGGCTCGAAGGATCCCCGCACCGCAGGACTGGGTCCGCCCTGCAAGGCCAACTACGACCGGAACGAGGATGCCCACCTCATCGAGACCTGGCTCCGCAAGCGCGGCTTCATCATCTCGCGCGAATCCGACGAAGCCATCGAACTGAGAAATGAGGACATCGATGTCTTCGCTTTGGGCTAAGTTGACGGAACTCCCGGGTCTCATGGCTGTCCGAGCGGCCTGGGGTGGTTTTCCGGAGGAACTGCTGCGGCCAGCATTGGAGAGTGCGGCTGTCCTGCCATGCGAAAATGGCCATGCCTGCCAGCGCGTGGTCATCGAGCACGGGCCTGGCGATGCTGTTGGCATCTGCATGCAGCAACCTCCGCACTGCGAAGCGCGCCCTGTCAGGAAAGACGAGCGCGCGATCTATCTGCTCGACGAGAAGAAGCTGTTCAGTCGCATCCAGAAATTAGTGGGTATGACAGGCACACCGGAACAGATGCCCGGAGAAGCATGGCTCTGGCGGCTCGGCTCGCTTCCCGTCAATGGCGACCGCTCTCTGCCGGCCTTCTTCATCTTCGCTCGGAACATACCAGCTGTGGACGTCGCAATAGGGCGGCTAGTCATGGCACAGCGGGAGTGTTTCCTGCTGATTGTTTCCGACGGCACGCTAATCAGGGAGGCCCATCGCGCGACGGCTCAAACATGCCGTTCGATCATCATCGCGCTGGATGATCTGTTCGCTTTTGGCGCGGATGGCAGAATATCCTCGCGCGCGGCGGGGCCCGAGGCCGTTCTGGCTTGGCAGGAAGAGGTCGCGCCCACAGCTGGCACCTTGGAAAGCAAGTTCCCCACGCCTCCAGAAACAACATGGAAGGACGTCACCGTCACGTTCAAGTCACGTGACATCATCTCCGTGAAATGTAGAGCCGCGCCGGCCGTCAATATCGAGCGAACGCATATTCCCGGTATGTTCGACAGCGCAAGCGCCGAGAAGATACCAACTGATAAGTGGTACCTGCTCATGGCGTTTGCCGCGCGTGGGCCAACCCTGGGCATGGATGAACTGGCAAAGCTCTTCGGATCGAGAAAGTGGCCGAAGATGCGCAAGCAGAAGTCCGACCTGAGCAAGGCGCTCCGGGACTTCTTCCAGATCGAGGCCGAGCCACTGCCGCTCAACAAGAGAACCCACAGATACGAGCCAATCCTCGTCATCAGGCAGGATACAAACACCGATCTCGAAGTCTGGCTTCGCGACTTCAAGGCGTGAGACTGCAAGCTTCTCCGTCAATGCGGCAGTGAAGAACCCTTTCGCGCTGCTGCCTTGACGAGATCCTCATAGAATCGAACCAGGTCGCGCTCGCCGTACCACTTGAACGCCGCCTGAATGCCATCAAGCGAGTGCCCGCTGGCCGCGAGCCCCAATACGGCTTCGTCAAGCATGATCCTGGCGATCTCGGCGGGTGCAACGCCAAGCTTTACACATTCCATACGCGCGTCCGCAATCTTCTGAGCCGCGCGATCAAGGTCTGAATTCTTCGCCATGCGTCCTTCGCCCCATGCTGTTGGTCCGATCATGGCGAGGAGGCTATTCGATTCCGCACGCTCGTGCACCATCTTGTGGTACCGGCTCCCCCGGTGGCAGGATGCGAAGCCATGGCGGCTTCTCCCAAATGGCAGTTCAAGACCAAGTTCCGCGCCAACGCCTATGGCTGGCGGGGATCGAAGCTGGCCATCACCCGCCTCAAGGAGGCGGTAAAGGAAATCCGGACGGCCGCCAAATCTGATCCGGTAGCCGCGGGAGACGGATGCGTCGCCCTCATGGAACGGCTCTGGCCCGCACTCCAGCACATCGACACGTCATCGGGGGCGCTGGGTACCGCCGTCCACAATGCGCTGGAGGATCTCATTCCGCTGCTCATCTCCGCTCCCGCCGACAGAGACACGAGGGCCAAATGGCTCGAGCGCCTGTTCGATGCCGTTCAGGAAGACGGCGTGGAATACCTCGATCCCGTTGCAGAGCGCTGGGGGGAGATTGCGCGCTATCCGGATCTCGTCAATCAATACGCGGACATGCTTCTGGACCGAATACGCGACGCCTGGGCCGACCATCAGCGCTACAATCATGTCATCGGCAGCGCGATCTGTCTGTCCTGCCTGCTCGAGGCAGGCCGGTATGACGAGTTGCGTAGTCTTTTGGCGTTACGCCGCCACCGGTTCTGGTCGGACGACCGGTTTGCCGCCGACGCGCTCCTCCGCCAAGGTCTTTGGCAGGAAGCGATCGCGTATGCTGAGGCTTCCCGCAGCAAGATCAACGGCGCATTCAGCGATCACGCCATCGACCGCTACTGCGAGGATATCCTTATCCAGCAGGGACGCTCTGACGAGGCTTACGGTCGCTACGGGCTTGCATCGGCCCTCGCCACTACGAACCTTGCGACCTATCGGGCGCTCGCAAGGAAATACCCCGAGCGCGACCGCAGGCAGGTGCTGATCGATCTGATCGAAACCCGTGGGAACAAGGGGAAGTGGTTTGCCGCCGCAAAGGATGCGGGCTTCCTCGATATCGCCCTCAACTGCGCTGCCGCGACGGACGCGGATCCCGCGACGCTGGTGCGGGCGGCGCGGGATTTTGTCGGGAAACAGCCGGAGTTCGCGATGGCTGTCGGCGTGCTCGCGATCAGGTCGCTGTTGTCGGGCGGTGGATATGAACCGCTGCTGTCGGAGTCCGCCAGCGCCGTCCGGCATATCATGGCCGCCGCCGCATCAATCGGGGTGACAGACTGGGCCATCCAGCAGATCGGCCTCGCCCTTCAGCAGCCCTGCGTCAAGGGCCGGGAGGTCTTCCGGGACAGCGGAACTGCTGAGCTCGGGCGGCAACAGGCGCAAGCCCGGACATGAGCGCCGGCCCACCCCGCACCGTACTGCCTCCGGCGGAGCCACGGAGCGCCGCTCCGGGTGAAAGCGCGAGAGTGCTCCGCGTATCGGAACCGGCCGGCAACAGTGACCCGGGGCAGTTGGATCTGTTTGATCAGCCAGCTGGAAACATCAACGCGGCACCCGGCGCTCTGCAGTCCTCCATCGATCCGGCAGCGATGAGCGATGAAGACCTGCTTCTGGGGTTTGCCAGGGCGTCGCTGGGATCGGTCGAGCCTATCGCCCAGGAGGTTCTCCGCCGGCGGCCCGAGGGCTGGACGGACGCCGCCGCCGCGCTGTGGGAGCGCTTTCTCGGCTTCGGCACGAACGTGCCCATGCCGGAACAAGTCGCGGTTCTGGACCTCGTCCGCCAGACCGCAGCGGCGCCCCTCCTGATTCAACTCCTTCGCCGGGCCCCGATGGCTGACTGCCTCGATCCACACCTCCTGCCTGCCGCTGCCGCTTGCGGCGTATCGTTGCCACAAGCGACGGTACATCGAGGGCTGGCCCACCCGCAACCAGACACCCGTGCCGCAGCGGTACGGGTCGCCTCCGTCTCAAGAACTCCAGTCGACAGACTGCATCCACTTCTTGCGGACCCGGTACGCGACGTCCGGCGAACCGCCGCGACAGTCATCGCCGAGGCGGGCGATGGAGTGGCCCGGGAACCGTTGCTCCTCGAAATGCGGCTGCAACCGGATCGCCGCGGGCTGGAAGCGCTGAGTTCCGTGGCGAATGAGGATGTGATCATCCGGCTTGGCCAGATCGCGCGGCAGCATCACGCATGGCGCAGGATCATCATCGACGTCCTGCACATGATTGATGATCCGAAGGCCGAGACCGTCGCGGCCGGGCTGAAAAAGAACTCCGGCTGACACGCTGCAGAGTTCTGTAAACGAGAGGAAAGCTTGTGGAGCGCAAAGCAGACGACCTTATCGCGATCTTCCCGGTGCCATGGAAGATCACCGACACCGGCTCAGCCTTCAGGATTAACGACGCGCGCGGCCGCCCGGTCGCCTGGTGCTACTACCGCCGGGAAAGTACCCTTCGAAACGAGTACCCGTCCCGTGAAGAAGCTGAAGAGATGGCGAAAAACATCGCAAGACTGTCGAGTGCCTGACATCTGGCGACACGGACAAAGCGGGTCGAGAGCACCATACGCCACGCTGGCGGAGCGAGAAGCATCTCCACCCCGATCCGATCACCCTTGTTCACCGAAAAACCGAGGATACCCGCGAAGATATCGTTGAGCAGACCAAGTGATGACCATAGACATGGCACAACAGCAGAAAACCCAAGCCGTTGAGATTACTTGACTAAAAATACCGTACGTCCTTTTCGATGGTACGGTATTTTTCAGGAGGGCGGCTCTCTCAGGGCCATTTATCCAGAAAATCGGCCTCTGTGGCGCGGCTGCGGCGACTCCCGCTAATCGAATTTCCCTTTATTTTCAGGGACTTTAGAGAATGCCTGCAAAACCGGACTTGAGGGTGCGTGGAAGGTCTATGGCGGAGGGAAAGGTGCTGGGAGCCAACACTCTCCGCCCGTAAGTTATTGTTTTCATTGAGTGCAGTTTTAGCCCAGATTCGAATCCCATCGGCGGACCCACACAATTTCTCGAATTCCAGACATCTGTTCGACAAGGGGATTTCCGCGGCACATGCTCAGGAGCCCTCGACAAACTTTACCTGCCGGGGAAGGCAACAACGCTTGAGATCATACCTCTCGACCACGGTCTGACGCC
>NZ_JBIICB010000005.1:0-42170 GCF_044239095.1 Aestuariivirga sp. | reverse complement strand
AGGTTACAATTAGTTCCCCTTCTCCCGTCGCAACGCGATGGGAGAAGGTGCCCGAAGGGCGGATGAGGGCCTCCCTCCACGAGTCCCGCCGCCTGAAAGGGCCCTCATCCGGCCTTCGGCCACCTTCTCCCATCCTTCGGACGGGAGAAGGGACTCATGGTGAGGTTTCCCTTCTCCCGTCGCAACGCGATGGGAGAAGGTGCCCGAAGGGCGGATGAGGGCCTCTCTCCGCGAGTCCCGCCGGGTCCCTACGCCGGCTTCACCAGCACATGCTTCTTCTTGCCCATCGACAGCTTGATCACGCCATCCGCCAGCATCTCGCGCGTCAGCGTCAGCTTGTCGTCCGCCACCGCCTGGTCGTTCACCCGGATGGCGCCGCCCTGGACTGAGCGCCGCGCCTCGCCGTTTGACGAGGCAAAGCCCGCCGCCACGCAGGCCGCCAGAAGTCCCGTGCCGCCGTCGAGGTCGAGCAGGATCGAGGGCAGCCCTTCCGCACTCTGGCCTTCCTCGAAGGTGCGCCGCGCCGTCTCGGCAGCTTCATCCGCCGCCGCACGCCCGTGCAGCATGGCGGTCGCCTCGGTGGCGAGCAGCTTTTTCGCTTCGTTGATCTCGGATCCGCCGAGTGCCCCCAGCTTCGCGATCTCGGCGAGCGGCAGTTCGGTATAGAGCTTCAGGAAGCGGGCCACATCCGCGTCCTCGGAATTGCGCCAGTACTGCCAGTAATCATAGGGCGAGAGCATGTCGGCATTGAGCCACACCGCACCTGCCGCCGTCTTGCCCATCTTGGCGCCTGAGGATGTCGTCAGCAGCGGCGAGGTGAGCGCAAACAGCTGGCGCTGGTCGCAGCGGCGGCCGAGCTCGATGCCATTGACGATGTTGCCCCACTGGTCGGAGCCGCCCATCTGCAGCACGCAGTTCTGCCGCCTGGACAGTTCGAGGAAGTCATAGGCCTGCAGGATCATGTAGTTGAATTCGAGGAAGGTGAGCGGCTGCTCGCGCTCAAGCCTGAGCTTCACCGAATCGAAGCTCAGCATCCGGTTGATGGTGAAGTGCACGCCATAATCGCGCAGGAAGTCGATGTAGTTGAGATGGTCCAGCCAGTCGGCATTGTTCACCATCCGCGCGTCGGTTGAGCCCTCGCCGAAATTCAGGAACTTGGTGAAGACCTGCCGGATGCCGGACAGATTGCTGGCGATCTGCTCCACGCTCAGCAGCTTGCGGGATTCGTCCTTGAAGGAGGGATCGCCGATCTTGGTCGTGCCCCCGCCCATCAGCGCAATGGGCTTGTGCCCCGTCTTCTGCATCCAGCGCAGCATCATGATCTGCACGAGCGAGCCCGCATGCAGCGAGGAGGCCGTGGCATCGAAGCCGATATAGCCGGTGATGGTGCCAGCCTTCGCCTGCGCGTCCAGCGCCTCGGCATCCGAGATCTGGTGGATGAATCCGCGCTCGGAGAGTATGTTGAGGAAATCGGACTTGAACTGGCTCATGGCACTCGGACTTTCGGGATAAGGCTGCGGGCTCTTAACCTTCGGAGGCCCTTCCTGTCAAAACCGCTGAACGCCCTGGGGCTGATGTCCGGCACCTCGCTCGACGGCATCGACGTGGCGCTTCTGCGCACCGATGGCGAGGACGTGGTGGAGCGTGGCCCCGCCGTCACCTATCCCTATAGGCCGGACCAGCAGGCCCTGCTGCAGGATGCGCTGCGTGAGGCAAGGCCGCTCGAGAGCCGCGACGCCCGCCCCGGCATCCTCGCTGAGGCTGAACGCGCGCTGACAGCGTGGCACGCCGAGGCGGTCGCTGACTTCCTCCGGGTCCATCCCGCGGCGGTCGATGTCATCGGCTTTCACGGCCAGACTGTCATCCACCGGCCGGAGCGCCGCCTCACCGTCCAGCTCGGCTTGGGACCGCTGCTGGCAGACCGCACCGGCATCCCCGTCGTCTTCGACCTCCGTGCCGCTGACGTTGCGGCAGGCGGGCAGGGGGCGCCGCTGGTCCCGGTCTACCACCGGGCGCTGGCCGCCGGGCTTAACGAGCGGCCGGTCGCCTTCGTCAACATCGGCGGGGTGGCCAACATGACCTGGATCGGGCGGGAGGGGGAACTGGTCGCCTTCGACACCGGACCCGGCAACGCTCTCCTCAACGACTGGTGCGCGCGTCACACGGATGTGCCCCTCGACCGGGACGGCGCCCTGGCATCGCGTGGGCATGTTGCTGCGGATGCAATCGGGCAGCTACTCAAAAACAACTTTTTTGCAACTGCAGCACCCAAATCCGTCGACCGGAATGCGTTCGATTCATCGTTGCTCGATGGTCTATCGCCGGAAGATGGTGCGGCAACTTTGACTCGCTTCACCGCCGCCACCATCGCCGGCAGTGCCGGATTGGTACCGGAGGCGCCCCGGCTTTACGTCATCTGCGGCGGCGGCAGGCTCAATCCCACCTTGATGCGAAACTTGCGGGAATTGATCCAAGCTCCTGTAATTGCTGCCGAAGAGGTTGGATTCAACGGCGACTCAATGGAGGCGGAGGCCTGGGGTTATCTGGCCGTCCGGTCGCTGAAGGCGCTGCCGATCACCTTCCCCGGCACGACGGGCGCATCCCAACCTCGTTCCGGAGGTATTCTTGCCAAGCCTGTGAAATAAAAGCCTAAAGCTGGCCTTCCGCCGCAAGGCGTTTGTCCAGATAGGTCGAGCAGGTCTTGGTCAATTCGTCGATTTTGTCCTGGAAGAAGTGGTTGGCGCCGGCAATCACCTTGTGCTCGACCGCAATTCCCTTTTGCGTCTTGAGCTTGGAAACGAGGCTGTGAACGGCCTCGGGCGGCGTCACCGTGTCCTTCTCGCCGTTCACGAAGAGGCCCGAGGCCGGGCAGGGGGCGAGGAAGGAGAAGTCATAGTGCTTGGCCAGCGGGGCGACCGAGATGAAGCCAGAAATCTCCGGGCGGCGCATGAGGAGCTGCATGGAAATCCAGGCGCCGAAGGAAACCCCCGCGATCCAGCAGATCTTGGCCTCGCGGTTGAAGGACTGCAGCCAATCGAGGGCGGAGGCGGCGTCGGACAGCTCGCCCGCGCCATTCTCGAAGATCCCCTGGCTGCGGCCTACGCCCCTGAAATTAAAGCGTAAAACGGAAAACCCACGGCTCTGGAACATCTGGTACATGGTATGCACGATGGGGTTGTTCATCGTGCCCCCGAAGGTCGGGTGCGGGTGGAGCAGGATGGCGATGGGAGAGCCTGCGGCCTTGGAGTGGTGGTAGCGCGCCTCGATGCGGCCTGCTGGCCCGCTGAAAATCACTTCCGGCATAAAATCTGGTCCTCGTGCGGAGATGTCGGTGCAGGAAAAACCGGTGAGTGGGTCACCAGATAGTTGACTCCTGCACTCGGGTTTTTTATATCCTGTTTAGAATTATTCGAAACTGGCGCACCCGCCTCCTGATCCAATGGCCTTTAGCACGGGTGAGGGGTTCAAAATCAAGGGTTTCGTGGATGAAGATGAGCACCAAGGGCCGTTATGCCGTGATGGCGATGATCGACATTGCCACGCATTCGGATGGCGAGCCCGTTTCCCTTGCGGAAATTGCGGAGCGGCAGGACATCAGCCAGGAATATCTGGAGCAATTGTTCGGCAAGCTGCGCAAGCACAAGCTGGTGGAGAGCGCGCGGGGCCCCGGCGGCGGCTACCGTCTGGCGCGTGAAATGAAGTTGATTCCGGTAGCGGAAATCATTGCTGCCGTTGATGAGGAGTTGCATTTCACACGCTGTAACGGTGATGCCGTTGAAGGTTGCGTGAAGGGCGAGCGCTGCAACGCGCATGACCTGTGGTCCAGCCTCGGCCGCCAGATGATGTATTTCCTGTCATCGATTTCACTCGAGGACGTCGTCGAGAAGCGCAACCTGGCGCTCGCTGCCACCATCAAGCAGACCAAGGACCGCCACCCGGAGGGCCAGACGGCTTGAGGAGCTACCTCGACCATAACGCAACGGCGCCGCTGCGCCCGGAGGCGAAAGTGGCAATGGTCCGCGCAATGGATTGCACGGGCAACGCCTCCTCCGTGCATGGCGAGGGCCGCGCGGCCCGCAAGGTGATGGATGACGCGCGCGAGCAGGTGGCCCGGGCGGTTGGTGTGATCGCGCCCATGGTGGTGTTCACCTCCGGCGGGAGCGAGGCCAACAACATGGCGCTGAAGAGTGCGCCGGTGGAACGGCTGATCGTCTCAGCCATTGAGCACCCTTCGGTGCTGGAGGCGGCGAAGGCGTCCGGCAAGACGGTGGAGACGGTTCCGGTGGACGGCCATGGCGTTGCCGACCTGGCGGCGCTGGAGCGGATGCTCAAGGGACCGCGGGCGCTGGTGAGCTTGATGCTGGCCAACAATGAGACGGGCGTGATGCAGCCGGTGGCCGAGATCGTGCGGCTGGCCGAGGGTCATCTCGTGCACACGGATGCGGTGCAGGGGCTGGGCAAGGTGCCGGTCAATTTCGGGCTGCTGGGCGTGGACATGATGACGCTCTCCGCGCACAAGCTCGGTGGCCCGGTGGGGGCAGGCGCACTGGTCATCCGCGACGGGCTCCCTGTCGAACCTCTGATCCATGGCGGCGGACAGGAGTTGCGGCGCAGGGCGGGAACGGAAAATCTCGTGGCGCTGGCGGGCTTTGGCGCGGTGGCGCAGGCCAGGACCAATGTGCAGGCGCTGCGCGACAGGCTGGAAGCGGCGCTGGAGGGTGCCGTGATCTTCGGGCGAGGCGCAGACCGGCTTCCCAACACCACATGTTTCGCCATGCCCGGCATGAATGCCGAGACGCTGCTGATGGCTTTCGACCTCGAAGGCATCGCCGTCTCGTCAGGTTCTGCCTGCTCGTCGGGCAAGGTTGCGAAATCGCATGTGCTGGCTGCCATGGGTGTCGCACCCGAAATCTCCCGCGCCGCGATCCGCGTATCACTGGGCTGGGACACCACAGAAAACCACATCGACCATTTCATTGCCGCCTGGCGGAAGATCGTCTCCCGCCACAAGGCAAGGGCTGCTGCTTGAGGATATCATGGCTGACATCGAAACCATCGAACTCGTCAAGGACATCGACGTCGATAAGTACAAGTACGGCTTTACGACCGATATCGAGTCCGACTATGCGCCGAAGGGCCTGAGCGAGGATACCGTCCGCTTCATCTCGGGCAAGAAGAACGAGCCAGCCTGGATGCTGGAAGGCCGTCTCGAGGCCTATCGCCGCTGGCTGCAGATGGAGGAGCCGACCTGGGCCAAGGTGAGCTATCCGAAGATCGACTTCCAGGACATCTACTATTACGCGGCCCCCAAGGGCTCGGCGGCTCCGAAGAGCCTCGACGAGGTGGACCCCAAGCTGCTCGAGACCTATGCCAAGCTTGGCATTCCGCTGAAGGAGCAGGAAATCCTCGCGGGCGTCAGGAAGCAGGGCGAGAAGAGCGAGCTGGATGAGGAGGGGGGCGAATATGCCTCCGGCAGGGTGGCGGTGGATGCCGTCTTCGACTCTGTCTCGGTTGTCACCACCTTCAAGGCGGAGCTTGCCAAGGCGGGGGTGATTTTCTGCTCGATCTCGGAAGCGCTGCGCGAGCACCCGGAGCTGGTTAAGAAGTATCTCTTCTCCGTCGTGCCGCAGGGCGACAATTACTATGCAGCACTTAATGCGGCGGTGTTCTCCGACGGCTCCTTCGTCTATGTGCCGCCGGGCGTGCGCTGCCCGATGGAGCTGTCCACCTATTTCCGCATGAACGCCAAGAACACCGGGCAGTTCGAGCGCACGCTGATCATCGCCGACAAGGGCTCCTACGTCTCCTATCTCGAAGGCTGCACCGCGCCCACGCGCGAGGAAAGCCAGCTTCATGCGGCGGTGGTCGAGCTGATCGCGCTGGATGATGCCGAGATCAAGTATTCGACGGTGCAGAACTGGTTCCCCGGCGATTCGGAAGGCAAGGGCGGCGTCTATAACTTCGTGACCAAGCGCGGCGATTGCCGTGGCGCGCGTTCCAAGATCAGCTGGACGCAGGTGGAGACGGGTTCGGCCATCACCTGGAAATATCCGAGCTGCATCCTGAGGGGCGAGGAATCGCGCGGCGAGTTCTATTCGATCGCCATTTCGAATGGCCGCCAGCAGGTCGATAGCGGCACCAAGATGATCCACCTCGGCAAGAACACCTCGAGCCGCATCATCTCCAAGGGCATCGCGGCGGGCCGCTCCGACAACACCTATCGCGGGCTCGTCTCGGCGCATCGCAAGGCGACGAACGCGCGGAACTTCACGCAGTGCGACTCGCTGCTGATCGGCGACAAGTGCGGCGCGCACACGGTGCCCTACATCGAGGCCAAGACGTCCACCGCTCAGTTCGAGCATGAGGCGACGACGTCCAAGATCTCGGATGACCAGATATTCTACTGCATGTCGCGCGGGCTCTCACAGGAGGAGGCCGTGGCGCTGATCGTCAACGGCTTCGTGCGCGACGTGCTGCAGCAATTGCCAATGGAATTCATGGCCGAGACGCAGAAGCTGATCGGCATTTCTCTGGAAGGAAGTGTCGGATGACAAGTCTGCTCAACATCGACAATCTGCATGTGAAGCTCGAAGACGAGGACCGCGAGATCCTGCGTGGCCTGTCACTCTCGGTGAAGCCGGGCGAGGTGCATGCCATCATGGGCCCCAATGGATCCGGCAAGTCGACGCTGTCCTATGTGCTGTCGGGCCGCGCGGGCTATGAGGTGACGGAAGGCTCCGTGACCTACAAGGGCGAGGATCTGCTCGAGATGGCGCCGGAAGAGCGGGCCGCCAAGGGCGTGTTCCTGGCCTTCCAGTATCCGATCGAGATTCCGGGTGTTGCCACCATGCAGTTCCTCAAAGTTGCGCTGAACGCGCAGCGCAAGGCGCGGGGCGAGAAGGAATTGTCCACGCCGGACTTCATGCGCATGGTGAAAGACAAGGCTGCGAAGCTTAACGTCTCCCAGGACATGCTGAAGCGGCCGGTGAACGTTGGCTTCTCAGGCGGCGAGAAGAAGCGCGCCGAGATCCTGCAGATGGCGGTGCTGGAGCCTTCGCTGTGCATCCTCGATGAGACCGACTCCGGCCTCGACATCGACGCGCTGCGTGTGGTGGCGGACGGCGTCAATGCACTGCGCTCGCCTGACCGGGCGATGATCGTGATTACCCACTATCAGCGGCTGCTCGACTATATCGTGCCGGACTTTGTGCATGTGCTGTCCAAGGGCCGCATCGTGAAGTCTGGCGACAAGAGCCTGGCGCTGGAGCTGGAAGAGAAGGGCTACGGCGAATTCACGAAGGACGCGGCATGAGCATCGCGCTGTCCAGGACTGTTGCGGAGGAGGCGCTGGGACTTTCCCTGCCGCACCGGCGCATGGAAGAGTGGCGCTGGACCGACCTGCGCCAGATGATCGACAAGCCCTATCCGCCGCGCCAGCAGGTGACGGCGGCTGCGGGCGAGGTCGAACGGCTGCTGAATGCCTCGATCTTCCACGGCATTGCCGCAACGCGCATGGTGTTCGTGAACGGGCATTATGATGCCGCGCATTCGAAGCTGGCCAACGGCGCTGTGGACATCTTGGCGGAAGCCGATGAGCCGGTGCTGCAGATGAATGCGGCCTTTGTGTCGGACGGTGCGCGGATCAGGCTTTCCGGCAACATCGACCGGCCGGTGGAACTCGTATTCATTGCGACCAATGCCGCACCCCGCACCATTGCCACGCGCAATGTGATCGAGGTGGCGGATGATGCCTCGGCGACCATCATCGAGACGCATCTGGGCGAGGGAAGCTATCTTTCAAACAGCGTCACCGAAATTCGCGTGGGCGCCAATGCACGGCTTGACCGGGTGAAGGCCGAGATCGAGTCGCATGAGGCAACGCATCTGGCCCACACCCATGTGACGCTGGCGCGCAACGTGACCTTCCGGGACTTTACACTCTCCACCGGTGCGCGGCTGAACCGTCAGAACGGGACATATCGCTTCGACGGCGAATTCACCGATGCCAAGGTGTCCGGCGCCTATCTGCTGGCGGGCAAGCAGCATGCGGATACGCGGCTGGTGGTTGACCACCGCGTGCCGAACTGTGCCAGCCGGGAGCTGTTCCAGTGTGTGATGGATGACCATGCGCGCGGCATCTTTCAGGGCAAGGTGATTGTGCGCCAGCATGCGCAGAAGACGGACGGCAAGCAATCGAGCCATGCGTTGCTGCTCTCCGAGACGGCCGAGTTCGATGCGAAGCCGGAACTCGAAATCTATGCCGATGACGTGGCCTGCGGCCATGGCGCGACGGCGGGCGACCTGAACCATGACCACATCTTCTATCTGAAGTCGCGTGGAATCCCTGAGGCCGAGGCCAAGGCACTGCTGATCGCCGCCTTCGTGGGCGAGGCCTTCGACATGATCCACCATGACGGCCTGCGCGAGGCGCTGACGGATTATGCCGCGCGCTGGCTGACCGAGCACCGGAGGGCAGGCTGATGGATTTCGACGTGCAGGCCATCCGCGCCGATTTCCCCATCCTCTCGCGGGAGGTCTATGGCAAGAAGCTGGTCTATCTCGACAATGCTGCTTCGGCCCAGAAGCCGAAGGCGGTGCTGGATGCGATGACCAAGTCCTATACGGAGGAATATTCCAACGTCCACCGCGGCCTGCACTTCCTCTCCAACGCTGCAACACAGGCCTTCGAGGATGCGCGTGAGAGTGTCAGACGCTTTCTCAACGCGCCGTCGCCCGAGCAGATCATTTTCACCCGCAATGCGACGGAGGCCATCAACCTCGTGGCGCAGAGCTTTGGCGGGATGGTGCTGAAGCCGGGCGACGAGGTGGTGCTGTCCATCATGGAGCACCACTCCAACATCGTGCCGTGGCATTTCCACCGCGAGCGGAACGGTGTGGTGCTGAAATGGGCGCCCATCGACGAGGATGGCAACTTCCTGATCGAGGAATTCGAGAAGCTGCTGACGCCGAAGACGAAGATCGTGGCCATCACCCAGATGTCCAATGCGCTGGGGACCGTGGTGCCGGTGGCCGAGGTGATCAAGATGGCGCATGCCAGGGGCATTGCCGTTCTGGTCGACGGGTCGCAGGCCTGCGTGCACATGGCTGTGGACGTTCAGGCGCTGGATGCGGATTTCTACGTGTTCACCGGGCACAAGACCTATGGGCCCACGGGCATCGGCGTTCTCTATGGGCGCAAGGAGCTTCTGGCCAAGATGCCGCCTTACCAGGGCGGGGGCGAGATGATCTCCGAAGTGACGACGGATGCCATCACCTACAACGACCCGCCGCACCGCTTTGAGGCTGGAACGCCGGCCATCGTGCAGGCGATCGGCCTTGGCGCGGCGCTGGACTACATGCGGGGCATCGGCCTCGACAACATCGCCGCCCATGAATCGATGCTGCGGGACCGGGCCATGGCGCGGCTTTCCGAAATCAATGCCATCCGCATCTTCGGACGCGCCAGGAACAAGGGCGCCATCGTCTCCTTCACCATGGAGGGGGCGCATGCGCATGACGTCGCCACCGTGATCGACCGGGCGGGTGTTGCCGTCCGCGCCGGGACCCACTGCACCCAGCCGCTGCTGCAGCGCTTCGGTGTCACCGCAACCTGCCGCGCCTCATTTGCCATGTACAATACCCTCGAAGAGGTTGATGTTCTGGCAGACGCGCTTATCTCTGCCCGGAGGATATTCGGATGACCGAGGCTGCCACTGAAACCCTGCCCGTGACCGGCAATGCGCCGGACCCTTCGGCCATTCCGCCGGACGAGCTGGCGCGCCTGACGGATGACATCGTCGCGGCGCTGAAGACGGTCTATGACCCCGAGATCCCGGTCGACATCTATGAGCTGGGCCTGATCTACAAGGTCGATATCGATGACGACCGGAACGTTGCGATCGAAATGACCTTGACGGCTCCGGGCTGCCCGGTTGCGGGCGACATGCCGGGCTGGGTGGAGAATGCCGTGTCCACCGTGCCGGGTGTTGCCAGCTGCAAGGCAACAATCGTCTTCGACCCGCCGTGGGACCACAGCCGCATGTCGGATGAGGCCCGCGTTGCCCTGAACATGTGGTAAGGAGGAAGCCATGGCCTCTGCAAACCCCCGTCCGCGACCCCAGATCATGAAGCTGACCGACGCCGCGGCGGCCCGCGTGCGCGAGATCATGGCGAAGTCCGAGAAGCCGATGGCCGGGCTCCGCATCGGCGTCAAGAACGGCGGCTGCGCGGGCATGGAATACACGCTCGAATGGGCCGAGGACCAGAAGCCCTTTGACGAGGTTGTCGAGGACAAGGGTGTCAAGGTGCTGGTCGATGCCAAGGCCATGATGTTCCTGCTGGGCACCGAGATGGATTACCAGACCTCGGCGCTGAAGTCGGGCTTCGTGTTCAACAACCCCAACCAGGTCTCCGCCTGCGGCTGCGGCGAGAGCGTACAGCTGAAGCCCGCCGCGGGCTGAAGCCCCCTTGCGGAGCGCCCGCTGACCGCCCTAGTCTCGAAAGCGGGAACGGAGCGTCAATCGGAAGGGTTATCTGATGGCTGTGCTCCGGCTTCGTCCACTCCTGGCACTCCTGGTGCTGGGATTGTGTCCTGCCGCTCTCCATGCCCAGGAGGCAGGCAATGCCGCCGTCTCCGGGGAGGCGGATTTCAACCTCTATTGCGCCAGCTGCCACGGGCAGGATGGCAAGGGCGATGGCCCCAAGGCCTTTGGCCTCAGCGTCCCGCTCCCGGACCTGACGACCATGACCGAGCGCTATGGCACCTTCCCAGCCGACAGGCTGGCCAGGATCATCGACGGCCGCGACGCGCTGGAAGGTCACCTCGACCGCGAGATGCCGGTCTGGGGCGTGTGGTTCAGGGAGGAAGCCGCCGCCGAACTCGGCGGCGCCGAGGGTGACGAGGGATCCGTGGCACGCCGGGTCGAGAACCTCATCGGTCATCTCGAGAGCCTGCAGGCCAGCCCTTAAGGCTTAGAGCATGATCTTGAGCGAGTTCTTTTCGGCCAGGTGATTTCACCTGGTCGAAACGCGCTCTAGAACATTGCCTGCAGCATGCTGCCGATGGTGGCCAGGCGGGGCAGGCTGACGTCGCCGGGCCAGAGGCTGGCGACGTGAACGGCCACCACGGGCACGAAGACAAGCGCCATCATCAGCAGCACGATGATGCCGGCATCAGAGCTTTCACCGCGGCCGGAGCCTCGGGCTTCTCGAAACAACGAAAGAGACTTGGAGTTCATTTTGTTCACCTCGTTCCGACCAGCCGTTACCGGCGGCGGCGGGTGAACCAGATGAAATCAGGTGCCCGCGTGAGCCAGTGACGGCATGGTCGATCGACTATGACTGTCGCTTGGCATTGGGGTTCTGGGTCCTGGTTGAGTATGGCGAAGGCATTACCTTTCGCACAGTTTCGGATCGCATGAGGGGCCTCGATTGTCAAGAGAAAGGCCCGCGGCGGCAGACCGTTACATTTCCGATACAATCTTTGATATAAGAAACCTATCATTTTTGGAGATTTCTCATGGCTATTGTGAGTGCTGTTATTGCGGCTGCCTTGGGCCTGGGGCTAGCTATTCTGGGCTTGTGGCTGGTGGGTGTCGGCGGGAGCATAGCCTATCTGGCGCTGGGGGCCGGGTTTCTGATCGTGGCATATCTGCTGGCGCGGCGCAGCCCGTGGGCCCTGTTCGCCTATGCCGGGCTTATGCTGGCGGCGCTGGCCTGGGCAGTTTGGGAGGTGGGCCTTGATTGGTGGCAGCTTGGGCCCCGTGGTGGCATCATCGTGCTGTTCGGGCTTTGGTTGCTGCTTCCGGGTGTCCGGAACGGCCTGAGCCGGGGCACGGAGGCCATGGCGGGACAGGCATGGCGCACCCTGGGACTCGCCTGTCTTGCCAGCGTGGCCATAGCTGGCATTTCTATGGTCACCGATCAGACGGCAATCAGCGGGCAAGTGCGCGCGCAAACAGTGCTCGCCGATCCGCCCACGGGCAATGCAATGGCTGCCGGAGACTGGCATCAGTATGGCCGCACCAATTTCGGGCAGCGCTATTCGCCTCTCGATCAGATCAACGCGGCGAATGTGGCGAAGCTTACGCCCGCGTGGATATATCAGACCGGCGATGTGAAGCAGCCGGAGGATATTGGCGAGACGACCTATCAGGTGACGCCAATCAAGGTGGACGGTGCGCTTTATGTTTGCACGCCGCATAATCTCGCAATCTCGCTCGACGCCGCGACGGGCAAGGAGCTTTGGCGCTACGATGCAGCGCCGGGCTTCAACCCCAGCCGGCAGCACCAGACCTGCCGGGGCGTGACCTACTGGCGCGACACCAAGCTGCAGCCGGGCCAGGCCTGTGCGGAGCGTGTCTACATGCCCACCTCTGACGCGCGGCTGATCTCGCTTGATGCGAAGACCGGCAAGCTCTGTGAGGGCTTCGGCACTGGTGGCATGATCCAGCTGGAAGCGGGTATGAAGTACAGCCCGAAGGGCTATTACTATTCGACGTCTCCGCCCGTGGCGGTGGCGGGCAAGCTCATCATCGGCGGCGCCGTCAACGACAACTATACGGCCATGGCGCAGTCCGGCGTGATCCGCGCCTTCGACATCGACACCGGACAGCTGGTGTGGAACTGGGATTCGGGAAGCCCCGACAGGACGCAGCCGATCGACATCGCCGGGGGAGAAACCTACACGACCAATTCGCCCAACAGCTGGTCCGTGTTCTCGGCGGATGAGGAACTCGGCCTCGTCTATTTGCCGCTCGGCAACCAGAGCCCGGACCAGCTGGGCATGGGCCGCTCCGCCAATGTGGAGCGCTTCTCATCCTCCGTGGTGGCCCTCGACATTGCCACGGGCAAGCTGCGCTGGGTGTTCCAGACGGTGCATCATGACCTATGGGACATGGATGTTCCGGCGCAGCCGGTTCTGCTCGATCTTACCCAGGTTGACGGCAAGACCGTGAAGGCGCTGGTGGCTCCTACCAAGCAGGGCGACATCTATGTGCTCAACCGCGAGACGGGCGAGCCGCTTCTGCCGGTGAAGCAGGTGCCAGCACCTGGCGGCGCCATTCCGGAGGATTTCACCGCACCCACACAGCCCACATCGCAACTGAGCTTCAACCCGCCACCGCTGCGCGAGGCGGACATGTGGGGCGTCACCCTGTTCGACCAGGCCTTATGCCGCATCAAGTTCCGCAGCCTGAACTATGAGGGCCGCTACACGCCGCCCTCAATCAAGGGCACCATCGTCTATCCCGGAAACTTCGGTGTATTCAACTGGGGCTCGGTGGCGGTTGATCCGGAGCGGCAGGTGATGTTCGGCATGCCGACCTACTTGCCCTTCGTGGCGCGGCTGGTGCCCGCCGCGGAGATCCCGCCCAAGGAGGCGGGCGCCAAGGGAAGCGAGCAGGGTCTCAACCGCAATGAAGGCTCGCCCTATGGGGTTTACATGGGGCCTTTCCTCAGCGCGGTTGGCCTGCCCTGCATGGCGCCGCCCTGGGGCTATGTGGCAGCCGCCGACCTGCGCACGGGGGAGATCATCTATCGCCACAAGAATGGCACAGTGGAAGACATGTCGCCCATTCCGCTGCCGTTCAAGGTGGGCGTTCCGGGCATTGGCGGGCCGATCATCACCAAGGGCGGGGTGGTCTTCCTTGCGGCAGCCGTGGACAATTATCTGCGCGCCTATGACCTGGCGACGGGCAAAACACTCTGGAGCGCACGTCTTCCTGCGGGTGGACAGTCAACGCCCATGACCTATCTGCATGACGGCAAGCAGTATGTGGTGATTGTAGCAGGCGGCCATGGTTCGGTAGGGACGAAGCCCGGCGACCATATACTGGCCTATACGCTTCCAGATGATCTGGCGAAGTCACAGTGAAGGGAGACCGGCGTGCGGCGTGATCGCCGCGCGCGATGATCGTATGGCAGGACAAAACGATCTGCCCCGCCGTGGCGGGGCCTGCCATGATGTTTCAAGACCCGTTCAGCGCCAGATGTCGCCGGTGTAGGCGTCGACATAGACGTTGACGCGCTTGCCCTTGCGGTTCGTCGCGCGGAAGCTGTAGGTGCGGCCGGAGCAATCCCGGGCCTCGACATTGTTGTAGCCGTTGCGGTCCACCCGGCGGCGGGCCTGGCTGCAGCTCATTCTGTTCGCACGGAAGTGGCCATAGCGCCCGTAATCATACCAGCCATAGCCATCATAATAGCGCCAGCCGGGCCCCACCTGATAGGGGTGGAAAGGCACGCCGAGGAAGATCCGCACATCGGCCTTGGCGGGAGACGTGGCGGACAGTCCGCCCAATGCGCAGAGCGCTACGGCTCCGGCCACAAACAGTTTTTTGAACATCGCTCAACTCCGTGGTTGCCAGCATCAAGGTGTAAGCGATTTCACATTGCGCCTGGATGGCGGAATCCGCAACCCCGGCGCGGTATGAAATTCGCCCTTGCCAGGCCGCGGCGAGGCTGCGATGGAATCGTCATGCTGAAGAACATTCCCTCTGAGTTGAGCCCTGACCTGCTGTGGTGCCTCGCCTCCATGGGCCACGGCGAAAGGCTCGTGCTGGTCGACAGGAACTTTCCCGCCCATGAGGTTGCCCAGCACACCAGCACGAAGCGGCTGATCGACCTCCCCGGGCTTGACATTCCCCAGGCGACGCGCGCGATCCTTGCCGTGATGCCGCTCGATGACTTCATCCCGGCGCCCGTCGCGCGGATGGAGGTGGTGGGCGAGCCCGGCAAGCTGCTGGCGATGCAGGCCGAGGTGCATGACATCGCCAGGGCCGCGGAAGGCCGCGAGCTGGGCATGGAGGCGCTGGAACGCTTCGCCTTCTACGAGGCGGCGAAGAAGGGCTTCTGCGTGGTGCGCACCTCGGAGTTCCGGCCCTATGGCTGCTTCCTGTTCACCATGGGCGTGATCTTCGACAGGAGGTGAGGCCTCGTTGATGGTTTGACGGCAGCGGCGTTCCGCGCCAGATTGCCGCCTCATGGATCAAAATGCCCCTCTCATTCCGGGCCATGAGGCGATTCTGGATCGCCTGATTGGCCTTTCGCTGTGCGCCGGGCCCATCGAGGGCCAGACGGACAAGTATTTCACCAACACCAGCCGCATCGTCGCGGCCAATGGCGACTCGCGCGTGACCTTCGCGGTGTTCATGCGCCGCCGCGTGGTGGCCGCACTCGAGCCGGCGATCCGCCTCATCCGGCACTTCGTGCCGGACGTGGAGATCAGGCGCTTCTGCGCGGAGGGCGACATCGTTCCTTCCGAGTCCAAGATGTTGGAGATCACCGGCTCGATGCGGAAGCTGTCCGAGATCGAGACGCTGATGCTGCAGAAGATCGGCTTTCCCTGCGTTTCGGCCAACAATGCCTATGAGATGTGCCGGGCCATTCCCTCTGCCGCCTTCATGGACATGCATGCCCGCCACGGCTCGGGCGCGGAGATGAACATTCTCGCCGCCTATGGCGCGGCGGTCGGCAGCGCCGCGGCCAAGCGCGCGGACCCGAGCGTCAAGGGCTTCGTCGGGTCCTCCCAGGACATGACGGCGCCGTTCTTCGGTGCGAAGTCCGGCATGGGAACGATGCCGCACGCCCTGGTGGGCTATACCGACGGCGATGTTCTCAAGGCGCTCAAGTTGTTCGCGCAGAGCATTCCCGAAGTGAAGAACATGATCGCGCTCGTCGACTACACGGGTCAGGAAGTGACCGACGCGATCCGCTGCGCCCGCTGGTTCTACGACGAGGCAAAACTCGACCGCGAGGGCAAGACATTCGGCGTCAGGCTCGACACCCATGGCGGGCGTTTCGCCGAGGGCCTGGACTATGAGAAGTCGGTGGACACGGTCGGGCAGTGGCTCGGCGTCCACGGCGAGTACAATATCGTGGAGCAGGTGCTTGGGGGCAGGGCGTTCCAACTCGACCCCAACAACATCCTCGTCGACAAGGTGCGACGCATCCTGTTCGGCAAGGGCGTCTCGGCAGCCGCCATCATCCACGTGCGCCGTGCGCTCGACGTTGCGGGCTACCAGCAGGCCACCATCACAGGCTCCTCCGGCTTCGACCCGCAGAAGTGCCAGATCATGGGTGCCGCGAAGGCGCCGCTGGACATGGTGGGAACCGGGAGCTTCCTGCCCGCGACCCTGACGGAGACATATGCAACGGCCGATATCATACGCTATGACGGGACAAGCCGCGTGAAGGTCGGCCGTGAGTTCCTGCTTGAGGACCACGGCTAAAGGACGCTGTGGGCGACAGGATCCGGTTAGGCATTTTCGGACGTGGACATAGGCGGGGACGGAGCGATGAACAGACTGACGGTGCTGCTGGCGGTGCTTCTGGCGCTGGTCATGAGCCTTGTGCTGAGCGGCGAGACACTGGCGAACGGCAAGCCGAAGCAGTCTTCGGGCGTCAGCATCCATGTCGACATTTCGCGCCAGTCCATGGTGGTGGATGTCGGCGGGCGCACTTATGGGCGCTGGAAGGTATCGACCGCAGGGGAGGGCTACTACACGCCACGCGGCGCCTGGCGGCCCTACATGCTGAAGAAAATGCACTACTCGCGCAAATACGATAACGCGCCCATGCCGCACTCGATCTTCTTCCTCGGCGGCTATGCGATCCACGCCACGGGCTATACCAAGTCACTGGGCCGCCCGGCCTCGCACGGCTGCATCAGGCTGCACCCGCAGAACGCTGCCAAACTCTATGCGCTGGTGCAGAAGCACGGGTTGAATTCGACGCGGGTGATCATCACCAATTGAGGGATGGGATGCCCGGACTTGAGGGGCCGGGCTGGTGCCTTAGCGCGTGTTCCGGCCAGGTGGACTCACCTGGTTGAAAATAACTCTCGTGATATCAATAGCTTGAGCGTGATCTTGCCGCAAAAGTGGTTTCCACTTTTGCGGATCATGCTCTAAAATCGTTTGCATGAAGAAAATCGTGATTCTGGTGGCGGTGATTGCCGCATTGTTCGCAGCCTATCCGCTGGTCAATGAAGGAACAGCCGGGCCCTGCGCTGCGCTGGAGAGGCGGGTTCTGACGCTGGCGACGCGTGAGGGCGGAGCGGAAGCAGTGATTCTTGCCGCCCTTGCCAAGGAACTGCTGAAGGCCGGCGACGGCCGGCTGGCGGAGGGCTTTGCACGCCGCCATAACCCGGACATTCCGGCGGTAGCCTCCTGCACGATGAATTATTGGCGGAGCCTCTTCGACCGAGATTGGCTGCTGAAGGAATTCCGCCGCGAATTCAGATAGCGCCCGGCAATGTGAAAGGCCCGGCGCAAGTGCCGGGCCTTTTTTGCTGATGCGATCTGTTTGTGGCGGGGGGCGGTGAGTTGAGATCAAAGCCCCACTCGCACCGTCATGCCAGCGAAAGCTGGCATCCCGCTTTTGTTGCGGCACATGCTGACAAAAACGTCACCCCAGCTTTCGCCGGGGTGACGGTGGTGTTGGGGCGCAAGTTTTCCAGTGATCTCAACTGATCGAAAAGAACTCGCGCAAGATCATGCTTTAGAAGCGGATCTTGGCCGTGGCGCGCACGACGCTGAACTGATAGTCAACCTCGCCTTCGCCTTGGATGTCGGCAAGGGCACCGCTGATATCGGAATCGTCCACGTTCTCGCGAAGGTCGCCATCCCATTCAGCGGAACCGAGGTCGACGAAGAGATACTCGATGCCGAGACTCCAGTTGTCGATACCGTATTCCATGCCGGCGCCGATGGTCCAACCCCAGTTGGTGGTGTCGGTCGAGGCTTCGTAGCTGACGGATTCGTCGATATCACTGACCTCAACGTCGGCAGAGGCTTCCATGTGGCCATAAGCCAGGCCGCCGGTGCCGTAGAAGAGCAGGTTATCGGCCGCGAAGCCGAGGCGGCCACGAATGGTGCCGAACCAGTTGGCGTCAAACGACAGGTCGCTCGAACCGTTGATTTGCTCGTCCGTGTTGATCAGCGGGAAGTCAATGTCGTTGAAATCACGCGAGTGCTCTTCGCTGAAGCCAACGTAGTTGATGTCGGCTTCGATACCGAGAACGAGCGATTCATGCTGCCAGTTGTAGCCGAGCATCGCGCCGCCGGTGAACACCGCGTCATCGCCGCCGAGGTCACTGTCGAAATCGCCGAGGATCTCGTTGATCTGGCTGGCGGTGATTTCCGGATCCGGGTCGTCATCAAGATCAACGCCATCGCCGGTGTAGCGGAGATTGTTATCGATTTCTGAGTTGTTGAAGGCAGCGCCTGCATTCAGACCGAAGTAAAAGCCGCTCCAGTCATATGCGGCGGGCGCCATGTCTGCGGCGTTGGCGGCAGTGCTCATGGCCGCGGCTGAAACCAGGGCGGTTGCGGCGAGAATAATCTTCTTCATGGGTACCCCTGCAACGATTGTGTTGGGCAGCTGTTTTGCTGCATTCGTTTTCAATAACACCGCCCACGGCTGAAACCCACTCCCAAAAGATTAACACATGCATATTTGTGAGTATGTGTTACCTCTGGGTGACAGGTCCTTCAGCCCATGCGTGCATTTCAGGGTTAACGCACTCTTTGGTTCGAGGCGGCTGACGCTTGTCACGCCGTGCCGAAAACACGGCGGAAGATCGTGTCGACATGCCTCGTGTGGTAGCCGAGGTCGAACAGGCGCTCGAGGTCCGCAAGGGGAAGCAGGGCCGAAACCTCTGCATCATTCTTCAGCAGGTCGAGGAAGTTTCCCTCGCCGCGCCAGACCGGCATGGCGTTGCGCTGGACGGCTGCATATGACTCCTCGCGGCTCATGCCCTTCTGGGTGAGCGCCAGCAGCACGCGCTGGGAATGGATGAGACCGCCCAGCCTGTCCAGGTTGCGCTGCATGTTCTGGGGGTAGACGAGGAGCTTGTCGATCACGCCCGTCAGCCGCTTCAGCGCGAAATCGAGGTGGATCGTTGCGTCAGGCCCAATGCCGCGTTCGACGGAGGAATGCGAAATGTCGCGCTCGTGCCAGAGCGCCACGTTCTCCAGCGCCGGGATGACGGCGGAGCGGACGAGGCGGGCAAGCCCCGTGAGGTTCTCCGTCAGCACCGGATTGCGCTTGTGCGGCATGGCAGAGGAGCCCTTCTGGCCGGGGGAGAAATACTCCTCCGCCTCCAGAACTTCCGTGCGCTGCAGGTGGCGGATTTCGGTCGCCAGCCGCTCCACCGAGGAGGCAACGACCGCGAGGGCCGCGAAATACATGGCATGCCGGTCACGCGGTATGACCTGGGTGGAAACGGGTTCCGGAGAGAGCCCCATCTTCTCCGCAACGTGCTCCTCGACGCGGGGGTCGATGTTGGCGAAGGTGCCGACGGCGCCCGATATGGCGCAGGTGGCCACCTCGCTCCGCGCCATGAGGAGGCGCGCGCGGGCCCGCTGGAACTCGGCATGGGCCTGGGCCAGCTTGATGCCGAAGGTGGTGGGCTCGGCATGGATGCCGTGGCTGCGGCCGATGCAGATGGTGTCCTTGTGCTCGAAGGCGCGGCGCTTCAGGGCGGCGAGCAGCCCGTCGACATCCGCCACCAGCAGGTCGGCGGCGCGGGTGAGCTGCACGTTGAAGCAGGTGTCGAGCACGTCGGAGGAGGTCATGCCCTGGTGAACGAAGCGCGCCTCTGGCCCCACGATCTCGGCGAGGTGCGTCAGGAAGGCGATCACGTCATGCTTGGTGACGGCTTCGATCTCATCGATGCGGGCGACGTCGAAAACCGCGTCCTTGCCCTTCTCCCAGATCTTCTGGGCGGCCTCTGCTGGCACAACACCCAGGGCTGCCAGCGCGTCCGTCGCGTGCGCCTCGATCTCGAACCAGATGCGGAAGCGGGTCTGGGGTTCCCAGATCTGGGCCATTTCCTTGGCTGCATAGCGCGGAATCATCGAACGCCTCTCGGATGTGTCGGTGCGGAATTGCGGCTCAGAACGCCTTGAAGGTGATCAGCGTATAGGTGTCGCGGATGCCAGGTATGGTCTGGATCTTCTGCGCCACGAAATGGCCGACGTCATCCTCATCCTTCAGGTAGAACTTCACCAAAAGGTCGTAACCACCTGCTGTGGAATAGATTTCTGACGCGATCTCGGCATCGGCGATGGCTGTGGCCACGCCATAGGACTTGCCGAGCTCGCATTTGATCTGGACGAAAAAGGCGCGCATGGGCTGAGGGGCTCCGTTAGGGTGTGGTGTCGAGGATGGGGGGCGCGAGTGTGGCTGGATCGACCTCGACATAGCGGCCCTCGATCCACCGGAACCAGGCGAGCCGGGGGTCTTTCAGGTCTCCCTTGAGGTCGAAGGAGATGGGCCCCACGGCCGTGTCGAAGCGGTTGCCGCTGCGCAGCCATTCGGCCAGCCGGGCGCTTTCCAATGTGCCCGTCGCTTCCGCCGCCGCGGCAAGCGCCTGGACGGCGGCATAGGCATAAAGGGTGAAGCCCTCGGCATTCTGTTCCTGCGCCCGCATGCGCTCCACCACGGGGCGGGCGGCGGGAAAATTGCGCGGGTCGAAGGTGAAGGTCATCAGCGTGCCTTCGGCGGCATCCCCGGCCTGCTTGAGATAATCCTCGGTGACAAGCGAATCGCCCGAGACGATCTGGGCGCCCGAGCCCTCAGCCCTGAGGGCGCGCGCGAGGAGGCCGCCCTCCACATAGCTGCCGGACACATAGACGACGCCCGCTTCTGCCGCGGCGATCCGCCCGGCAAGCTCCTTGAAGTCCTTGGTTCCCGCCTTGAAGCTCTCCGTCAGGGCGGGTTCAACGCCCTTTGCCTGCAGCCCATCGCGGAAGCGCTGGGCGAGGCCAGCGAAGGCGGGCTGCTGGTCATGCACCACCGCAATCCGGCGGCCCGAAAACTTGTCCAGCACCAGGCCTGCCGCGGCAAAGGCCTGCGCATCGTCACGCGGCGCGAGGCGGATTACGTTCCAGCCGCCGTCATCAGTGAATTTGGGCTGGGTCGAGGCCGGGCTGATCTGGATGATGCCGGCCGTCTGGTAGACCTTGGAGGCGGGGATCGAGGCGCCCGAGCAGTAATGCCCGATCACGGCCCTGACCTTGCCGGACACGAAGCCGGTGGCCACCTCAACGGCCTTGCGCGGGTCGCAGCCGTCATCCGCGAATGTCAGGGAAAGGCGCTCGCCGCGGATGCCGCCCGTGGCGTTGATGTCATCCACCGCCATCTGTGCGCCGCGGCGCAATTGCTCGCCCAGCGCCGCATTGGGGCCGGAGAATGGGGCCGCTGCGCCGATCAGGATCTCGGCGTGGGCCGGGCCCGCCGCGGCGATCAGCGCCAGGAGGGCGAAGGCGGTATTGCGGACTGTCATGTGGAGTGTCTTGCCGTTTGTCATGGGCTTCCTCCGCATTGCCCCAAACCGGGCGGCTGCGCAAGCCGGTGCAGCATCAGGGCAGGCAACAAAAGACCCGCGCGACAGGATCGCGCGGGCCCGGTCATGTCATGCACCAAGCTCAGTCGGCGACGTAGGTGATCTTGCCGTCAGCCAGCTTCTTCCAGGTGTAGAGCACGTAGTCCGGACGGGTGATGTCGCCCTTCTTGTCGAAGGAGATGTCGCCGATCACGGTCTTGAAGGCGACGCCCGAGTACATGTACTCGCCAACCTTCGCCGGGTCGGCAGCGCCGACCTTTTCGATGGCTGCCTTGAGGATTTCCATCGCGGCATAGGTGTAGAGCGTGTAGGCCTCGGGGTTGAAGCCGGCATCCGTGAACTTCTTCACGACTTCGGCCGCCTCGGGGCGGTTGCGCGGGTCAGGCGGGAAGGTCATGAGGGTGCCTTCAACGCCCGGGCCGCCGATCGAGGCGAACTCGTCGGAGGTGATGCCGTCGCCGGACATCATCACGGCGGTCATGCCCTGGTCACGCATCTGGCGGACGATGAGGCCCGCTTCCGTGTGCAGGCCGCCCCAGTAGACGACTTCGACATTCGCCTGCTTCATCTTGGAGACGAGCGCGGAGAAGTCCTTGTCGCCGACGTTGATGCCTTCGTAGACGGCTTCCGTCACGCCCTTGGAGTTGATGTAGGCCTTGGTCGCATCAGCCAGACCCTGTCCGTAGGGGGTCTTGTCATGGATGACGGCGACAACCTTGCCCTTCAGGTTGTTGACGATGTAATCGCCCGCAACCGCGCCCTGCTGGTCGTCACGGCCGCAGGTACGGAACATCATGAGGTCCGGAGCGGCTTCCGTCCAGTTGCCGCAGGGGCCGTTCTTGCGGTCGGTCACGCAGATGTTGGTGGCCGACGGGGTGATCGACAGCATGCCGTTCTCACGGTACACTTCCGAGGCCGGCATGGTCACGCCGGAGTTGAAGTGGCCGACGACGAACTTGATGCCCTCACCGACGTATTTGTTGGCGACCGACACGCCCTGCTTGGGGTCCGACACGTCATCGCCCAGCACCAGCTCGATCTGCATGCCCATGATGCCGCCGGCGGCGTTGAAGTCAGCGGCCGCCTGTTCGGCGCCCTTCTGCATCTGCGCACCGAAGGCTGCGTTCGGACCCGTGAAGGGACCGCCGAGGCCGATCTTCAGCGTCTCGGCATAGGCGGATGTGGCCAGCAGCACGCTTGCTGCGGCGACAACGCCCGTAATCCAGTTCTTCTTCATTCAGTTCTCCCTATCGTCTTCTCAGTGGGAGCCCCGTCTGGGGCCCTTTCAGCGGACGCACCGCCTTGGTTGGCATATTTGCGCCAAACCGAGGTCATGTCATCCGTTTTCGTGACGAGCTGCCGGAGGGCCGGATCAGCTCTTGCTCCGCCAGGTCAGCGGGCCGGTACGCTCGTACAGCCAGTAGTATTGGCTGGTCATTTGCTGGGTGCGCTTCCAGCGGAAGCCGAACAGCGCCAGCACGATCATGGTCGCGGCATCTGCAGCATAGCCCAGGGTTGTGAGCAACTGCTCCTCGAAGAGCGCGAAGTGCAGGAAGCGGACGCCGAGTGCGAGCCCCAGGGACGCGATGACGAGGAGCCAGACGTTACGCCAGTTCTGGGCGAAGCTGCGCCCCATCAGGATGGCTGCCCCGCCGCCAAACAGCAGCGTCAGCAGCACGTAGACCCAAAACGTCTTTTCCATTGCAGTCTCCTAGTGCGCTCCGCCTTCGAGGTAGGCAGCGCGAACCTCCGGGCGCTTCAGCAACTCTTCCCCGGTGCCGCTCATGGTGACGAGCCCATTCACCATCACATAGGCGCGGTGGGCCAGCTTGAGGGCGTGGAAGGCGTTCTGCTCGACAAGGAAGACGCTGAGCCCTTCCTTGCGGTTGAGATCGCGGATCGCCTCGAAGATCTGCTTCACGATCAGCGGGGCGAGACCCAGCGACGGCTCGTCGAGGAGCAGAAGCTTCGGCCGCGCCATCAGGGCGCGCGCGATCGCCAGCATCTGCTGCTCGCCGCCCGAAAGCGTGCCGCCGCGCTGGTTCATGCGTTCCTTCAGGCGCGGGAACAGCGTGAAGGCGCGCGCTACGTCCTCTTCGAGATGGGCATAGCCGTCGACGGTGGCGCCCATCTGCAGGTTCTCGAGGACCGACATGCGCGGGAAGATGCGGCGGCCTTCCGGCGACAGCGCGATCCTGAGCTTGGCGATCTCCTGGGTCGGCAACCGCGTGATGTCCTGGCCGTTGAAGGTGATCGTTCCCTCACGGGCCTGCGGATTGCCGAAGATGGTCATCATCAGCGTCGACTTGCCGGCACCGTTGGAGCCGATCAGCGTGACGATCTCGCCTTCGTTCACATCGATGTCGACGCCCTTGAGGGCGGCGATCTTGCCGTAATAGGTCTTGACGCCGCGGGCAGAGAGGAGGGCGCTCATGGGTGGCCTCCAGCGCCGCCCTGCGGCAGCTCGGCACCCGCCTTGGCAACCAGTTCGGCGATTTCGGGCCTGGACTCGATCTCGTCATCCTCGACGCCGAGATAGGCGGCGATGACGCGCGGGTCGGCCTTCACGTCGGCTGGTGTGCCGTCGGAGATCTTCTGGCCGTATTCGAGAACCACGATGTGATCGGAAATCTTCATCACCACGGACATGTCATGCTCGATGAGCAGGATCGACGTCTTGTCGGAATCCCGGATGGACAGCAGCAGTTCATTGAGTTCGGCCGACTCGCGGGGGTTGAGGCCGGCCGCTGGCTCGTCGAGGCAGAGGAGTACGGGATCGGTGCACATGGCGCGGGCAATCTCGAGGCGGCGCTGCGCGCCGTATGACAGTTCGCCTGCCGGATCGTCCGCACGGTCATAGAGGTTGACCCGGTTCAGCCATTCAGCCGCGCGCTCTTTTGCGCTGCGCTCGGCACGGGTATAGGCGGGCAGGCCGAACACGCCGGCGACCGACATGCCCGACGCCCTCATCAGCATGTTGTGCTGGGCCACCAGCAGGTTCTCCAGCACCGTCATGCCCGAAAACAGCCGGATGTTCTGGAAGGTGCGCGCCACGCGTGCCCTTGCGGCAACGTGGAAGTCCTGCATGCGGTCCAGGTAGAAGGAGCGGCCGTCCAGATGGGACATGGTGATGAGGCCTGCCGTCGGCTTGTAGAAGCCGGTAATGCAGTTGAACACCGTCGTCTTGCCAGCACCGTTCGGCCCGATGAGGCCCGTGATCTCGCCGTGGCGAGCCACAAAGCTCAGATCGTTCACGGCAGTCAGGCCACCGAAACGGACCGTCAGGTGCTCCACGGAGAGCACACTTGCGGAAGTTGCCAAGCCCGCCATCAGCCGTGACCTTCTTTGACATTATCCGAACCTATGGCCTTCTTTTCGTGGAGGAAGGCTGTTGGTTGCCGGACTGAGACGAATCCTCGCGGTTTCCAGAGCATGATGATCACCATGGCGGTACCGAAGATCAGCATGCGGAAGAGTTCCGGCTTGAAGTCCTGGCCGAAGATGCTCTTCAGGAAATCGAGTTCACGCAGGATCTCGGTTCCGCCCTGCATGGCCACGGCCGCAATCGCCACACCGAGGAGCGAACCCATGCCGCCAAGCACGACGATGGCGAGGATGATCGCCGATTCGATGAACTTGAAGCCCTCCGGATCGACGAAGCCCTGGCGGGCGCCGAAGAAGGCGCCGGCAAGGCCACCGAAGAAGGCGCCGCAGGCAAAGGCCGTGAGCTTGGTGCTGGTGGTGTTGATGCCGAGCGAGCGGCAAGCGATCTCGTCCTCGCGCAGCGCCTCCCAGGCGCGGCCCACGGGCAGGCGGCGCAGCCTCAGCGTGACCCAGGCTGTCATGAGCGCCAGTACGACAATCACGTAGTAGAGGAAGATCGTCCGGTACCAGGGCGCGGGCGGGATCGTCACCGGATCGAAGCCGAAGGTGGTGGTGATGCTGCTCAGCAACCAGGATAGCCAGGCGGCAAAGCCGTCGGGCGTGCCGTCGAACTTGATGCCGAAGAAGGTGATGCGCGGCGCCGAGATACCGGCACCGCCGCCGGTGAAGTCTTTCCAGTTCTTGGCCACGAGATAGATGATCTCGCCGAAGGCAAGCGTCACGATGGCAAGGTAGTCGCCCCGCAATCGCAGCACGGGGAAGCCCAGAAGGATGCCCCAGAAGGCCGCGAGAATGCCCGCGACCGGCAAGCACAGCCAGAACGACCAGCCGAAATGCAGCGCCAGGAGCGCGTAGGAGTAAGAGCCGATGGCGTAGAAGGCGACATAGCCAAGGTCGAGAAGGCCCGCGAGGCCCACCACGATGTTGAGCCCCCAGCCGAGCATCACATAGATCAGGATCAGGATGCCGAAATTGTCGACCCACTTCGGAATGCCGCCGACGCCCGCAAGCAGGATGACGAGCAGCGGATAGCCGATGACGAAGGCAAGCCCGCCCGGCGCCAGCACCTTGGCGATCGCCGAAGGGGCTGCAGCTGGCTTGGTGGTGGCGGAGGCAGCGCGCTTCTCCGCGGCGGCCTTCACGGCCTTGATGATGAGATAGCCCACCACTGCAGCGAGGATGGCAGCGAAGGCATGCCAGGGCCTGAACAGCAGTATGAGCTCATTGTCCATGTTCTGCTCGGTCTTGAGACCGATCAGGGGTCCGAACAGGCCAAGCGCAATGGCCGCGACGATCAACACGCCGATCAGCGTGTTGCGGACGGATGAGCCCGCGGAGTCTTTCGTGCTAGCCATGATCAGACCTTCTCGACCTCAGGCCGCCCGAGCAGCCCTTGTGGCATGAAGATGAGGACGATGGCGAGGATCGAGAAGGCGGCGACGTCCTTATAGGCCAGGGAGAAATAGCCGGAGAAGAAGGTCTCGATGAGGCCGATCAGCAGTCCGCCGATGACGGCGCCCGGGAGCGAACCAATGCCCCCCAGCACGGCAGCGGTGAAGGCCTTGACGCCGGGGATGAAGCCGTCCTGGTAGGAAATCACACCATATTGCATCAGATACATGACACCCGCCACGGCGGCGAGGCCGGCGCCCATGACGAAGGTGGCTGAGATCGTGCGGTCGACATTGATGCCAAGCAGGGCGGCCATCTTGCGGTCCTGCTCGCAGGCACGCTGGGCGCGGCCGAGCGACGTCTTCTGAACAATGTACCAGAAGATGCCAAGGAGAACAGCCGTCACCAGCACGATGACGATCTGCTTGTAGGCGAGGACCACCGCGAAGCCGTTTTCGCCGGTGGTGATCGGGATGACCGCCGAGGGGTCGAACATGGGCGGAATGGGCTTGTTGCGCGGGTCCTGGACGATCTGGATGAAGTTCGAAAGCACGAGCGACACGCCGATGGCGGAGATCAGCGGCGCGAGCCGGAAGCTGCCGCGTAGTGGCCGGTAGGCCAGTTTTTCGATCACCCAACTCCACAATCCCGTCAAGGTCATGCCCACGACCAGCATGACGATGAGGGCGATGGCAATGCTGGAAATCCCCAGCCATGTGGTGACGACCAGAAAAGCGATCAGGGCAATGAACGCTGAAACCATGAAGACGTCGCCATGGGAGAAGTTCACCATGCCGATGATGCCGAATACCATGGTGTAGCCAATGGCGATCAGGCCGTAGATTGACCCAAGCGTGATGCCATTGATCAGTTGCTGGAGAAAATACTCCATCGTCCCACCCTTTTTGTGATTTGCTCGGCGTTATTCTTGTGCTGCCGTTGATCCCTCTTACCTAGATGGATTTTTCCGCACAAGGGGCCGTCCACCGAAGTGGTGGCAGATTCGACTTGTGTACTATTCCGATCCGATATATATCGGATCGTCATCTATCGAACTGGAATATATCGGAACGTAATTGACATGAACGTCAGGACGCTCTGCCTTGGCATCCTCTCCACTGGAGAGGCTTCGGGCTATGAGATCAAGAAGGACATCGAGGAGGGGCTGTTCAGCCATTTCATCGATGCCAGCTTCGGATCGATCTATCCCGCGCTGACACAACTTGCGGGCGAGGGACTGGTCACCGTCAGGGCGGAGGAGCAGTCCGGCAAGCCAGACAAGAAGGTGTATGCGATCACCCCCAAGGGGCATGATGCGCTGGCCCGCGCCATTTCGGTGGTGCCAGGGCGCGACAAGTACAAGTCCGAATTCCTGTTCCAGATGCTGCTGCAAGAGTATATCACGCCGGAAATGATGCGGGCTGCAATCGACAAGCAGATTGCTGACATCGAAGGCGATCTCGCACGTATAGGTGAATGCCGGTGCTCGGAGCAGCCCCTCGCCGGGGCGCGCTTCGTGGCGGATTACGGTGAGGCGGTGCTGAGCGCTGGCCTGCGAGTACTAAAGGAAAAGAAGGCCGAACTCCTGCTGGGTCTCCCGCAGCAGGCGGCGGAATAGGACTGGGACCCGAACAACATGATACGCCGTATTCTCTATCTCCTGCTCTCAACCGTGATCCTTGGCGGATTGGCCGGGGCCATCGCCTTCTATGCCTTCGACTTCAAGCCGAAGATGCTGGCGGAAGTCATTCTGGGCGCCCCCGTGCCGCCTGAAACGGTCTCGGCCGAGGCGGCGCGCACCGATACATGGCAGCCGCAGATTTCGGGCATTGGCACGCTCACCGCCTTCCAGGGCATCGACATCACGCCGCAGGTCGGCGGCATCGTCACGGAAGTGAATTTCGTGTCGGGTGAGGACGTGCCCAAGGGCAAGCTGCTCGTGAAGCTCGACACCCAGACCGAGGAGGCCGACATGCGTTCGATCGCGGCCGAACTCGCCAATACCGACACGGACCTGATCCGCCGCGAGGCGCTGGCCGCCAAGGGCGTGGTGGCGCGCACCGAACTCGACACGCTGAAGACCCGCAAGCGCGTTCTCCAGGCCACGCTCGACCGCCGCCGCGCGGAAATTGCGCAGAAATACATCTATGCGCCGTGGGACGGCCGCGTGGGCCTCAATGACATTGCGCTCGGCAGCTTTCTGGCGCCTGGTCAGAAGATCGTCTGGCTGCAGAAGATCGACCCCGTCTACGTCGACTTCACCGTGCCGGAGACGGATTTCGGACGCATCGTCCTCGGCCAGAAGGTGACCGCAACCTTCAATGCCTACGCCGGGGAGAGCTTCACCGGCAAGATCACCACGACCGATGCGCGGGTCTCCGACACCAGCCGGATGATTACGGTGAGGGCCGAGATTGCCAATCCGGACAAGAAGCTGGTGCCCGGCATGTACGCAAACGTGCTGGTCGACGCGGGCGACACTCAGGAGGTCATCACCGTGCCGCAGACGGCGGTGACCTTCTCGCTCTACGGCGACAATGTCTTCGTCGTGAACACGGTGAAGACGACCGGCACGGACGGCAAGGAGATCGAGGAGCGCGTGATCGAGCGCCGCTTCGTCAAGACCGGCTCCGTGCGAGAGGGCCGCGTGGCGATCGAAAGCGGGCTGAAGCCGGGAGACCAGGTGGTGACCGCCGGGCAGAACAAGATCGACCAGGGCAGCAAGGTGGTGATCGACAATTCGATTGCCCTTAAGCTCCGCGACGCGAACACCATCCAGTAAGGGCCAAGCGGCATGCATTTCACCGACATCTTCGTGAAGCGCCCGGTCCTCGCGACCGTGGTGAGCCTCCTGATCCTGCTGGCGGGCCTTCAGGCGATCTTCCAGCTGCCCATCCGCCAGTTCCCCGAGGTGTCAGACACCAAGATCGAGATCGTCACTGTCTATCCTGGCGCCAATGCCGATCAGATCAAGGGCTTCATCACCACCCCCCTGCAGCAGGCCGTGGCCTCGACCGAGGGCGTGGACATTATCGAATCGCGTTCGTCCCAGAACGTCTCGACCATCACGCTGAAGCTTCGCCTGGATGCCAACGCTGACCGTGCCCTTGCCGACGTTCTCTCCAAGGTGAACGAGGTCAAGGGCGTGCTTCCCGAGGAGGCGAACGACCCCGTGGTCAAGCGCACCACGGGCGCGGGCTTTGCGCTGATGTACATCAGCTTCAAGTCGGAGCAGATGTCGCCGCCGCAGATTTCCGACTATCTCGACCGCGTGGTGAAGCCCAAGCTGCAGGCCATCAACGGCGTGGCGTCTGCCGAGATTCTCGGCGGGTCAACCTTCGCGATGCGCGTCTGGCTGGACCCGGAGAAGATGGCCTCGCTCGGCATCACCCCGCTCGACATCCGCCAGGCGCTGGCGGCCAACAACTTCACCACGGCGGCGGGCGAGGTGAAGTCGGACTTCACCCAGCAGAACATCAATGCCCAGACCTCGCTCGAGACGCCGGAGCAGTTCGAAAACCTTGTTATCGCCACGCGCGACGGCTCCGTGATCCGGCTGGGCCAGGTTGCAACCGTCGACCTCGGGCCCGAAAACTACAATTCGACCTCCGCCTTCGACGGCCTCAAGGCCGTGTTCATGGGCATCCAGACGACGCCCGACGCCAACCCGCTCACCGTCATCGCGCAGGTGCGCGAGGCCATGCCCGAGGTCCAGCGCATGCTGCCCTCCGGACTTGAGGCGAACATCGCCTATGACGCGACCGAATTCATCAATGCCTCGATCTGGGAAGTGGGCAAGACGCTGGCCGAAGCCGGGCTCATCGTCATTGTCGTGATCTTCCTGTTTCTCGGCAACATCCGCTCCACCATCATTCCGGTGGTCACCATTCCGCTCTCGCTCATCGGCGTGGCCCTGGTGCTGGTGGCCTTCGGCTATTCGATCAACCTGCTGACGTTGCTGGCGCTGGTTCTCGCCATCGGCCTCGTGGTCGACGATGCGATCGTGGTGGTCGAGAACATCCACCGCCACATCGAGGAGGGGATGAAGCCCTTCGACGCGGCGATCAAGGGTGCGCGCGAGATCACCGGCCCGGTCATCGCCATGACCGTCACCCTTGCCGCGGTCTACGCGCCGATCGGCTTTACCTCGGGCCTCACCGGCGCGCTGTTCCGCGAATTCGCCTTCACGCTGGCGGGTGCGGTCATCGTGTCTGGCATCGTCGCGCTGACGCTGTCGCCGATGATGACCTCCAAGATGCTGAAGCCGCATGCCGAGCTCTCCTGGTTCGGCCGCCTGGTGGAGCGCGTCTTCGGAGGCCTGCAGCGCTTCTACCGCAGGCGTCTTGACGGCACGATCCGGCAGCGCTCGGTGTTTGCCTGGATCGCGGTGCTCACCATCGTGCTCTCCGGAATTCTCTACAACGCCATCAACCGTGAGCTGGCGCCGGCGGAAGACCAGGGCGTGCTATTCGCCTTCATCAATGCACCGGAGCACACCAACCTCGATTACCTCACCACCTACACCGATGACCTGACGAAGACCTTCCTCGCCGTTCCGGAGAAGCAGAACCTCTTCGCCATCAACGGATTCCCCAACCCGCATTCGGCCTTCATGGGCCTCATCCTGAAGCCATGGGGCGAGCGTGACCGCTCCGACCTTTCGGTGATGGGCGAGCTGCAGCCGAAGTTCAAGGCGGTCTCGGGCGTCAACATCTTTGCCACCGCGCCCTCGGCAATTCCTGTGGGTGCGGGCGACCTCCCCATCGAATTCGTGCTCACCTATCCGGGTGACTACACGCGGCTTGCCGATGTGCTGGATCAGCTCAAGGCTGAGGCGATGAAGAGTGGCCTGTTCATCTTCACCAACGCCGACCTGCGCTTCCAGACGCCGCAGGTGGAACTCGTCGTCGACAAGGACCGCGCCAACCGGCTGGGCGTCACCATGCAGGACGTGGGCGCAACGCTTGCCACGCTGCTCGGCGGCAACAATGTCAACCGCTTCACGGTGGACGGGCGCAGCTATCAGGTGATCCCGCAGGTGCCGCGCACCGAGCGGGAGTCGGTCGACCAGATCCTCAGCTTCCGGGTGCGCGCGGCCGATGGCTCCATGGTGCCGCTCGGCGCCTTCACCACGGTCTCGCAGACGGTGCAGCCCAACGGGCTCTCCACCTTCCAGCAGCTGAACTCCGCCATGCTGCAGGGCGTGCCATTCCCCGGCCGCACCATCGGCGAAGGCATCGACTTCCTCAAGAAGAAGGCCGACGAGATCATGCCGCAGGGCATGGCCTATGACTTCAAGGGCGAGAGCCGCCAGTTCGTGAAGGAGGGCAACACGCTGGCTGTCACCTTCGCCGTGGCGTTGCTGCTGATCTACCTGGTGCTGAGCGCCCAGTTCGAAAGCTTCCGCGACCCGTTCATCATCTTGATCGGCCTGCCCGCCACGGTGTTCGGTGCGCTCTTCGTGCTGTTCATCCTGGGCGAGATCAATGGCGCGATGATGAATAACCCGCCCGTGAACCTAGGCTCCGGCACCATCAACATCTACACCCAGATCGGCCTCGTGACGCTGATCGGCCTCATCGCCAAGCACGGCATCCTGATGGTGGAATTCGCCAACAAGCTGCAGGAGACCCTGGGCTACGACAAGAACACAGCCATCAAGGAGGCCGCAGCCGTCCGCCTCAGGCCCATTCTGATGACGACCGCCGCCATGGTGATCGGCGTCGTGCCGCTGCTGATCGCGGATGGCGCTGGCGCCAGGAGCCGCTTCGACATCGGCGTCGTAATCGCGGCGGGCATGACCATCGGCACGCTGTTCACGCTGTTCATCACGCCCGCGATCTATTCCTATGTGGCGCGCGACCGGCGGCACATGCACGACGCCGAGAACGCCTCGGACGTGCTGGGCCTGCCGGTCTCCGCGCCCGCCAATGATGCCGGGCTGATCGCGAAAGCGGCCGAGTAGGTCAGTCGTTCGCCGTCACCGTCAGGCCGAGCTTGGTGATTGCCTCGCCCGGCTTGTTCGGATCCATGGCGGAGAGTTGGGCGACGCTCAGGGAAGCGGCCGGCTTGGCGGTGATGGTGAGGGACTTGGGGTTGGCGAAGAACGCATTCACCGCCGCCATGGCCTGTTGCGCGAAGGCCTCGTTCTGGAACTGCACCAGGGCAAGCTGCAGCATCGGACCGATCGAGGCGCGGAGCGTGTTCTCGTCCATGCCGTTGATCGCGGCGGCCATGGGCATCAGCCTGTTCACCAGCGACTGATCCTCGAAGCGCAGGCTGGCGCCGTTGAGCAGGACCTGCTGCATCTGCGGAAGCAGGGCGGCGTAGTCCGGCTCCTTGCCCTCGGTGTGGGCGCTGAGCAACTGGGCATAGACCGCGAGCGGAATATCGGCAAAGCTGGCGCCGAGGCTGAGCTTCGCGATGTCGCGGCCATTGATGCCCACATCGAAGCGGTAGCTGACCTTGTCACCTGTCAGCTTCATGTCGCCCGTGGTGGTGAAGTCGAGGTTGAGACTGGTGTAGCCAAGCTGCTTCAGCATGCCGCCCTGGTCCATCAGCGCCAGCGCCGCTTCAGGTATCGCAATGTTGTTGACGTTGATGCTGAAGGTGCCCGCGCCGGTGTTGGGATCGCCGTCCCATGTGCTTTGCACGCCGTCAACCGCGATCGACTGGCCCCCGGCGTTCAGATTGATCTGGCCGCTGCTGATCTTGCGGGCGAAGGAGGACGTGGCGAGGAGCTGATCCACCGGCGTGGGATTTTCGCCGAGCGCGCGAATATACCAGCCTTCGGCGCTGGACTGGGGAACGGAGATGCTGAAGCCGTCCGCGCCGCTCACCTCCATCGAGAGGTTGCTGAAGTTCGCCTTCTCGACCTGATAAAGGGCCTGGCCTTGCTCGCTGATACCGGAGAACGTTACCTCGCCCACCTTCAGGTTGAGGCCCGGTGAAGCGCCGTCGGCGGGTACGGCCAGCGTGAGATTGGTGATCGTGGCGTTGCCGTTGCCATCGGTCGTGATGCCTTCATAGGCATGCTTGCCTGACATCTGCCGCTCGAGATTGTCGAGGAAAGCCTGCACGGCCGGCGGAGCATCCGCTGCCTGCGCGAGGCCGGGGAGGGCAGTGGCGGTGATGAGGGCAAGGGCGAATAAGGTGTGGAAGGTTCGCATGATGGCTCCTGGGGAGTGGACGCAAGGCGTTTGCCCGAGCATAGGTGAACGCCATATGAACGTAAATGCAATTGCCTGCCACGCCGAACTTTGCTGAAAGGCGGGCATTGCGGGACTTTGGAAGGATTGGAATGGGAATGCGCAAGTTTCTTTTGCTCCTGGTGCTGGCGGTGATGCCGGTGCTGGCATTCACGGTGGAAGCGCCCGCCGCCACGCCGAAGCCCACGGAGCAGCAGTTGCTGATCAAGAAGAAGAAGGCCGAGGAGGCTCGCAAGGCCGCCGAGGCCCGGGAGGCCAAGGAGAAGAAGGCCGCCGAGGCCCGGAAGGCGAAAGAGAAGAAGGCCGCAGAGATCCGCAGGGCGAAGGAGAAGCAGGTTGCCGAGACCCGCAAGCGCGAGCAGCGTTTGGCGCTGGAGAAGAAGCAGCGTGAGAGAAAGGCGCAGGCAGCCGCGCAGCGCCGGGATTGTGGAGGCTTCCTCGAATGCCTGCTCAACAAGCCGCGCCGCGGCGTCCAGACCGCTTCGGCCAGCGCCACGGCGCGCGACATGCCGACGGGCGAGGACATCCGCTGGGCGCCGGCCACCGGTTACGCGCCGGGCTCCATTGTGGTGAAAACGCCTGAGCGCGCGCTTTACCTTGTGACGGGCGATGGCAAGGCGCGCCGCTACAAGGTGGGCGTCGGCAAGGAGGGCTTCCAGTGGGCTGGCACCTCGACCATCGTGCAGAAAGCCGAATGGCCGACATGGCGCCCGCCACAGGCAATGATCAAGCGTGAGGCAGCCAAGGGCCACATGCTTCCCGCCGAGATGGAGGGCGGCCCGGGCAATCCACTCGGCGCGCGCGCACTCTATATTGGCGGCTCCATCTACCGTATCCACGGAACCAACGCGCCAGGCTCGATCGGCGGTGCTGTCTCCTCCGGCTGCATCCGCATGATGAACAGTGACGTGATCGACCTCTATGAGCGCGTCAAGCTGGGCGCCAAGGTCTACGTCACGCAGTAGGCTGCAAAGGCAGAAGCCGGATCGAACGCGAAAGGGCCGCAACCATCGTTGCGGCCCTTTCGCATCAGCAGAGAAAGAACTGACCCCGGAGGCAGGCGCCGTCCGGGGTCCAGTCCTGAAGTCTCAGAAGATTACTTCTTGGCGGCCTTCTTGGCCGGCTTCTTGGCGGCCTTCTTGGCAACCGTCTTCGCAGCCGGCTTCTTGGCAACCTTCTTGGCCGGCTTCTTGGCGGCCTTCTTGGCAGGCTTCTTTGCAGCTTTCTTCGCAGCCATCGCTGTCTCTCCTAGTGTTGATAGTGCCCCACAACGCAGGTAAGCCTCACACAGACGGGCAGGCTGGCATGTAAGAACCGTGCTTGACCGTCATTGGTATGTTTACTGCACCCGCTTGTGTGATTCGGCAATATGCCGACAACATGTTGTATGCTCCGAAAATCTCTCTAACAATCGGTAAACGCTGGGGAAACCGGCGAACACGTCCTTGTACGGACGAAAGCGCCACGATGCGCTCAAAATCCAATAAAACAAGGCTTTTCTGCCATCGTTCAGTATGCTGACGATCAGCGTTTTCCGGTGCGGGCGAGTGCTCCGCTCTGTCAAGGCCTGGCGGCCCAATGAGCAGGAAGCTGTGGATATTTTTTTCGCGAGCTGTCCCCGGCGCCGCTTTCCGGCCCTTCGCAAGGCGCGTGAGAAGGGTCTTCGCACCGAGAGCGGCGTAGCCGTTCAGGTGAGATCAACTCGCAATTCTCGCACCGTCATGCCAGCGAAAGCTGGCATCCCGCTTTTGTTGCAGCACGTGCGGACAGAAAGCGGGACCCCAGCTTCCGCTGGGGTGACGGCAGTGATGATGAGATGTCTGAGGTGGCGGACGGTCAGGTGAGATCAACGCCCCACTCGCACCGTCATGCCAGCGATAGCTGGCATCCCGCTTGTATTGCAGCACATGCTGATAGAAACCGGGACCTCAGTTTCTGCTCGTATGATGGAGCAGACGGAGCGCGCTCCGCTCCAAGGCAGTGTCCCGAACAAACGAAAAGGCCGGAACGTGTCCGGCCTTTTCCTCATACCGTCGATCGTCTGCTTCGCTCAGGAGCAGCCGCTTGTCGAGCCGCAGGTATCGCACTTGAGGCAGGTTCCGTTGCGGACCATCGTGAAGTTGCCGCATTCGGAGCAGCTCTCGCCCTCGTAGCCCTTCATGCGCGCTTCTGCGCGGCGGTCGCTTGCGGTGATGACCGCGGTCTCGACCGCGATCGACATTTCCTGGCGGACCTGGGTTGCAACCACGGGCATCTCGGCGAGCGCAAGGGCGCCGTGCGCATCGGCCTTCAGCTGCAGCGCGGGCATCGGCTGATTGCCTGACATCACCACCACATTGGAGGTGGCGAGGTTGGGGCGGCGCACGAAGCCAGACGACAGCACGCGGGAGGCAGGCACACGCGGCGCGTTGTCCGAGCCTTCGCCCTTGCCAAGCGAATCGAAGCCCATCTCCGAGGGTTCGACATGGGCCAGGTCGGTGCGGCCGAGGTAGGACACGGCCAGCTCACGGAACACGTAGTCGAGGATCGATGTCGCGTTCTTGATCGAGTCATTGCCCTGCACCATGCCCGCAGGTTCGAACTTGGTGAAGGTGAAGGCGTCCACGAACTCCTCCAGCGGCACGCCGTACTGGAGGCCGACGGAGACCGCGATGGCGAAATTGTTCATCATCGCGCGCAGCGCCGCACCCTCCTTGTGCATGTCGATGAAGATTTCGCCCAGCTTTCCATCATCGTATTCGCCGGTGCGGAGGTAGACCTTGTGGCCACCGACCACCGACTTCTGGGTATAGCCCTTGCGGCGGTTCGGCAGCTTCTCACGCGAGCGCTCGCGTTCGATGACGCGCTCCACGATCTTCTCCACCACCGTCTCGACGCGGGCGGCCAGCGGCTTCGCAGCGAGGGCGTCCACCGCATCCTCTGCCTCCTCCTCGTCGTCCGCGATCAGCTGGGCGGAGAGGGGCTGGGAGAGCTTGGAACCGTCGCGGTAGAGCGCATTGGCCTTGAGCGCCAGCTTCCAGGACAGCATGTATGCGTTGGCGCAATCCTCGACATTCGCATCATTCGGCATGTTGATGGTCTTCGAGATCGCCCCCGAGATGAAGGGCTGGCTCGCCGCCATCATGCGGATGTGGCTGTCGACCGAGAGATAGCGCTTGCCGAGGCGGCCGCAGGGATTGGCGCAGTCGAAGACGGGCAGGTGCTCAGGACGAAGGCCCGGTGCACCCTCAAGCGTCATGGCGCCGCAGACATGGACGTTCGCCTTCTCGATATCGGCCCTGGAGAAGCCGAGATGGCTCAGCATGTCGAAGCCGAAGTCGTTAAGCTGCGCGTCGGTGACGCCGAGCACTGTCCGGCAGAACTCCTCGCCCAGCGTCCACTTGTTGAACACGAACTTGATGTCGAAGGCAGAGGCGAGGCCGGACTCGATCTTGGCGATCTGCTCCTCGCCGAAGCCCTTTGCCTTGAGGGCGGTATGGTTCAGGGCAGGGGCATCCGCCAGCGTGCCGTGGCCCACCGCATAGGCGATGATCTTCTCGATCTCCGCCTGGCCATAGCCCAGCGTGCGCATTGCCTCGGGAACGGCCTGGTTGATGATCTTGAAATAGCCGCCGCCTGCCAGCTTCTTGAACTTGACGAGCGCGAAGTCAGGCTCGATGCCGGTCGTATCACAGTCCATGACCAGGCCGATCGTGCCGGTGGGCGCGATCACGGTGGCTTGCGCATTGCGGTAGCCGTGCTGCTCGCCCAGCGTCACCGCATTGTCCCAGGCGCGGCGTGCGGCTTCGGCAAGGCGCTTGTCCTTGAGGCCGGTCTCATCCAGCGCGACGGGGGCGGTGCGCAGGCCCTCGTAGCCCACGGCCGCGCCATAGGCTGCACGGCGGTGGTTGCGCATCACGCGGAGCATGTGCTCGCGGTTCTTTGCGAAGCCGGCGAAGGGGCCGAGTTCCTTCGCCATCTCTGCGGAGGTGGCATAGGAAACGCCCGTCATGATGGCCGAGATCGCAGCGCAGATGGCACGGCCCTCATGGCTGTCATAGGGGATGCCAGCCGTCATCAGCAGGCCGCCGATGTTGGCGAAGCCCAGGCCCAGCGTGCGGAATTCGTAGGAGAGCTTGGCGATCTCCTTGGACGGGAACTGCGCCATCATCACCGACACTTCGAGGACGATAGTCCACAGACGCACCGCATGCTCGAAGGAGGCGATGTCGAACTCGCCCGTAGTCCCGTCGCGGAACTGCAGAAGGTTGAGCGAGGCCAGGTTGCAGGCCGTATCGTCCAGGAACATGTATTCCGAGCACGGGTTGGATGCGCGGATTTCGCCCGAGGCGGGGCAGGTGTGCCAGTCGTTGATGGTGGAGTGATACTGGATGCCCGGGTCGGCCGAGGCCCATGCGGCAAAGCCAATCTTGTCCCACAGCTCGGCGGCCTTCACCGTCTTGGTGATCTTGCCAGAGAGGCGTGACTTGAGCTGCCAGTCGCTGCCGCGCTCCACGGCGTGGAGGAACTCGTCGGTCACCCGCACCGAGTTGTTGGAATTCTGGCCCGAGACCGTGCGGTAGGCTTCGCCGTCCCAGTCACTGTCATAGGTATCGAACGCGATCTCCTTGTAGCCCTGGCGGGCGAACTGGATGACGCGCTTGATGTAGTTGTCGGAGACCAGCGCCTTGCGGGCATCCTTCACGGCGCGCTTCAGGGCCGGGTTGCGGTCGATCTCGTAGCAATCCTCGCCCGGGCCTTCGCAGTTGACGCAGGCCTTCATCACGGCCTGAAGATGCTTCTTCACCGTCCTGGAGCCGGTGACGAGGGCCGCCACCTTCTGCTCTTCCTTCACCTTCCACTCGATGAAGTCTTCCACATCCGGATGGTCGACGTCGACGATGACCATCTTGGCCGCGCGCCTGGTGGTGCCGCCCGACTTGATGGCGCCCGCTGCCCGGTCGCCGATCTTGAGGAAGCTCATGAGGCCAGACGACTTGCCGCCGCCCGACAGCTTCTCGTTCTCGCCGCGCAGGTCCGAGAAGTTGGAGCCCGTGCCGGAACCGTACTTGAACAGCCGTGCCTCGCGCACCCAGAGATCCATGATGCCGCCCTCGTTCACGAGGTCGTCGGCCACCGACTGGATGAAGCAGGCATGGGGCTGGGGATGCTCATAGGCCGACTTGGACTTGGTCAGGCGGCCCGTTTCGGAGTCGACATAGTAGTGGCCCTGGCCTGGGCCATCGATGCCATAGGCCCAGTGCAGGCCGGTGTTGAACCACTGGGGCGAATTGGGGGCGCATTTCTGGGTGGCGAGCATGAAGCACATCTCGTCATAGAAGGCGCGCGCGTCCTGCTCGGTATCGAAATACTTGCCCTTCCAGCCCCAGTAGGTCCAGGTGCCGGCAAGACGGTTGAACACTTCCGTTGAGGACCGCTCACCCGTGAAGCGCTCCTTCTCAGGCAGGGCGGCAAGCGCCTCCTGGTCGGCGACGGAGCGCCACAGCCAGGACGGAACAGTCTCTTCCTCCACGCGCTTCAGCGCCTTCGGCACGCCTGCCTTGCGGAAATACTTCTGCGCCAGAATGTCGGTCGCGACCTGGCTCCACGATGCCGGAACATCGATGCCCTCCAGGCGGAACACCACGGAGCCGTCAGGATTCTTGATCTCGCTGGTGGCGCGGCGGAACTCGATCTCCGCATAGGGTGCCTGTCCGGCCTTGGTGTAACGGCGTTCAATCCGCATCTTTTTCAGTCCTCTTTCATATCGTTGCCACGAGCGCGCAAAAAAACGCCCCGAGGTGCCAATTCCACCTAGTTCGAAACACACACATCCCCGTCCCCGGAAACTGCTGTTCCCGGGCGTGCAGGCTCTTTTCTTGAGTTATGCTCTGCAGAAGAAACCACTCGATCGGTCTCTTCCGTCAACCCCTCGGCCTCATTCGCGAAGATAGTCCCTATAGACTTGGTGCGTCAATGCCTAGTGTTTTAACAAAAGGTTAACACCACATCTTGTGTCCGAGATCTTGCGTTCCCCGCGGATGAATTTCTTTTCGTACGATTCTATGGATAAGCTCAAGAACTCCCGCAACTTATGAGCGCTATACACAGGGGCGGGCCGTCATTGGCCTGTCACTTTGGCCGTCGATTACAGGCTATGACCGGACAGATCGAGCCGGGGAGGGAGCGGTTGTCACCGCTATCCACAGTTACGAAAACAGCCTTTCCGGCAACCCTCAGTTCATTCCGGCGCCCGGCTCTTCCCGAATCGGCCCCAGGCGCCACAACAGAATCAGGGCCAGGGCGGTGAGTGCGCCCATCATCAGCCATGCTTCGTTGACGGCCAAGGTCACGGCAGTCTCCTGCACCGTGTCCATGATGCCAAGCAGGCCCGTGGGGTCCTCGGGGTCGGGAAGCTCGTCGGGCGTGATCCGCAGCAGGCTTGCCGCTGCGGCAGGGTCGGCCGTCATCATGCTGGTGATCCGGTCGGCGTGCTCGGCGCTGCGGGTGAACAGCAGTGTGTCGATCAGCGCGATTCCGATGACCCCGCCCAGCGCCCGGCTCAGGTTGTAAAGCCCGCTCGCATCGCTCACCTTCTCCACCGGCAAGAAGCCCAATGCAAAACGGGTGACGGGAACGATGCAGAAGCCGAGTGCCAGGCCGCGCACCACCTGGGCCCAGAACAACTCGTCATACCCCGACTCGCTTGTCTCGAAGCCGCTCATGGCCAGCCCGGCAGCAAAGACGCCGAAACCGATCATGGCCAGCAGGCGCGGCGGTAGGAGGCGGTCGAGGACGACCGACAGCGGGGCTGAAACGAGCTGCGCGATCCCGGTGACAAGAATGATGATGCCGATCTCGAGCGGTCCCATGTAGCCCACCAGCGCGAGGAACACGGGAAGCAGATAGACCGATCCGATAAGGCCGATGCCGAGAATGAAGCTCAGCCCGCAGCCGTAGGCGAGGTAACGGTCCTTGAGCAGGCTGAAGTCGACAACTGGCGCGGGCCGGATCACCATCAGCCAGGTCAGGCCTGCGAAGGTGCCGAACAGCGCCAGCGAGAGGGGTGACAGCCACCCCTGGTCGGGCGCCTCCTTCAGGCCGATCTCGAGGGCGGCGAGCGACACCGCAAGGAAGATCAGAGATGCTACGTCAAGTTGCTTCAGGAGCCCGAGCTTGATGGGCTCGCGCGGGAAGCAGGCAAAGACCAGAACCGCGGCGATGAAGCAGGGCGCCACGTTGATCAGGAACAGCCAGTGCCAGGACAGCGTTTCGGTGATCAGCCCGCCGGTAACCGGGCCCATGGTCGGAGCGATGACAGCCAGAATGCCGCCCATGACTGTGGCCAGCGCCTGTTCCTGCCCCGGCCGGAACAGCAAGAAAACGGCGGAAAACATCGTGGGGATCAATATGCCTGCCCCCATGCCCTGGAACGTGCGGAACGTCACCAGCTGGGCGAAACTCGTGCTGAGCGCGCAGCCGATCGAGGCGGCGGTAAAGACGGTGATGGCGATGAGTACCAGCCGCTTGAGTGACAGGACCCGCATCAGCAGCCCGGTGAGCGGAATGGTGATGATCTCGGCGATGAGGTAAGAGGTCTGGATCCAGCTCATCCTGTCGGCGCCGATGCCGAGCGCCTCCTCGATGACGCTCAGCGAGGTGATGACGATCTGAATGTCCAGGACCGCCATGAACATGGCGATGCAGAGGCCGGCAAAGCCTAGCCACTTGCGGGTTTCACTCACCGTGCCGAGGTTCATGGGAATATCTGACATGGGGGCCCATAGCATGAACCGGCCGGATCTTGCATCCATTCGCCATGCGGGACAGGCAGGGTCTGTGTTTTTCGCGTCATATTGCTTATCTGTTGCCCCATGTCCGCCGCCCCGCCACCATTACCGCCGAGCTCCTTACCCACACCCGCCGGGAAATGGGAGGGGCATGACGGCTTGACGGCGGAAGCGGACCGGCTCATTGCGGGCCGTCTGGCGGCTGTCGCAATCATTTGCGAGATGGCCGCCTGGAAACCTCGAGGACCAGCCCCGCCGTGATGGATGTGATCAAGCCCTATCTTGACTTTTTCTCCACCAATCCGGAGTGGGCACTGGTCATCATTTTTTTCGTCGCCATGGGCGAGGCGCTGCTGATCATCGGCCTGTTCGTGCCCTCGACCGCGGTTCTCGTGGGCGCCGGCGTGCTCATCGGCACGGGGCACCTGAGTTTCTGGCCCGTCATTATCGTTACCACGCTCGGCGCAATTGTGGGTGACCAGCTTTCCTACTGGGCAGGGCGTTTCTTCGGCGAGAGCCTCAAGACCATGTGGCCGCTCAACCACTATCCGCAACTCGTCGCCAAGGGCGAGGACTTCGTGCGCGAGCACGGCGGCAAGAGCGTCGCGATCGGCCGCTTCGTACCGGGCGTCAAGTCCGTGGTGCCGGGCGTGGTTGGCATGCTGGGCATGAACCAGGCCTTCTTCCTCTTCGTGAACGTGACCTCGGCCGTCGTCTGGGCCTTCGTCCATGTGCTGCCGGGCGTTCTGATCGGCCAGGGGCTGGCCTTTGCGGGCGAGCTGAGCGGACGCCTGCTGGTTGTGCTGCTGGTGCTGCTGGTCCTGCTGGCGCTCGCGGGCTACGTCATCCGTCTGGCCGCTGCCGGTGTGTCGCCCTACCTCAACCACCTGCTCGCACGCGTCTCGGACTGGGCGCGGGCGAAGCCCGGAAGGTCCTGGCAGCGCTTTGCCCGGGCCGTCGCGCCCGAGAACCCGCGCTCCGTCGCGATCGTGCTGTTCGCCGCCATCGCGGTTGCAGGCGTGATCGGGCTTCTCAACCTTGGCTTCCGGGCCGCAACGGGCGATGCCGTCT
>NZ_JBIICB010000387.1:0-2946 GCF_044239095.1 Aestuariivirga sp. | reverse complement strand
AGGTCATCGCCCTGAAAGCGCTTAGCTTTCTGGCCACGGATCCGGAGCGGCTGTCACGCTTCATGGATCTGTCAGGCCTCGGGATCGGGGATATTCGCGCCTCCGCCGAAGACCCGGCCTTCCTCGGAGGCGTGCTCGATCACCTGTTGGCGGATGATTCCCTGCTCTTGATCTTTGCCGAGGAACATGGCCTGAAGCCGGAACGCATCGGCCAGTTGCGCCGCAAACTTCCTGGAGCCGCAGTTGATTTCTGACATCACCCTTGGTCAGCTCGAAGGCCTGACCTTCACCGGACGCCCGCTCGTCATCTGCGATGTCGACGAGGTGATCGTGCATTTCACGCGGGACTTCGAGCGCCTCCTGGCGCTGGAGAACCTGTGGCTCGACACGGCGAGCTTCGCGCTCAACGGCAATGTCAGGTGCCGCGACACCGGCGAGCCCGCCGGGGACCACCGGGTGGGAGAACTCATCGACCGGTTCTTCGACGAGCGCACCCGCCACATGGAGACGATCGACGGCGCGGTCGAATCGCTTCTTCACATCGGCGAGGCGGCCGATGTGGTGCTGCTCACCAATCTTCCCCATTCGGCAGGCGGGCACCGCCGCGAGAACCTGGCAGACCATGGCCTGCCCTTCCCGGTTGTTACCAATTCCGGCCCCAAGGGCCCGGCGATCAGCGACCTTCTCCGCCGCGCCGCCCGCCGTGACGCCGTCTTCATCGACGACAGCCCGCAATACATTGCATCGGCCTATGAATACGCGCCGGAGGTTCACCTCATCCACTTCCTGCACGATGAGCGCTTCGCACGCCACATCGCACCACTCGACTATGTCTCGCTGCGCACCGGCCGCTGGGACGAGGCGAAGCCGCATGTCATGGCGCTGATCGGGGCGTGAGGCCCGAAAGGCGGCGTCCTCCAGCGATCCCGCCGCGTGTTTCCCATTTCGCCGCCGCGCGCTAAACTCCCTGCCATGCATGACGGCGCTGAGACGGCGGGCTTCTGCCGCGACTGCCTTTCACTCGTCCGGGGTGATGAGCAGCGTTGCCGTGGCTGCGGCAGCCCGCGCCTCATCCGGCATCCGGAGCTGCATGCGCTGTCCATCGCCCATATCGACTGCGATGCATTCTATGCCGCTGTGGAGAAGCGCGACCGGCCGGAACTCGCCGACAGGCCGGTGATCGTCGGCGGCGGCACGCGGGGGGTCGTGGCCACCGCCTGCTATGTCGCGCGCATCCATGGTGTCAAATCAGCCATGCCCATGTTCAAGGCGCTGGCCCTCTGCCCGGACGCCGTGGTCATCAAGCCCGACATGGCGAAATACGCCGAAGCCGGAAGACTGGTTCGGGAGATGATGCTTGAAGTCACCCCGCTGGTCGAGCCACTCTCGATCGACGAGGCCTTTCTCGACCTCACCGGCACGGCGCGTGTCCATGGCATGAGCCCCGCCCTCACCCTGGCCCGACTTCTGACGCGCATCACGGAGAAGGCCGGCATCACCGCCTCAGTTGGCCTCTCCCACAACAAGTTCCTGGCCAAGCTCGCCTCCGACCTCGAGAAGCCGCGCGGCTTCTCCGTGCTGGGCCGCGCTGAAACGCTAAGCTTTCTCGCCGCGAAGCCCGTGGGCTTCATCTGGGGCGTGGGCAAGGCCATGCAGGCGGAACTCGCCAAGGGCGGCATCACCATGATCAGCCAATTGCAGCAGATGGAAAAGAACGACCTCATGCGCCGCTACGGCAGCATGGGCGCCAGGCTCTACCACCTCTCCCGCGGCGAGGACCAGCGCATCGTCTCGACCGAGGATCATTCGAAATCGATCAGCGCGGAGACAACCTTCAACACGGACATCAAGGACCGCGCCGAGCTTGAGCGCATCCTCTGGCCGCTGGCGGAAAAGGTCTCCCGCCGCGCCAAGGCGGAAGGGGTTGCCGGCCACACCGTGGTGCTGAAGCTCAAGACCACGGATTTCAAGACGCGCACCCGCAACGTCTCGCTTTCCGATCCCACCCTGCTCGCCTCACGCATCTATGACGCGGCCCTGCCCTTGCTTGGCCGCGAGGCGACGGGCGCCGCCTTCCGCCTCATCGGTGTTGGCATCACGGGCCTCACGCCAGCGAGCCCCGAGCAGGAAACCGAAACCCTCGACATGACAACCGCCGCCCGCGCCAGGGCCGAACTCGCCGTCGACAAGATCCGCGGCAAGTTCGGCCGCACCGCAGTGGCGCGCGGCATCGGCTTCGGCGAGGAGGAGTAAACGCTACATCGACATCAGCGCCGCATTGCCGCCGGACGCCGTGGTGTCGGTCGAGCACACGCGCTCGGTTGCGAAGCGGTGGAGATAGTGCGGGCCACCGGCCTTGGGGCCTGTGCCTGACAGGCCCTCACCACCGAATGGCTGCGCGCCCACCACGGCGCCGATCTGGTTGCGGTTCACATAGATGTTTCCAACCCGCATCAGGCGGCGCACTTCGGCTGCCGTGCGCTCGATGCGGGTGTGCAGGCCCAGCGTCAGGCCATAGCCCGTGCCATTGAGCGCCGCGCACACATCCGCCAGCCTGTCACCTCCAAAGCGCACCACATGCAGCACGGGTCCGAACACCTCGCGCGTGAGGCTCGACACCGATGAGATCTCATAGGCCGCAGGAGACACGAAGGTGCCTTTCGCGCAATCCGCCGGCAGGGCCATGTCGAGGATGGTCCTGGCCTCCGCCGCCATGCGGGCCTTGTGAGCCTCCAGCATCTGGCGCGCGTCATCATCGATCACCGGGCCGATGTCGGTGGCGTAATCCATGGGATCGCCGATCTTCAACTCCGCCATAGCACCTTTCAGCATGGTGATGACGCGGTCTGCCACATCCTCCTGCACGAACAACAGCCGTGCGGCCGAGCAACGCTGGCCTGCGCTGTCAAAGGCGGAGGCCAGCACGTCACGCACCGCCTGTTCGGG
>NZ_JBIICB010000386.1:0-2952 GCF_044239095.1 Aestuariivirga sp. | reverse complement strand
AAGCCCATCACGGTGGCGGAGCGCTCCGACCCGCAAGGCACGCGCTACGTTCTGGTCTGCGGCCAGGGACGCATGGAGGCGTTTCAGGCTCTCGGCCAGACAGTGATCCCCGCCCAGGTGATCGAGGCCTCCGACGATGAGGCCTTCGTGATGAGCCTGGTCGAGAACATCGCCCGCCACACGCCGCGTACGCTGGAACTCCTCGAGGCGATCCGCAGCATGCGCAAGCGTGGGCACAACGTCGCTGCCATCGCCCGCAAGACAGGGCTTGAGCAGAGATGGGTCGCGGGCATGCTGGAACTGCTCGAGAAGGGCGAGCAGCGGCTGCTCACGGCCGTGGAAGCAGGCCGCATACCACTGGCGGTCGCCATCGCCATCGCCAAGGCGGGAAGCGACGACGCCCGGATACAGGAGGTGATGCAGTCTGCCTACGAGTCGGGCGAACTTCGCGGCAAGAAGGTCCTCACCGTCAAGCGCCTGATCGACGAGCGCCGCCGTGTTGGAAAGGCCTACGGTCAAAAGGGTGGCCAGAGGGCTGGCCAGAGGCTCACCTCCTCCGCCCTCGTGCGCGCCTACAACCGGGAGGTGGACCGGCAGAAGATGCTGATCCGCAAGGCTGACGTGGTGCAGCAGCGCCTCGCCTTCATCTCGGGCGCCATGAGCCGCCTGCTGGCCGATGAGGACTTCCTGAACCTGCTGCGCGCCGAAGGGCTCACATCCATGCCCGCGATCCTCGATCCGGGCAAGAACGGGGGAGATATCAGATGACAGGCCGGGTTCAGATCGGGTTCGAGGGCCAGACCTTCGAGACAAGCCTCGACAAGCTGCTTCCCACCCGTTCCGTCCGGCCCGAGTTCCGCAAGACCCGGAAGTTTGCCCAGATCCGCTCGTCGATCCGGGAGATCGGACTGATCGAGCCGCTGATCGTCACCCCGCCCGATCCGGCCTCCGGGCTCCACATGCTGCTCGATGGCCACCTCCGCCTGCTGGCGATGCGTGAGCTGGGACTGGCAGCTGTGACCTGCCTCGTCTCCTGCGACGACGAGGGGTACACTTACAACAAGCGGGTCAACCGTCTCGCCACGGTGCAGGAGCACTACATGATCCTCCGCGCCCTCGAGCGGGGTGTTCCCGAGGAGCGGCTGGCGAAGGCGCTCGACATCAATGTCGCCTCGCTGCGGCGCAAGCGCGACCTCCTTGACGGCATCTGCCCCGAGGTCGAGGAGATGCTCAAGGACCGGAACTTCTCCGGAGATGTGATGCGTCAGCTGAAGAAGATGAAGCCGCAACGCCAGATCGAGTGTGCTGATCTGATGTGTTCGATGAACAACTTCTCCGTCAACTATGCCGGCGCTCTTCTCGCAGCAACGCCACCCGACCAGTTGGTCGAGGCGAGCCAGCCCAAGCGCTTCAGGGGGCTTGCGGCTGCCGAGATATCCCGCATGGAGAAGGAGATGTCCCTGGTGCAGAGCCGCTTCAAGCTGATCGAGCAATCCTATGGCAACGACATGCTCGACATGGTTCTGGCCCGCGGCTATCTGAACAAGCTCCTTACCAACAAGGCTGTCGCCAGCTATCTGCAGCGCCGGCAGCCCGACCTTGTGGATGAGTTCCGCAACATTGTGAAGATCACGTCGCTCGAGGATGAGGAGGATGTGTCGAAGGTTGCTTGAGGCCAACGGCAGTCGCTCAGGAGAAGCCGTTCACTCATGCCATGTGACCGGTGCGTTCTGCCGGATCACCACTCTCGGTATCACCGGGACCGAACTCGACACTCTCAAGGCACGGATGATGTTCACCGTCACCAGCCTTGAGGCTCAGGTAAGCGCGCTCAAGGCTCAGATCGCTACGCTCACCGCCCAGCGCGATGTCTCCCGGCATGAGCTCGACGTCGCGCTGATTACGGCGTCGAAGCTGGCCGATCCGGCGGCGCCGGGGCCGGAGGCGGGCGAGACTGGTCCAGTTGCAGCCATATCATAGCAGGGGAGTGGCGTGCCGGCAGCGCGGCAGAACCCGCGCGCACCCCGGATGACATGACCGGGATTCCGGCCATGCCCGGCCGGCGATACCTCGAGCCAGCCTGGCGGGCTCTGGACGGGGGCGCCGCCATTCCCACCACCGCGCTCGATCCGCCCAGCTGAGCAGCGCCTCCCGCGGTCCCCGCGCTTGATGGGGCCGGGTCCCCTCTTGGATCATTACCATAACGGCGCGGAAAGTACTTTCCGAAAAGGGGAAAATTCTTTCCGCCTTGAACGCCCCGCCCTGAACGTCACGGTGCATGGCGGCCAATCACCCGCCAGCCTCCTGTGGGCGCGGCTGACTGGCCGCTGTCCTTCTTGCCGGCGTTCTTATTCCAAGGGCCAAGTGTTCGACTTTTGCGCCGCCCAGTGGCCCAATTTTACTCCGGCGTAGACAACAAGGTCAGCGGAAAGCCAATGGGGCTCTTGCAATTCCTGTTGCGGGTTTAGTCCTTGTGCATCAGGATCTCGCGAAGCTGATGGAAAAGCTCGTCGCAGACGGTGTTCTCAATTGGCGCAAGTTATCCCCTTGTCAGGCCCGGTAAATGTCCGGAGTGAGCCAGAGAACCGATTCAAGGCTGCTGATCTCTCCGGCATTTCTTTGTCTTCTGGCTGTTGATGCCCTCTGTGCCAGGAGACCTTGGACGAGCGCGTCAAATGAAGTTCAGATAATGATAACAGGCGGGTAGCCGCTACTCGACTATTGCCTGTTTGAGTTTTGCAGCGATTCGCGCGATGGATTTAGCCCGAATTATGCATTCTGGACAGGCGGGTGTAGCTTAAACCTATGAAATCACGTATGATTTGGTTACTGACGCCAATCATCGCAGTTTCAGGGAAGCGACACCCGCCATGATCGATTCTACCCCGATGTTGCCCGGCCTGTCACCTGTTGCCGGTAAAAGGATCGCCGCCCAATTCGACGGCGGGTTGC
>NZ_JBIICB010000385.1:0-2977 GCF_044239095.1 Aestuariivirga sp. | reverse complement strand
TTCCTGCATTCCTTCCGGGCGGCGCTGATTCCCATCGTGACGATCCCCGTCTCGCTCATCGCCACCTTCGCCATCATGTATGCGGCCGGTCTCACCGTGAATACGCTGACGCTGCTCGCCATGGTGCTGGCCATCGGCCTCGTGGTGGACGATGCCATCGTGGTGCTGGAGAACATCTACCGCCACATCGAGGAGGGCATGGAGCCATTCGCCGCGGCCATCAAGGGCGCGCGCGAGATCGGCTTTGCCGTCGTCGCCATGACACTGACGCTCGCCGCCGTCTATGCGCCCATTGCCTTCACGCCCGGGCGCACCGGACGGCTGTTCCTCGAATTCGCGGTCACACTGGCGGGTGCTGTGATCGTCTCGGGCTTCGTGGCGCTCACCCTGACGCCGATGATGTGCTCCAAGCTGCTGAAGCCCACGGAACGCCGCAACGTCTTCGCCCGCATCGTGGAGGGAGCGCTTGGCGGCCTCGAGCGCGGCTATCGCGCCAGCCTCTCCTTCGCCCTGAAGCTGCGCTGGCTGGTGCTGTTCGCAGGGCTTGGCGTGGGGGTGGCCGGCGGCTGGCTGTTCACGCAGATGAAATCGGAACTCTCGCCCACGGAAGACCGCGGCACCATCATCATCAACGGCTCGGCGCCGGAGGGCGCGAGCTTCGGCTACACCCAGCGCTATGCCAGCCAGGTGGAGGCGCTGCTGGCGGAGGTGCCGGAGCTCAGGTCCTATCTGATGATCGTGGGGCCAGGAGAGGTGACGCGCTTCCTCTCCTTCGCGCGGCTGAAGGATTGGTCGGAACGCGAGGTATCGCAGCAGGAGATGACGCAGTCGCTGCTGCCGAAGCTGCGCAAGGTCGCGGGCGTGCAGGCCTTCGCCTCCAACCCGGGCTCGCTTGGCACGCGCGGCTTCGGCAAGCCCCTCCAGTTCGTCATCCAGTCATCGGCTTCGTATGAGGAGATCAATGCGCTGGCCAGCCAGCTGGTGGAGCGGCTGAAGGACAATCCGGGCCTTGCCGACATCGACACCGACATGCGGCTCAACAAGCCGGAAGTCGATGTGGAGATCGACCGCAACAGGGTGGCGGACCTTGGCCTCGACATCTCCGTCATCGGGCGCACGCTGGAAACGCTGCTGGGCGGGCGCAATGTTTCGAGCTTCCAGATCGGCTCCGAGCAGTATGACGTGACGGTGGCGCTGCCGCCGGAGGAGCGCACCTCGCCCGATACGCTGAACCGCATCTTCGTGCGCGGCAAGGACGGGCAGATGGTGCAGCTCTCCAACATCGTCAGCGCCAGGGTGACGGTGGCCCCGCGCGACCTGCGCCGCTTCAACCAGCTGCGCGCCATCACCATCGAGGCCAGCCTGGCGCCGGGCTACACGCTGGGAGAGGCGATCGCGGCCGTGAACCAGGCGGCGGCCGAGGTGCTGCCGCAGGATACCCTCACCGACCTCACGGGCCAGGCGCGCGAGTTCAGGGACGCAAGCTCCAACCTGGCGCTGGTCTTCCTCATGGCGCTGGCCTTCATCTACCTCGTGCTCGCCGCGCAATTCGAAAGCTTCCGCGATCCGGTCATGATCATGGTATCGGTGCCGCTGTCGGTGACGGGCGCGCTTCTTGCCCTGTGGCTCACCGGCGGCACGCTCAACGTCTATTCGCAGATCGGGCTTGTCACGCTCATCGGCCTCATCACCAAGCATGGCATCCTGATCGTCGACTTCGCCAACAAGCTGCAGCAGCAGGGAACGGAGCGGACCGCCGCGATCCTCGAGGCGTCGCGGCTGAGGCTGAGGCCCATCCTGATGACCACGGCAGCCATGGTGCTGGGCGCCATTCCGCTGGCGATCGCCACGGGTGCCGGTGCCGAGAGCCGGCAGCAGATCGGCTGGGTGATCGTCGGTGGCATGAGTCTGGGCACCCTGCTCACGCTGTTCGTGGTGCCGTGTGTTTACGCGGTGATGGGCTGGCGGCCGAAGACCATTTCGCCCTTGGCCCATCCGCAAGCGGCTGAGTGAATGTCCCTGTCTCCCGCGCGCATGCGGGGGAGAAGGCAAAGGGGTCAATCCTTCCCCTCATCCTCGCCTGGTTCTTCCTCTTCCACCGGGATGGCATAGTGCCCGCCGAGCCAGCGGTTGAGGTCGACCTGGGCGCAGCGGGTGGAGCAGAAGGGGTGTGCCTTCTGGATGGAGGGCTTGGCGCAGATGGGACAGGGGCGCCTGGGGCGCAGTCTCACCGGTTCGGTCATCTCAGACCTCGGATTGCGGCGCCGTCATCCAGCTGTGGAACACGGGATAGCCAGCGCCCTCGAGAAGATGCACCGTCTCGTACAACGGCAGGCCCACGACGGCGGAGTAGGAACCCGTCAGCATGCGGACGAAAGCCTCGGCGCGGCCCTGGATGGCGTAGCCGCCCGCCTTGCCCCGCCACTCGCCAGAGGCGATGTAGCTGTCGATGTCCTCGCGCGAGAGGCGCTTGAAGCGCACCTTGGTCTCGACGCAGCGGCTGGAAACCTTGTTGCCGGGGGCGATCAGGTGAACGGTGGAATAGACCCAGTGCGAGCGGCCCGAGAGCAGCGACAGGCAGTCGCGCGCCTCGTCCACCGTCTCGGCCTTGGGCAGGACGCGGCGGCCCAGCCCCACAACCGTATCCGCTGCCAGCACGAAGGCATTGGGCCCCTCGGCGCGCACCAGCGGCATCTCCAGCGCGCGTTCCGCCTTGCCGCGCGCCAGCCTGATGGACAGCGCGCGCGGCGTCTCGCGCTTGTGGGGGATCTCGTCGATGTCGGACGGGTTGAGCAGGTCGGGTGTCAGCCCGACGCGTTCGAGCAACTGCAGGCGGCGCGGCGAGGCGCTTGCCAGCACCAGCCTTACCGGGGCGCCGGAGCCCTTGGCTTTACTTGAAGCGATAATTGATGCGGCCCTTCGTCAGGTCATAGGGCGTCATCTCGACCATGACGCGGTCGCCCGCCAGCACGCGGAT
>NZ_JBIICB010000091.1:0-14337 GCF_044239095.1 Aestuariivirga sp. | reverse complement strand
TCGAAGGCCACCGAGGCGGGAAGCTCAGCGCGCGTCACCAGCGGCGCCAGCAGGGCAGGGTGGTCCACCGCCAGTTCCGCAAGCCGGACGAAGCACTGATGCGGCAGCTGGGCGCCGGCATTGCGCAGCAGCGCCAGCAGGGCGCCGGGCTCCCCTCCGGCCACCACATGGGCGCAGAGCAGCGGCGAGAGCGTGCGGCGGCGCGCGATGATCCGGAGCCGCTCCACATCCTGTGTCGCGGAGTTGTCGATCATGTCGAGGTCAGAGATGAAGGCATTGCGCTCGAGCACCGGGGCCATAACCTCCGGCCGCGGATCGCGGATGAGGCTGGCCACCAGCAGCGGCGGCGGATTGTCCATGATGGCCACGCGCTCGGCGAGCCTGACCAGCTGATGGGCCGGCATGCGCGGCAGCAGCAGAAGCAGCGTATCAGCCGCCAGCACCCGTTCCTGCGGCTGCAGCCCGGCGGTGGCCGCCATCAGCTCGAGCAGGGTGATCGCCGTGTCGCCGGCCTCCTCGCCGGGCTCACGCTCACGGCGGGGCGGCGGCATCTCTGCGGCGGGCTCCGTTGTGGGCTCCGGGGCGGGTTCGGGCACGGGCTCAGGTACCAGCTCAGGCAGGGGGTCGGGCGCTGCGGATACGGCGCTCCAGCCGGACTTGAGCCGCGCCGTCAGCAGCCTAAAGGAATTGGCGTTCACGGGCATCGGCCCGCCTGCCGCCCGGCCGTGGTCTTCACCGCCGCGGTCCGCCGTTGCCCTGATGGCACTGTACATATTCATGGCCGTAGCCCGTGGCCTCCCCGTCTCCACTGAGCCCCTGAAGCCTGTAGGATTGATTAAAATGCTGATGTTCGAACATATTTGCCATTATCCGCACTCCGCCATGTTTAATCGACCCTTACCCCGGGGGCGCTTCACTTTTTACCGCCAATGCACCACATTGGGGGGCTGAAAGTGAGCAAATCCATGACCAAGATCAAAAAAACCGACGCCGAATGGCGTGAGGCACTGTCGCCCGAGGCCTATCGCGTGCTGCGCGAGCACGGCACCGAGCGTGCCGGCACCAGCCCGCTGAACCATGAGAAGCGCGAGGGCGTGTTCGCCTGCGCAGGCTGCGGCAAGCAGCTGTTCGCATCGGACGCCAAGTTCGAGTCCGGCACCGGCTGGCCCAGCTTCTTTGCGCCCATCGATGCCGAAGCGGTGGGCACCACCGAGGACCGCTCCTGGTTCATGAAGCGTACTGAGGTCCATTGCGCCGATTGCGGCGGCCACCTGGGTCACGTTTTCCCCGACGGGCCCAAGCCCACCGGCCTGCGTTACTGCATGAATGGCGCGGCGCTGTCCTTCAAGCCGGATAGCGGGGCCTGAGCCAATGAATCATCCGCTCCCCATTCCGCCAAGGGCCGAAAAGCGCCCGCGGGTCGAAACCTGGCACGGCCATGAAAAGCGCGACGACTACCATTGGCTGAAGGCTGATAACTGGCAGGAGGTGATGCACGATCCCGCCGTGCTGCCGCAGGACATCCGCCATTTCCTCGAAGGCGAGAACGCCTATCACGAATCCGTGATGGCTGACACCAAGGCGCTGCAGGACAAGCTCTTTGCGGAGCTCAAGGGCCGCATCAAGGAGGATGATTCCTCCGTTCCCGCTCCCGACGGGCCCTTCGACTATTATTCACGCTACGTGACCGGTGGCCAGCACCCGCGCTATTGCCGCAAGCCCCGCGGTCAGGACGGACCGGAACAGCTGCTGCTGGACGGCAATGCGCTGGCAAAGGACCGCGAGTATTTTCGCTTCGGCGGGGTGGACATGTCACCTGACCAGAGCCTCATCGCCTGGTCATTCGACGGCAACGGCTCAGAGTTCTACGAGTTGCACCTGCGCGACGCGGCCACGGGCACGGAGCACGCTGACATTCTGCAGAACACCGCCGGCGGGGCGACGTGGACGGCGGATGGCAAGAGCTTCTTCTACACGCTCCAGGACGACAACCACCGCCCGCTCAAGACCTTCCGCCACGTACTCGGCACACCACAGTCAGCCGACATGCTGGTCTATGAGGAGAAGGACACCGGCAAGTTCACCGGGATCGGCAAGACCAAATCAGAAAAGTGGATCACCATCGACATCCACGACCATGACACCTCGGAGATATGGTTGATCGACGCCGCGAAGCCGGATGAAAATCCCCGCCTCGTCGCGGCGCGCGTCGAGGGAATCGAGTATGACATCGAGCACCGCGCGGACCAGTTCATCATCCGCACCAATGAAGGCGGGGCAGAGGACTACAAGCTCGTCACCGCGCCGGTGGCAAACCCCAGCAAGGAAAACTGGGTGGACCTCATCCCGCACCGTCCGGGCATCTTCATCGTCAGCTACATCGTGCTGAAGGACTGGCTGATTCGCATGGAGCGCGAGAACGCGCTGCCGCGCATCGTGGTTCGCCACATGGCGAGCGGCGAGGAGCATGCCATCGCCTTCGATGAGGAGGCCTATTCGCTGGGCTTCGGCGAGATGCGCGAATATGACACCGGCACGCTGCGCTTCACCTACTCCTCGATGACCACGCCGGCCCAGGTGTTCGACTATGACCTCTCCGCGCGCACGCGCGTGCTCCGCAAGATGCAGGAGGTGCCGAGCGGGCATGACCCCTCGCAATACGTCACGCGCCGCATCATGGCGCCCGCCCACGACGGCGAGACCATCCCCGTCACCCTTCTCTACAGGAAGGATGCGAGGCTCGACGGTTCGGAACCGCTGTGGCTCTACGGCTATGGCTCCTATGGCATCTCGATGCCCGCCGGGTTCAACACCAACATCCTCTCCCTGGTGAACCGCGGCTTCATCTATGCGATCGCCCACATCCGCGGCGGGCAGGAAAAGGGCCGGCGCTGGTACAAGACCGGCAAGATGGAGCACAAGGAGAACACGTTCCGCGACTTCATCTCTTGCGCGCGCCACCTCATCGCGCAGGGCCTCACGCGCGAGGGCGCCATCGTGGCGCAGGGCGGCTCCGCCGGCGGCATGCTGATGGGTGCTATTGCCAACATGGCGCCGGAACTGTTCCGCGGCATCGTGGCGGAAGTGCCCTTCGTCGACGTGCTGACCACCATGCTGGACGACACGCTTCCGCTCACGCCGCCTGAGTGGCCTGAATGGGGCAACCCCATCGCCAGCAAGGAGGCCTATGAGCGCATCGCCGCCTATTCGCCCTATGACCGGGTGGAGGCCAGGGACTATCCGCACATCCTCGCCGTCGCGGGGCTCACCGATCCGCGCGTCACCTACTGGGAGCCTGCCAAGTGGGTGGCAAAGCTCCGTGAACTGAAGACCGACGGCAACCTGCTTCTCCTCAAGACCAACATGGGAGCAGGCCACGGCGGCGCCTCGGGCCGCTTCGACCGTCTGAAGGAGGTGGCCTTCGTCTATGCCTTCGGCCTCAAGGTGACTGGGCTTGCGCAGAACTAACAACCCCCTCGCCCCCCTAGGGGGAGAGGGCCGGGGTGAGGGGGTGCGTCAGCGAGTCCGATGATTCTTGGCATCCCGCAAGCTGAACCACCCCCTCACCCCTCCCTCTCCCCCACATGCGTGGGGGCGACGGGAATAGGCTGTACTTGATAGGAACCCGCCGATGCTGGTTGATGCGAAGAAGACCACGCTGCTCCTCGTCGACATGCAGGAGAGGCTGCTGCCCGCCATGACGGGCGGCGGGGAGGCGGAGGCGCGCTGCGCCATCCTGCTCAAGGCCGCGAAGGCGCTGGAGGTGCCCGTCACCGTCTCCGAGCAGTATCCGAAGGGGCTTGGCCATACCGTGCCCATGCTGAAGGAGGAGACTGGCAATGCGCCGGTCTTCGAGAAGCTCGCCTTTTCCTGCTGGCGGGACAAGGCTCTCAAGGACCACATGATCGCGCATCACGAGGCGGGCCGCCCGCTCGTCATCCTCGCCGGGATCGAGGCGCATGTCTGCGTGATGCAGACGGCGGCAGACCTTTGTGCGGCGGGGTTCGGTGTCTTCGCGGTGGCCGATGCCATGGCGTCCCGCGCGCCGGCCTCGCACGCGATGGCGCTGGACCGGATGCGGGACAATGGGGTGGCGGTGGTCAACACCGAGATGGTGGTGTTCGAGCTCCTCGGGAAGGCGGGCACGGCGGAGTTCAAGGCGCTCTCGGCCCTCGTCCGCTGAGTGTCATTTCGCCGAATTGACAAGTCACTCGGGGATTGCTCTCTAGGGCGCGATCCAAGGAGTGTTTCATGGCCGCTGCCGAATTCAATTGGGAAGACCCGCTCGACCTCGAGTCGCAGCTCACCGACGAAGAGCGGATGATCCGCGACTCAGCCCGCGCCTTTGCGCAGGACAAGCTTGGCCCGCGCGTCAAATCCGCCTTCCGCGATGAGCGCTTCGACCGCGAGATCATGAACGAGATGGGCGAGATGGGCTTCCTCGGCGTCATGACGTCGGCTGAGCATGGCGGCTCCGGCCTCGGCTATGTGGCCTATGGGCTGGTGGCGCGCGAGGTGGAGCGCGTGGACTCCGGCTACCGTTCCGCCATGAGCGTGCAGAACTCCCTCGTCATGCATCCGATCGAGGCCTATGGATCCGACGCGCAGAAGAGCAGGTTCCTGCCGAAGCTCGCAACCGGTGAGATGGTCGGTTGCTTCGGCCTGACCGAACCCGACGCCGGCTCCGACCCCGGCGGCATGAAGACGCGGGCGAAGAAGGTCGATGGCGGCTATGTGCTGAACGGCGCCAAGACCTGGATCTCGAACTCGCCCATCGCCGATGTCGCGGTGGTCTGGGGCAAGACCGAGGACGGCACCATCCGCGGCTTCCTGGTGGAGCGCGGCATGAAGGGTTTCTCCACCCCCACCATCGCGGGCAAGGTGTCGCTTCGCGCCTCGATCACGGGTGAGATCGTGCTCGACAATGTTGAGGTGCCGGACTCTCACCTGCTGCCCAACGGCAAGGGCCTGGGCGGCCCCTTCGGTTGCCTCAACAAGGCGCGCTACGGCATTGCCTGGGGTGTGATGGGCGCGGCGGAAGACTGCTGGCACCGGGCGCGGCAATACACGCTGGACCGGAAGCAGTTCGGCAAGCCGCTGGCTGCAAACCAGCTCGTGCAGAAGAAGCTCGCCGATATGCAGACCGAGATCGCACTGGGCCTTCAGGGCTGCATCGCGCTGGGCCGCGGCCTCGAGCGCGGCAGCGTGGCGCCGCCTGCCATCTCGCTGATGAAGCGCAACAACTGTGGCAAGGCGCTGGACGTTGCCCGCCTGGCCCGCGACATGCACGGCGGCAATGGCATCTCAGAGGAATATCACGTCATCCGCCACATGGTGAACCTCGAGACGGTCAACACCTATGAGGGCACGCATGACGTTCATGCGCTGATCCTGGGCCGCGCCCAGACGGGGCTTCAGGCCTTCCAGTAAGCAGTGCCGATGATCAGGCCGCCGCCAAACGCGGCGGCTTGATCAGCGATGCGGCCTTGATGATGGTGGGGTCCAGCCCCTCGCCGCCGCTGGACAGATGCGACAGCAGGGCCGTGCGCATGTGCGGGTCCCAGAACTTGTTGATGTGCTCGGCGGTGTCCTTGACCGCAACCTCGGGTCCGGAGCCGTTGAAGAAGGAGGCGATCTGGTTCGCCATGCGGATCATGTCGCGGTTGTCCATGGTGGTCAGTCCTCTTCAAAGATCATGACGCCGCGGTTCGAGAGTGCGGCGAGTTTCAGGCGGGCCTGCCGCGCCAGCGTGAGGGCGAGCGCAGTTGGGGCGGAAACGGTGGCGAGCGCGCCGATGCCGGCTGTTGCGCATTTCTGCACGAGCTCGAAACTGCAGCGGCTCGACATCAGCACGAAGCCGGATTGAAGGCTGCGGCCCTCGCGGGCGAGCGCGCCGATCAGCTTGTCCAGCGCATTGTGGCGGCCCACATCCTCGCGCGTGAGCAGGATTTCTCCGTCCACGGAGCACCATGCGGCGGCGTGGACGGTGCGGTTGACCCGGCTCATCGGCTGGTGCGCGGGCAGCTGCTCATAGGCGCGGGCGACCGCCTCCGGCGCGAGTGTAACGCGCGGCAGGCGGGCCTGCGGCATGCGGATCGCGTCCTTCATCTCCTCGATGCCGCAAAGGCCGCAGCCGGTGCGGCCCTCCAGGCTGCGCTTCGCCATGCGGGCACGGTTGATCCTTGCCTCCGGCACCGAGAGGTCGATCGCGTAGCCTTCACCGGTGGGGAGAACGAGCAGGCCCTCCACATCCGAGGCCTTCGCGATGATGCCTTCGGCGATGGCGAAGCCGATGCCGAAGTCCTCGAAGTCGGCGGGCGTGCCCATCATCACGGCGTAGTTCTGCGAGTTGAACTGGAGGGCCAGCGGCATCTCCTCCGGCACCTGCCAGATGGTTTCATGGCTGCCCGCCAGCGTATGGAGGACACCGCGCGCAGGAACCGACGTGCGCAAGGCCTCGCCTGCCCGGCTCTCGACGGGCACGACATTGGCCTTGGTGGCACGCCGTTCGCTCATTCCGCAGCGACCATCTTGGCGGCGATGCGCTTGTTCTCCTCTTCGCGCTCTTCCCACTCGATGCGCCAGTCGGAGGGCTGGTTCGACAGCGCCACCTGCACGGCGGTCACCTTGTATTCCGGGCAGTTGGTGGCCCAGTCGGAATATTCCGTGGTGATCACATTGGCGCCCGATTCCGGGTGGTGGAAGGTGGTGTAGACCACGCCCTGCGGCATGCGGTCGGTAATCCTTGCGCGCAGCGTCGTGGCGCCCATGCGGCTGGCGATCGAGACCATGGCGCCGTCCTTGATGCCGCGAAGCTCTGCATCATGCGGGTGGATTTCGAGCAAGTCCTCCTTGTGCCAGGTCACGTTCTCCGTGCGGCGCGTCTGGGCGCCGACATTGTATTGCGACAGGATGCGGCCGGTGGTGAGGATCAGCGGGAAGGAGCGGTTGGTGCGCTCGGGCGTCGGCACGAATTCCGTCACCACGAAGCGGCCCTTGCCGCGCACGAAGCCGCCGACATGCATGAGGGGTGTTCCCTCCGGCGCCTTGTCATTGCACGGCCACTGGACGGAGCCCAGCTCGTCGAGCTTGGCGAAGGAGACGCCTGAGAAGGTGGGGGTGACCGCCGCGATCTCGTCCATGATCTCGGAGGAGCTGGCGTAATGCATGGAATAGCCCATTGCGGACGCGAGTTCGGCGACGGCCTGCCATTCATGCTTGCCCTGCAGCGGCGCCTTGACCTGGCGCACGCGGTTGATGCGGCGCTCGGCATTGGTGAAGGTTCCGTCCTTCTCGAGGAAGGAGGTGCCGGGCAGGAAGACATGCGCGAAGGCGGCGGTCTCGTTCAGGAACAGGTCCTGCACCACGACGCATTCCATGGACTGGAGTGCATCGTTCACGTGCCGCGTGTTGGGGTCCGACTGGGCAATGTCCTCGCCCTGGACGAAGATGCCCATGAAGTTGCCTTCGACGGCGGCGGAGAACATGTTGGGAATGCGCAGGCCCGGCTCGGCGTCGAGCTGGGTCTGCCAGACGGTTTCGAACATCTGGCGCACCGTGTCGTCGCCGACATGGCGGTAACCCGGGAACTCGTGCGGGAAGGAGCCCATGTCGCAGGAGCCCTGCACATTGTTCTGCCCACGGAGCGGATTGACGCCCACACCGTTGCGGCCCACATTGCCCGTGGCCATGGCGAGGTTCGCCATGCCCATGACCATGGTGGAGCCCTGGCTGTGCTCGGTGACGCCGAGGCCATAATAGATGGCGCCGTTGCCGCCCGTGGCATAGAGGCGGGCGGCCGCGCGGATTTCCGCTGCCGGAACGCCGGTCACCGGCTCAAGCGCCTCGGGCGAGTTGCGCTCTTGCCTGATGAAGGCTTCCCAGCGGGCGAATTCGACGGGGTCGCAGCGCTCCTCGATATAGGCGCGGTTCTCCAGACCCTCCGTCAGCACGACGTGGGCGATGGCGTTGACCACCGCGACATTGGTGCCCGGCTGCAGCTGCAGGTGATGGGCGGCGCGGATGTGCGGCGATTGCACGATGTCGGTCCGGCGCGGATCGATGACGATGAGCTTCGCGCCATCACGCAGGCGCCGCTTCATGCGCGAGGCGAAGACGGGGTGGCCGTCCGTGGGGTTGGCGCCGATCACCACGATCACGTCCGACTCTTCCACCGACTTGAAGTCCTGCGTGCCAGCCGAGGTGCCGAAGGTGCGCGACAGGCCATAGCCCGTGGGCGAATGGCAGACGCGCGCGCAGGTATCGACGTTGTTGTTCTTGAAGGCGGCGCGGATCATCTTCTGCACCACGAAGACCTCTTCGTTGGTGCAGCGCGACGAGGTGATGCCGCCGATGGCGTTGCGGCCGTACTTCTCCTGGATCGACTTGAAGCGCGAGGCGGCATAGCCGATGGCCTCGTCCCAGGAGACTTCCTTCCACGGATCGGTGATCTGTTCACGGATCATCGGCTTCAGGACGCGGTCCTTGTGGGTGGTATAACCCCAGGCGAAACGGCCCTTGACGCAGGAGTGTCCCTCATTCGCCCCGCCGTCCTTGTAAGGCACCATGCGGACGACTTCGTCGCCCTTCATCTCGGCCTTGAAGGAGCAGCCGACACCGCAATAGGCGCAGGTGGTGATGACGGAGTGTTCCGGCTGGCCCATCTGGACCACGGACTTCTCGGTCAGCGTCGCTGTGGGGCAGGCCTGCACGCAGGCGCCGCAGGAGACGCATTCGGACTCGAGGAAGGCTTCATCCATGCCGGCGGAGACGTGGCTGTCGAAGCCGCGGCCGTCAATCGTCAACGCGAAGGTGCCCTGCACTTCCTCGCAGGCGCGCACGCAGCGCGAGCAGACGATGCATTTGGCGGGATCGAACGTGAAATAGGGGTTCGACTCGTCCTTGGGCTGGTAGCGGATGTTTTCCGAACCATCGGCCCGCTTCTTGAAGACGTGGTTGTCGCCCTCGTAACCATAGCGCACCTCGCGCAGGCCGACGGCACCCGCCATGTCCTGCAATTCGCAGTCACCGTTCGCGGCACAGGTGAGGCAGTCCAGCGGGTGGTCGGAGATGTAGAGCTCCATGACACCCTTGCGCAGCTGGGCGAGGCGCTGGGTCTGGGTCTTGACCTTGATGCCGGGGGCAACGGGCGTGGTGCAGGAGGCGGGTGTGCCTTTCCGGCCTTCGATCTCCACCAGGCAGAGGCGGCAGGAGCCGAAGGCGTCCAGCATGTCGGTGGCGCAGAGCTTCGGGATCTTGGTGCCGAGCTCCATTGCGGCGCGCATGATGGAGGTGCCTTCCGGCACGGTGACCTGCTGGCCGTCGATCTCCAGCGTCACCATCGTGGCGGAGGCGGATTCCGGTGTGCCGAAGTCAGTTTCCTTGATCAGGGTCATGGGGCGTATCGCTCCTATTCGGCGGCAAGCGCTGCTGGCTTGTCGAAATCTTCGGGGAAATTCTTGATGGCGCTCATCACCGGCATGGGCGTCAAACCGCCCATGGCGCAGAGGGAACCGTCCGTCATGGTCTGGCAGAGGTCAGAGAGGAGCTCGAGGTTCGCCTCGCGGTCTTCTCCGGCGGTGATCTTGTCGATCACCTCGACGCCGCGGGTGGAGCCGATGCGGCAGGGCGTGCACTTGCCACAGGATTCAATGGCGCAGAACTCCATGGCGAAGCGGGCCTGGGCTGCCATGTCCACCGTCTCGTCGAAGACCACGATGCCGCCGTGGCCGACCATGGCCTGGGCCGCGGCGAAGGTTTCATAGTCCATTGGCATGTCGAGCTGGGAGGCGGGCACATAGGCGCCGAGCGGGCCGCCGACCTGGATGGCACGGATGGGCCGCCCCGAGAAAGTGCCGCCGCCGAAGGTTTCAACCAGTTCACGCAGTGTGACGCCGAAGGCCTTCTCGACCAGGCCGCCCTGGCGGATGTTTCCAGCGAGCTGGAAGGGCAGCGTGCCGCGCGAGCGGCCCATGCCATAGTTCTTGTAGGCCGTGCCACCATGGCTGAGAATGAAGGGCACGGCAGCGAGGCTCAGCACGTTGTTGATGACGGTGGGCTTGCCGAACAGGCCTTCGAGCGCCGGAATGGGCGGCTTGAAGCGCACCATGCCGCGCTTGCCCTCGATCGACTCGAGCATGGCGGTCTCTTCACCGCAAATATAGGCGCCGGCACCGCGGCGGATCTCGAGGTGGAAGGATTTGTCCGTGCCCTGAATATTCTGGCCGAGCCACGTGGCGGCAACAGCCGCGGCGATCGCCTCCTTCATGGCCGCGATGGCGTCCGGATATTCCGAGCGGATATAGACGTAGCCCTTGGTGGCGCCGACCGCGAGGCCGGCAATCGTCATGCCCTCGATGAGCATGAGGGGGTCGCCCTCCATCACCATGCGGTCGGCGAAGGTGCCTGAGTCGCCTTCATCGGCGTTGCAACAGATATATTTCTGGTCCGCCGCCGCGTCATGCACGGTCTTCCACTTGATGCCGGTGGGGAAGCCCGCACCGCCGCGGCCGCGAAGGCCTGATTCCGTGACTTCGGCCACGATGGCGGCACCGGTTAGGCCCAGCGCCTTCTTCAGGCCCTCGAAGCCGCCATGGGCGACGTAATCCTCTACTGACACGGGGTCCGTCACGCCGCAGCGGGCGAAGGTGAGGCGCTCCTGGTTCTTGAGGTAGGGGTGATCCTCGATGTTTCCGTGGCAGAGGGGGTGGCCCGGGCCGGATGCGAGAATGGCGGGAACGTCTTCCACCGCGACCGGGCCATAGGCGACGCGGCCGTTCGGGGTTTCCGCCTCGACCAGCGGCTCCAGGAAGAGCAGGCCGCGGGAGCCGTTGCGGATGACCTCATGACCGGCGGCGGCGAGCGCTGCGGCGACCTTATCGGCACCCATCGAGCGGGCAGCCGAATCGCGGGGGACATAAAAGCGGCTCATGAGCGGCACTCCGCGACGATCTTCTCGAATTTCGCGGGGTCAACCCGGCCCACCAGCCTGCCATCCACCATGATGGCGGGGGACAGGGCGCAATTGCCGAGGCAATAGACGGCCTCGACCGTGATCGCCCCATCGGCGGTGGTCTGGCCCAGCTTCACCTGAAGATAACGCTCGATCATGCTGACGAGTTCATTGCCGCGCATGGACTGGCAGGCCTCGGCCCGGCAGACCTTGATGACGTGGCGGCCCGCGGGCTCACGGCGATAGTCATGATAGAAGGTCACGACGCCGTGAACCTCGGCGCGGGACAGGTTCAGGGACTTGGCGAGGGCGGGCAGGGCCGCCTCGGGCACGAAGCCCAGCTCCTCCTGCAGGTCATGCAGGATTTCCAGCAGCGCATCCGGGCGGTTGCCGTAGCGGAGCGCAATTTCCCGGGCGGCCGTCGCCTCGCGCGGGGAGAGATCGATGAGGGTGCGTGTTCCAGACATGTCCACTTCATGGCGCATGCCGGGTGTAAATTCCAATTGACGGCTTCGATGGGGTGATAGGCGGGGGTTATGAAGGGGGGAGTTCGGAGCGGGCCCCCCACCCCTACCCCTCCCCCTTGTGGGGAGGGGTAGGGGTGGGGGTCGTGCCGCAGGGCTGGCCAATGGCGCTTGTCATCATCCGTCAAGACTTGAGGGTGCGGGCGGCGGTGAAGAGGGCGGAGACGAGGGGGGAGAGCGGCTCTCTGGGCAGGCCGACGAGGCCGACCTTGTGTTCCACCGTGGGCTCGACCAGGGGGATGGCCTTCACCCCTTCGAGGTGGCCCAGCACGTTGATGAAATATTCCGGCATGATGGACGCGAGCCCCATGGACTTGACCGAGGCCAGGAGGTTCATGATCGAATTGGTCTCGAGCCGGGGCGAGGGGTGGGCGTTGGCCACCGCGAAGGCGCGGTCGACGATGCGGCGGTTCTGCATGTTGGGGGTGAGGAGGCACAAGGGCTCCTGCGCGGCCTCGGTCCAGGTGACGGATGATTTGTCCGCATACGGAGAAATCTCGGACACGAAGAGGCAGTAATGCTCGACGTAGAGCGGGTGCTGCATCAGGCCTTCGACCGGCTCGTTGTCGAGATAGGTGATGCCGGCGTCAATGCCGTGCTCGTGGAGGTTCCGCAGGATCTCCTCCGAGGACTGGGAGAGCACGGTGAATTCAACGCGCGGGTGCTCACGCTCCATGGCGCGGGTGAGCACGCTGACCATGGGGAGGGCGGAAGGAATGACGCCCAGCACCAGCCGGCCCGCGAGTTCGCCCTTCTTCGAGCGGATGGTGGCGAGCTCCTGCTGGAGGGACTGCCAGTTATCGAGGATCAGGTGCGCCCATTTCAGCACGCGCTCGCCTTCGGGGGTGAGCCCGATATAGCGCTGGCCGCGCTCCACGATGGGAACGCCCAGCTCCTGCTCCAGCTGGCGGATGCGGCCGGACAGCGTGGGTTGTGTCACGTTGCAGGCCGTGGCTGCGCGGGTGAAGTGCTTTTCGCGCGCGAGGGCGGCCAAGTATAGAAGCTGGCGGATGTCCATGGGCGCAGGAATAGCCCCCCGGTGTGACATCGCCAAAACAAAAGAAATTCCTGTTTACGGAATTTAGTCCTTGACAGCGCGCGCTCCATCGGGTAGGAAAGGGCATACTCCACACATGGGTGAAAAAATGAGCGGCGCAGGTGATGAACCAGCGCCCGCTGCCCTTTGGGCGCGGGTGCGTGAACGGTATGAGCATGGCATCGAGGCGGTGACGACGATCGCCGCGGATGCGGGGATCACCCGCCAGGCGCTGGCCGCACGCGCGCGCAGCGAGGGCTGGCGGCTGCGGGCATCCAAGAAGGCGCAGGGCACGCGCGCGACGCTGGCCCGCTTCAAGGCGCTGCTGCAGCAGCGGCTGTCTGAATTCGAGGCGCAGATCGGCACGCTCTCCGCGGAGGCCAATGCCGCGACGAGCGAGCGCGACATTCGCGCCATGAACACATTGGTGCGCACGCTGGAGAAGGTGCTTGAGCTTGAACGCAAGGAACGCGCCCGGAGAACCGCCAAGCGAAAGCAGGACCGCCGCTTCGATGACGCCGAGCGTGAGGCTCTTGCGGCAAAGCTTGCGGGTCTTCACCGAGAACTCCACGGCGGCGAGCCAGGAGACGCTGCAGGACAGGCTGTGCTTCCGCGAGAGGTGCATGCTGAACCGGGACTGGCGGATGTGGGGGCGGGAGTGGAAGCAGCTTCCACCCGACGCCGCTGACTGGCGGAGCTGGCTGATCCTCGGCGGGCGCGGTGCGGGCAAGACGCGCGCCGGGGCCGAATGGGTGAAGGCGCAGGCGCTGGGCCACTGGACGGACGATGGCGCGCATGCCGAGCGCATCGCCATCATCGGGCCAACACTGGACCAGGCGCGCGCGGTGATGATTGAAGGGAAATCCGGCTTGCTGGGCATTCACATGGAGAGCGAGCGGCCGCGCTACGAGCCATCGAAGCGGCTGCTGACATGGCCCAACGGCGCCATCGCGCAGGTGTTTTCGGCCGATGAGCCCGAAAGCCTGCGCGGGCCGCAGTTCGATGCCGCATGGTGTGACGAGATTGCCAAGTGGCGGCTGGCCGATGCCGCCTGGGAGATGCTGGCCTTTGCCTTGCGGCTGGGCGAACAGCCCCGCGCGGTGATCACCACCACGCCGCGGCCGGTGCCGATCCTGAAGAAGCTGCTGGCGGATCCTTCAACGGCGGTCTCTCGCAGTGCCACATTCGACAACAAGGCGCATCTGGCACGGAGCTTTCTGGCCGACGTCAAGGACCGCTATGGCGGCACCAGGCTGGGGCGGCAGGAACTCGACGGCGAGCTGATCGAGGATGATCCCGATGCGCTGTTCCGCCGGGCGCTGATCGAGCGGGGCCGCGCGCGCGAGACGCCGGAGATGAGGCGCATCGTGATCGCGGTGGACCCGCCGGCGGGGCACGGGAAGAGCGCCAATGCCTGCGGCATCGTCTGCGTGGGGCTGGGTGTGGATGGCCTGGCCTATGTGCTGGACGATCATTCGCTCAAACCCGCCAAGCCCATGCAGTGGGCGGAGCGCGTGGTGGCGCTCTACCACGCGCGCGCCGCCTGCCGCGTGGTGGCGGAGGTGAACCAGGGCGGGGCCATGGTGGAACAGGTGCTGCGCGAGGTGGACAGGACACTCTCCTTCCGCGCCGTGCACGCGACGCGGGGGAAGACGGCCAGGGCCGAGCCGGTGGCAGCCCTTTATGAGCAGGGGCGGGTTCGCCATGCGGGCGTGTTCCCCGAACTCGAGGATGAAATGTGCAGCGCCGTGCGCGAGGGCGCGAAGAGCCCGGACCGCATGGATGCGCTGGTGTGGGCGGTGAGTGATTTGATGCTGAGACGGCAG
>NZ_JBIICB010000017.1:0-28475 GCF_044239095.1 Aestuariivirga sp. | reverse complement strand
GCAGGCGGAGCCGCGGGTGCGGAGTGTCTAGTTGCACGCCGTGCTTCACCTGCCGTCATCCCGGCGAAGGCCGGGATCCCGCTTTGGGGCAGCATGTGCGGAAAGAAGAAGCTGGATCCCGGCCTTCGCCGGGATGACGGTTGTTCGTTGGTGAGGTCTGCATGTTCGAGAGACTGAAGCGGATAATTGCGGCCGAGACCAAGCGCTCGGCCACCGCGCCACTGATTGCGCTCCACACGGCGGGCAGGCCGCAGTGGACGCCGCGGAATTATGCGGCGCTGGCCAAGGAGGGGTTTGCCGGAAACGCCATCGGCTATCGCGCGGTGCGGATGATTGCGGAAGCCGCGGGTTCGCTGCCGTGGCTGCTGTATGAAGGTGACAGTGAGGTGAGCAATCATCCGCTGCTGGAGCTGCTGCGGCAGCCGAACCCCGGGCAGCCGGGGCGCGAATTCGCCGAGCAGCTTTATGGCTTCCTTCTGGTGGCGGGGAATGCCTTTGTGGAGAAGGCCGAGATCGACGGGACCACGCGCGAGCTTCATGCGCTGCGGCCGGACCGGATGAAGGCGGTTGCCTCCTCCAACGGATGGGCGGAGGCGTTTGAATATTCCGTCAACGGACAATCGGTTCGGTTGCCGCGCGAGAATGTGCTGCATCTGAAGCTGTTCAACCCGCTCAATGATCATTACGGCATGTCGCCGCTGGAGGCGGCACAGCGCGCGATCGATACGCACAATGCGGCTTCCGCCTGGAACAAGGCAATGCTGGATAATTCGGCGCGGCCCTCTGGCGCGCTGGTCTATGCGGCGGGCGACGGGCAATTGACGGCGGAACAGTTCGAGCGGCTGAAGATCGAACTGGAACAAAGTTACCAGGGCTCGGCCAATGCCGGGCGGCCCATGGTGCTGGAAGGCGGGCTCGACTGGAAGCAGATGGGCTACAGCCCGAAGGACATGGAGTTCATCTCGGCCAAGGATGGCGCGGCGCGCGAGATCGCACTGGCCTTCGGCGTGCCGCCCATGCTGCTGGGAATTCCCGGCGACAATACATTCGCCAATTATATGGAAGCGAACCGCAGCTTCTGGCGGCAGACGGTGCTGCCGCTGGCGAGCCGGATGGCTGAGGCGATGACGGGGTTTCTGGGGCAGGGGCGTTATCGCCTTGCGCATGACCTGGACCAGGTGGAGGCGCTGGCGGCTGACCGCGAGGCGCTGTGGGCGCGGGTGGGGGCTGCCGGATTCCTGACGGAAGACGAGAAGCGCGCCGCCGTGGGGTATGGGGCGCGCCGACCCTGAGCCGTCATCCCGGCGAAGGCCGGGATCCAGCTTCCCTGTGGGCGTCCGAAGCTGGACCCCGGCCTTCGCCGGGGTGACGGAATAAAAACAATGGAGAATGCGACCATGCAAACCCGCCGGGAAAAAAGCCGGCTGGGGCGGCCCTTGTGTGCCTGCTCCGGTTCGGGGGTGTTCATTGGCTATGCGAGCCTGTTCGGCGAGCGTGACCAGTCGGGCGACGTGGTGATGCCCGGGGCTTTTGCGGCCTCGCTGAAGCGGCGGGGATACCGCGATGTGCGGATGCTGTTCCAGCATGATGCGGCAGAACCCGTGGGCACCTGGATCGACATGCGCGAGACGGCGCGGGGCCTGCATGTGACGGGCAGGCTGGACCGCAATGTGCAGCGGGCGCGGGAATTGTTCTCGCTGCTGGAATCGCGCGGGCTCGACGGGCTGTCGATCGGCTTCAAGACGCTGAAGGCGCGGCGCGACAAGGCGACGGCGTCGCGGCTCCTCACCGAGATCGACCTCTGGGAGATCTCGCTCGTGACTTTCCCGATGCTCATGGGAGCGCGGGTGTCGTTTGTTTCAACATCAGAAAGGGTCGTTGCGTAATGGACGGTGGACTGGAAACGAAGGTCGCCTTTGGCGACATGATGCAGGCGTTCGAGGCTTTCAAGGAGGCCAATGACGAGCGCCTTTCGCAGATCGAGGCGCGCATGGGGGCGGATGTGGTGACCACCGAGAAGGTGGAGCGCATCAACCGCGCGGTGGATGAGGCGAAGGCCCGCCTCGACGAGCTGACGCTGAAGGCCCGGCGTCCGCAGCTCTCAGGCCATGAGGAGCAGCAGCCTTCCTCACGCGAGCACAAGCAGGCTTTCGAGAGCTATGTGAGGAAGGGCGAGGCGCAGGGGCTGACGGGGCTGGAGGCCAAGGCCTTCTCCGTATCCTCCAACCCGGACGGCGGGTTCCTGGTGCCGCCCGAGATTGAAACCGAGATCGGCAGGCGGGTTTCGAACTTCTCGCCGATCCGTGCCATTTCGAGTGTGCGGCAGGTGTCGGCGCCGAGCTATCGCAAGCCCTTCAACGTGGCGGGCTTTGCCACGGGCTGGGTAACGAGGCGCTGATGCGGCTTGACTGGGCGATCCACCTCTCCGTCATCTCGCGGGCCGTGGCGGCGCCGCCTGAGGCTGCCGCGGATGGCGCGCGCTACCTCGTTCCCGCGGCACCTTCCGGCGCATGGGCAGGGCAGGCGGGCCTGCTTGCCGTCATGCAGGGCGGGGGCTGGCTGTTCGAGCCGCCGCGCGCGGGCTGGCGGCTGTGGGTCGAGGACGAGAAGAAGTTCCTAGGCTTCGATGGCGCGGAGTGGCTGGACCTGCGGCAGGATTCGCCCTCCACGCCATCCAACCCCGGCACGCCGCCCGAGATCACGAGCCTGCCGCGCCTTGGCATCAATGCCAACGCGGATGAGGTGAACCGCCTCGCCGTCTCATCGCCGGCGGTGCTGTTGAACCATCAGGGCGGCGGCATGCAGTTGAAGCTGAACAAGAATGCGGCGGCTGATACCGCGGCACTGCTCTACCAGACCGGGTTTGCGGGCCGCGCGGAGATGGGGCTGGCGGGCGAGGACGACTTCCGCCTCAAGGTGAGTGCTGACGGCACGCTGTGGCGCGACGCGATCCTGGTCGACCGGGCGACGGGGGTGGTGTCGCTGCCCAATACGCCGGTTGCAGCGCCGCCGGTGCGGGAGCTCTTCAACCAGTCGCTGTCCGCCCAGGGACCGGGATTTGCGGTGGACAGCTATCTTGCAGGCTCGCAGATCGTGCTTCCGGCAGGCGTGCTGCGCCCAGGGACGCGCTACCGGCTGGCCTTCGACGTGGCGAAGACGGCGGCGGGGATCGCAACGCCGGTGATCTCGCTGCGCTTCGGCGCGGCGGGCGCGCTGGCCGATCCGGCGATCGCCGTGCTGAGCTTTCCCGTCCAGACCATGGCGGTGGATGACGGGCGCTTCACGCTGGACGTGACCTTCCGCAGCGTGGGCGCGGCGGCGGTGGTGCAGGCGGTGGCGGGCTTGACCCATACGCTGGCATCGACCGGGCTTTCCAACAGCCCCGGGCCGGTGCGGCGGGCAACCTCCGCCAGCTTCAACACTTCGCTGGCTGGTGCCGTGATCGGGGTTTCCGTCAACGGTGGAAGCTTTGCCGCTTGGACCGTGTCGCTGGTGCAGGCGAGCCTGGAGAACCTGGCCTGATGACCAGCCTGGAGCGGGACGTGGGCGCGCTGGAAGCGCGCATGGTGACGGTGGAGCAGGAAATCCACGCAATGCGCCAGGACGTGCGCGAGATCCGCGATGCGCTGGTGACGGCGCGCGGCGGCTGGAAGACGCTGACGCTGGTGATCGGCTTCTCGGTGTCCTTCGGGGCGCTGCTCTCACGCGTGGCGCCGATGCTGATGCAGTCGAGACTATAGGAGATAAAGTCATGCACATGACGGAAGAGGGGCTGGCGCTGATCCGGCACTTCGAGGGATTCCGCGCCGAGGCCTATCGATGCCCGGCGGGGGTGTGGACCATCGGCTATGGCCATACCGCTGAGGCCGGGCCGCCGGCGGTGAAGCCCGGCATGCGGATGACGCAGGCGCAGGCGCGCGTATTGCTGGCGCGCGATGTGGAGGCCTTCGCCGACGCGGTGCGCACCCGCCTGACGCGCGAGGTTACACCGCGGCAGTTCTCCGCACTGGTGAGCTTCGCCTTCAACGTGGGGACGGGCGCTTTCGCCCGGTCCTCCGTTCTGAAGGCGGTGAATGAAGGGCACCTCGAGGCGGTGCCAGGCCGCCTCAAGCTGTGGGTGAAGGCCAGGGGCCGTGTGCTGCCGGGCCTTGAGCGGCGGCGGGCCGCCGAGGCTGCCATGTTCGCCGCGGAACCAGCCGGCCTGCCGCCGCCCGACGCCGGGGGCTGGTGGCTGTCCCGCCTGATCGCGGCGCTGGTCAGATATCTGTTTGTGAAACGGGAGACGACATGATGGTGCTTGCAACCGGAATGGCCGCGAAGCTGGCCGTGGGGCTCGTCAACGGGCCGCTGATGAAGATCATCGAGGCGCATGTGGCCGACCAGGCGCTGCGGCGCAAGCTTGCCGCCGAGATGGAGCAGCAGGTGCTGGCGCACCTGACGCGCACGGCGGAGCTGGGCCAGGCCGTGGTGATGGCCGAGGTCCAGTCCGAGCATTGGCTGAGCCGCAGCTGGCGGCCCATGCTGATGCTGCTGCTGATGGGCTTCCTGCTGCTCGCTGGGCTGGTGCTGCCGCTTGCCGACGTGATCGCGGGTGGGCCGGTTCCGTTCGAGCCGCGCTGGCAGATGCTGCCGCAGGGATTCTGGGACTTCCTCGCCATCGGCATGGGGGGCTATATCGGGGGGCGCTCGCTGGAAAAGGTGGCCGGGGCCGTGGCCGCCGCGGCCGAACGCAAACCTGCGCCGCGCAAGCGCCGCTAGAGCATGATCCGCAAAAGTGGAAACCACTTTTGCGGTAAGATCATGCTCAAGCCATTGAACTTGCGCGAGTTCTTTTCGACCAGGTGATTCAACCTGGTCGGAACGCGCGCTAAGCCCATTCATGCCGGGTTCAGCTTGCGTGGCCTAGATGATGCGCATGAAAGGTGTGTTGCGATGCGAAAGATAAGGATGTTGAGCGCTGCTGCGATCGGCCTGTCGGTTGTGCTCGGCGTGCTGCCGGCTCACGCGCAGGAAGAGGGTGGCTATGAACAGGGCGGCCTGCCGCCGTCTGCCGCGGTCAAGCGTGCCGCGGCGGCCTATCCGGATGCCAAGCCGCTGGGCGTCAAGCTTCAGGGTGGCATCTATGTTGTCAGGCTGAAGCAGGATGGTACGATCATCCAGGTGGGCGTCGATCCGGCGACGGGCGACGTCTTCCCAGTGCAGTGAAGGAGCCCCATGCGCATACTCGTTGTCGAGGATGATCCGGACATCAACCGCCAGCTCGTCAGCGCGCTGCAGGACCAGGGCTATGTGGTCGACAGCGCGAAGGATGGCGAGGAAGGCCATTATCTGGGCGATACCGAGCCCTATGACGCGGTGGTGCTGGACTTAGGCCTTCCCGTGATCGACGGGGTGAGCGTGCTCGAGAAATGGCGCCGTGCCGGCCGCAAGATGCCGGTGCTGATCCTCACCGCGCGCGACCGCTGGAGCGACAAGGTGGCGGGCTTCGACGCGGGCGCTGACGACTATGTGGCCAAGCCCTTCCACATGGAGGAACTGCTGGCGCGCGTGCGCGCACTGCTCCGCCGGACTGCGGGCCATGCGACGAGCGAGATCTCTGTGGGGCCCGTGATGCTCGATACCAAGAGTGCGCGCGTCACCGTCAACGGCATGGCGGTGAAGCTCACCTCGCTGGAGTTCCGGCTGCTCGCCTATCTGATGCACCACAAGGGCAAGGTCGTGTCACGCACCGAGCTTGTCGACCATCTCTATGACCAGGACTTTGACCGCGATTCGAACACAATCGAGGTCTTCGTGGGCCGCTTGCGCAAGAAGCTGGGCGTGGACGTGCTGCACACGATCCGCGGCATGGGCTATTGCGTGAGCGAGCCGGACAATGCGGCCTAGCTCGCTCTCGGGCAGGCTGATCCTTTCCTCCGCGGTGGTCAGCGTCGTGCTGCTGGCGGTAACGGGCATGCTGCTGGCGGGCCTGTTCACCGCGGCACTCGAACGCAACTTCGACCAGCGGCTGCGCTCCGTGCTCGACGGCATCCTGGCGGGTCTAGAGGTTGATGCCTCGGGAACGCCCAGGCTGCCGCAGGGGATTGCGGACCCGCGCTTCGGCCTGCCGCTGTCTGGCTGGTACTGGCAGGTGGTGCCGGAGGCAGGTGGAACGGGCGACCTTGCCTCTGCCTCGCTGCTGGAACAGCGGCTGGCCGTGCCGGAGGGTGCCGCGCGCGACGCCAATGGGGCTGCTGCCGTCTATCTCACGGATACGGCAGGCGTGAGCTTGCGCGCCATCGAGCAGAGCTTCACGTTTCCGGGCAGTGCGCGGCGGTTTTCCGTGCTGGTGGCCGGGAACTTCGACGAGCTCTCCCGCGAGGTCAGGACCTTTACCGGAACGCTGGTGGCGAGCCTCGCGCTGCTGGGGGCCGGGCTGGTTCTGGCGACACTGGTGCAGGTGCGATTCGGGCTGCGGCCCTTGCGCGACATGCAGGCCCGGCTGGCGGACATCCGCCAGGGCAGGGCCGACCAGCTGAAGGGCAGCTACCCCTCTGAGATCCAGCCCGTGGCGGAGGAGCTGAACCTGCTCATCCAGTCCAATGTGGAAGTGGTGGAGCGGGCGCGCACCCAGGTGGGGAACCTGGCGCATGCGCTGAAGACGCCGCTCAGCGTGCTGACCAACGAGGCGGCGGCGCAGAATGGCCCGCTCGCCGGGAAGGTGCGCGAGCAGGCGGAGGTGATGCGGGGCCAGGTGAACCTCTATCTCGACCGCGCCCGGCGCGCCGCGCGTGCGCAGGGCATCGGCGCGGCAACCGAGGTGAGGCCGGTGCTTGAGGCGCTGGCCCGCACGCTGGAGCGCATCAACCGCGACAAGGCCATCTCGATCAGCCTCGATTGTACGCCCGGCCTCAGGTTCAGGGGCGAAAGGCAGGATCTTGAGGAAATGGTGGGGAACCTCCTCGACAATGCCTGCAAGTGGGCGGCAGGACAGGTGACGCTGTCAGCAGCGCCCGCGCCCGGACCCGCCAGCGCAGGACGGACCTTCCTGATGATTGCCGTCGAGGACGACGGGCCGGGCCTTCCCGCAGACCAGCGCGCTGAGGCGCTGAAGCGTGGCCAGCGACTCGACGAGACAAAGCCCGGTTCCGGCCTCGGCCTTTCCATCGTGACGGAAACGGCTGGAATGTACAATGGAAGCGTGCATCTCGATACGGCATCCCTCGGCGGACTGAGGGCAGTGTTGAGCCTGCCGTCAGCAGCTTGATCGCTTTCTCGTATAAAAATACCAATTGGTAGCAACCAGTGTTTGCGCCTAGACGCAAATAGTACTAGTTGGTTGTAATACTCGCACGGGACTCAACCTTACCTTAAGGATGGTTACCTGCGGATCTGTAATTGTGTTGTCGAACGTATCGTCCGTTGATCCCCCCGGTCGCGGGCGGCACTGCAGGAAGGCGGGCCATCTGGCCCGCCTTTCGTTTTTATACGGTCTCGGCCGCTGCCGCCTCGATCACCGGAATGCCGCGTTCGCGGTAAGGGGTGCGGCCATAGAAGGCGCGGTAGCACTTCGAGAAATGCGAGGGCGATGCGAAGCCGCAGGCCAGCGCCACATTGATCACCGACATATCCGTCTGCAACAGCAGGGAGCGGGCCTTTTTCAGGCGGAGCTCCAGGTAATAGCGCTTCGGTGAACGGTCCAGGTAGCGGCGGAACAGGCGTTCGAGCTGGCGGGTGGAGAGGCCAGCCTGCTTTGCCAGCAGGGAGGGCGAGAGCGGCTCCTCCAGGTTCTTTTCCATCTCCTCGATGATGCCGACGAGCTTCGGGTGCCTTGCGCCGATGCGCGCCGGCAATGACATTCTCTGATGCTCGCTGTGGTGGCGGATCGGCGAATGGAGTATGCCCTCGGCCACGGCGGAGGCGAGCTCCGGCCCGTGCTGGCTGGCAATCAGCGTGAGCATCATGTCCAGCGCGGTGGTGCCGCCGGCACTGGTGAAGCGGTCCCGGTCGATCTCGAACAGGCCGCCCGTGGCATCGAGCTCCGGGAAGGCCTCGGTGAAACCCGGCAGGTTCTCCCAGTGGATGGTGCACCGGTAGCCGTCGAGCAGGCCTGCCTCCGCAAGGATATGGGCCCCCGTGCACACGGCGCCGATATCAGTGCCCTTGCGCGCCACCTTGCGCAGCCAGGCCACCAGCCGCTTGTCCGTGTGGTGCTGCACGTTGAGGCCGGCGCAGACGAGGATTGTCGAGTTTTCGGGGATGCCGGAGAGATCGCCATCGACCATGGCGAGGATGTTGTTGGAGGCGGCCACCGGCTGGCCATCCACCGAATGCATGGTCCATTTGTAGAGCGTCTTTTCCGACAGGCGGTTGGCGATGCGGAGCGGCTCGATCGCCGAGGTGACCGGCATCATGGTGAATTCCGGCACCACGACCACCGCGAAGTGATGGGGAAGTTGCTTGGGTCGGTCGCCGAACATGGGCGATGCTCCTGTTTGGCGTGTTGTTGCGCAAAATCACGGCATTGTCCAGAAGCGCCATGCGGCATGTGAAAAACGACATGGATGGAACGCGGCAGTCGCATTCGTAATGGCCCTGTCGCAAATATCCGGGCGGGCTGTCGGCACCAAGCGCAGAGTGCAGCACGCCCAAACCGGAGCCCGCATCGATGAACGCCCCGCTTGCCTCACACAGCCTGCCGCCTGCCGAAGCCACCTCGTCCTTTCTCGGCCTCGCCTCGATCGAGATCACGCCGAAGCAGATCGAGAAGCTGGCGCTGCTGAAGGACAAGCTGAAGCCCGGCAGCCGGGTGTTCATCGCGCTGATCGATGCTGGCGACCTCGCGGGCCAGATCGAGGCGGCGCGCCAGCTGAAAGCCAGTGGCTTCGACCCGGTGCCGCATGTGCCCGCGCGCTTCGTCAAGGACGAGGCGGACCTGCAGTCGCGCATCAAGGCGCTGGCGGAATGCGGGGCCACCTCCATGCTGGTGCTGGGCGGCGGCGCGCCCGAGCCCATCGGCCAGTATGACGCGGCGATCCAGCTTTTGCAGACGGGCGTGTTCCAAGCAAATGGCGTGAAAAACATCGGCCTTGCCGGCCACCCCGAGGGCAACCCGGACATCACCAAGATCCACGGCGAGGCCGTGCTGGTGAAAGCGCTGAAAGAGAAGCAGGCCTATCTGAAGGCGAACAACCTCGAGGGCTTCATCGCCACGCAGTTCCTGTTCGAGGCGGAGCCGGTGGCGGAATGGGCCGCGATGCTGAGGGCCGAGGGGATCGATTTGCCGATCTTCGTGGGCGTGCCGGGGCCCGCCACCATCAAGACACTGGTGAAATATGCCGCCATGTGCGGCGTGGGCAACTCCGCGCGCTTCATCCGCAAGCAGGCGCTGAACATCACCAAGCTGCTGACGGTGAATACGCCGGATGACTTCGTGGCAGGCCTGGCGCAGCTGCATTATGGCCGTCCGGAACTGGGTGTGGCCGGGCCGCATCTCTATCCCTTCGGCGGGTTCGACAAGCTGTTTGATTGGCTGGCGGCGGTGAAGTGAAGCTGGATCCCGGCCTGCGCCGGGATGACGGTGTTTCGGTAATCGTTTTTTATGTTCGTCATCCCGGCGAAGGCCGGGATCCAGCTTTGCCTGTGCCGCGTGCTGCCTTACGATAGGGCATGGGGCAGGAAAAGCATCCCGCCGTGTACATCATGGCGAACCGCTATCGCGGGACGATTTATGCCGGCGTGACCAGTGCGCTGTGGGCCCGCGTGTGCGACCACAAGAATGGGGCGACTGGCGGGTTCACCTCAGAATACGGCGTGACGAGGCTCGTCTGGTATGAGCACCGGCTCACGATGGAAGCCGCCATTCGGCGCGAGAAGCAGATCAAGGAGTGGCGAAGGGATTGGAAGGTCCGCTTGATCGAGGAAACGAATCCGGAGTGGCGGGACTTGCATGACGAGATCGACACGCTGGCGACGCTGGTCGAAGAGTAAGCTGGATCCCGGCCTTTGCCGGGATGACGGTTCCAATTATTGTGTTCCGTCATCCCGGCGAAGGCCGGGATCCAGCTTCCTTTAGGCCGGCACGTCCTGCGCGCCGAAGAGCTTGACCCTCGAACTCTCCTTCGCGGTGGCGCAGAGGAAATCCCAGGCGTAGTGGGCGTAGCTCCGGAACACGTAGACGTCGAAGACCGTGTCTTCCACCACATGGAGCAGCGCGGCGATTTCGGCGAAGCGCATGCGGCGGCAGGTGCCAGGCTGGTAGTCGCCCGAGAGCAGGTCGAGGGAGGTGCCCTTCATCAGGACTTCGCGGCAGGCGTCGCCTTCGAGGCGGATGACTGCGCGCATGTCGGAGACGTCGACGGCAAGCGAATGGATTCCCTTGAGCGTCTGGCGGAGGTTGGCGAGAATGTCATGCGCCTTGCTCCGTGTGCTGAGGATCAGCCACTGGTCAACCGACAGCCAGAGCACGCGCACGTCGCCCCAGGCGGCGGAGGTGCGGGGCTCCGTTGGAAGCGCGAAGCCCAGCGCGTCATGGGCGGCGGACAGGAAGGCGGGGTCTGACGCGAGGCCGCGCAGGTCGATCATGCCGCGGTCGGGGATTTCGCGGATGGTGATCGCGAGGCCCTGAGGTGCTGCGGCGTGGGCGAGGGGCGATTCGTATGAGAGCTCAGACATTCAGCTTGGCCCCTTCCTTGTCATAGAAGACGGTGTCGGTGATGGTGGCGCGCATGACCTTGCCGCCAGGCAGCGGGAAGGAAATCGTCTCGCCCATGCGGTTTCGGCCATTCTCGATCAGCGCCATGGCGATGGAGCGGCCGAGGGTGGGGGACTTATAAGAAGATGTGACCTGGCCGATCATCTCCATCGGCGGCTTGTCCTTTACCTGCCGCACGGCATAGGCGCCGTCGGGGAGCACGTCGTTCGGATCCTCGGTGAGGAGGCCCACGAGCTGCTTGCGGTTCGGGCCCTTGAGGTAGGACTGTTCCAGCGAGCGCTTGCCGATGAAGTCGGCCTTCTTCTTGGAGACGAGGCCGTCGAGGCCGACGTCGATGGGTGTCGTGGTGCCGTCGGTTTCGTCGCCCACCACGATGTAGCCCTTCTCGGCGCGGAGCACGTGGAGGGCTTCGGTGCCGTAAGCCTCCAGCCCAAACTCTTCACCCGCGGCGAGGATCGCCTTCCACAGGCCGAGGCCGTAGTTCGACGGCGTCGCCACTTCGTAGGAAAGTTCGCCCGAGAAGGAGATGCGGAACAGGCGCACGGGGTAGGGGCCGAGCTTGCCTTCGACGAAGGACATGTGCGGGAGCGCCTCGTGCGAGATGTCGAAGCTGGGGTCGAGCTTCTTTAAGACCTCACGCGCCTTGGGGCCGGCGATGGCGAATTGTGACCACTGCTCGGTGACGGGGGTGACGAAGACCTTGTAGTGGGTCCACTCCGTCTGCAGCCATTCTTCCAGCCAGGCGGCGATGCGGTCAGCACCGCCGGACGTCGTGTGCATGAGGAAATGATCATCGGCGAGGCGCACGGTGACGCCGTCGTCGGTGAGGAAGCCCAACTCATTCATCATCAGGCCATAGCGGCACTTGCCCACTTTCAGCGTCGAGAACATGTTGGTGTACATGCGGTCGAGGAATTCGGCGGCGTCCGGGCCCTTGATCTCGATCTTGCCCAGGGTGGACGCATCGAGCAGGCCCACCTTGTTGCGCACGGCGAGGATCTCGCGGTCGATTGCAGCGTGCTTGTCTTCAGCGCCCCTGGGGTAAGTATAGGCGCGGCGCCACTGGCCGACGGGCTCGAACACGGCCTTCTGGTCCACATGCCACTGGTAAATGGCGGTGCGGCGGATGGGGAGGAAGAGCTGCTTTGTCAGCACGCCCGCAATCGAGCCGAAGGAGAAGGGCGTGTAGGGCGGGCGGAAGGTGGTGACGCCGATCTCGGGGATCGACTTGCCGGTTGCTTCCGACAGGACGCCGAGGCCGTTGAGGTTGGACGTCTTGCCCTGGTCGGTGGCCATGCCGAAGGTGGTGTAGCGCTTGGTGTGCTCCACCGATTCATAGCCCTCGCGCTGGGCGAGTTCGAGATCGGCCGCCGTCACATCGTTCTGAAAGTCGATGAAGTGCTTGTTGCCTTCATTGTACTTTCCCGTGGCAGGCGCGAACCAGATAGGCTCGAGCGGGCGCTCGTCAGCCTGCACGGCGGCGGGAACGGGGTGGACGTTGCCGGAGCCTGCAAGCTTTGAGCCTGCAGCGTAAGCCTCTTCCAGAATTTGCGAGAGGCCGAAGCTGCCGTTGGCGGCGCCCACTGCGGTGATCTTGTCGTTGTGGCGGTCAGGCCGGAAGGACTGGATCTGCTCGTCGAAGCGGATCTTGCCGCCATTGTGGCACCAGAGGTGCAGCGCCGGATTCCAGCCGCCGGACATGGCGACGAAATCACAGGCGTGCTTCGTCTCCTTGATCACGCGGCCCTGGCCCTTGCGGTAGGAGGCGAGCTTGACGTCGGTGATGTTGAGGCCGCCCCAGCTGGTGTTGACGGCGGAGATGACGGAGCCGGTCTCGACCGTGATGCCCATCTCGCGCGCCTTGTTGGGCAGCGCCCCTTCAGCCCGCCCGCGCGAGTCAACGACGCGGACGCCGACGCCGGCGGATTTGAGGACGAGGGCCGTCTGATAGGCATCGTCATTGTTGGTGAAGACGACGCCGGATGCGCCGGGGGAGACGCCATAGCGCTCGATCATGCCCCGCGCGGCAGACGCCAGCATGACGCCCGGGCGGTCATTGTTGGCAAAAGCAATCGGGCGCTCGATGGAGCCGGTGGCGAGGATCACCTGATGTGCGCGCACCTTCCACAAGCGGTGGCGCGGGACGCCAGCGACAAGCAGCGCGGGATCGTGATCGGCCAGCCGCTCAAACAGCATGAGGAAGTTGTGGTGGAAGTGGCCCACCACCGTCGTGCGGTTCAGCACATGGACGTTTTCGGCGGCGGCGAGCTTGGCCGATGTGGTGGCGCTCCACTGGTCAAGCGAGTGGCCGTCGATGGTACCGCCGGAGATGTCGGCGATGCCGCCGAAGCGCGGGTTCTCATCCGCGAGGATCACCTTGGCGCCATTGGCGGCTGCGGCTTCGGCTGCAGCGAGTCCGGCGATGCCAGCGCCGATCACCAGCACGTCGCAATGGACGTGGATCTGCTCATAGGTGTCAGGGTCGCGGCCTTCGGGGGCTTTGCCCAGGCCAGCGGCGCGGCGGATGATGGGTTCGTAGACGTGCTTCCAGAAGGAGGCGGGCCACATCAGCGTCTTGTAATAGAAGCCGCCGGGGATGAAGCGCGACATGGCGTTGTTGATGGCGCCGACGTCCCAGTTGAGCGACGGCCAGCGGTTCTGCGAGACGGCGGAGAGGCCGTTGAAGATCTCGATCTGGGTGGCGCGCAGGTTCGGCTCGTGGCGCGCACCTTCGCCAACACCGGTGAGGGCGTTCATCTCTTCGGAGCCCAAGCCAACGATGCCGCGCGGGCGGTGGTACTTGAAGCTGCGGCCGAAGACGCGCTGGCCGGAGGCCATGACGGCGGAGGCGATGGTATCACCCTGGAAGCCAGACAGCGTCTTGCCGTCGAAGGAGAATGTCACGCGCTTCGAGCGGTCGATACGGCTGCCGCCGCCGTTCAGTCGATATGGCTTGCTCATGAATTCTTCTCCGCCTTCAGGCGATTGGCGAAATATTCCGCCCACGGACCTTTGGCCTGGGCGATCAGGTCGGCGGGCGGCAGTTCGGTGATGCCGTAGAAGGCCTTGAACTCCAGCGTCACCGTATCGCGCGCGGCGTGGAACCACTTGCCGCAGCCGCGGTCACAGCGCCAGCGCTCGAAGTGGAGGCCCTTGGGGTTGTGGCGGATGAAGAGATAGTCGCGCTGCTCCTCGTCCGTCACATGGGCGGGGTCACTCGTTGCGGGGCGGCGCACATGGGCCTGGCCCGCGGCGTGAAAATCCGTCTCATCACCTTCAGCACCGCAGACGGGGCATTTGACGACTAGCATCGGGGCAACTCCTAGTGGGCGACGGCAGCTGCGACGGATTCGTCGATCAGGCGGCCTTCCTGGAAGCGGTTGAGGCCGAAGGGCTCGGCGATGGGATGGGGCCGGTCATTGGCGATGGTGTCGGCGAAGACCCAGCCCGAACCCGGAATGGCCTTGAAGCCGCCGGTGCCCCAGCCGCAGTTGACGTAAAGACCATCGACCGGCGTCTTGGAGATGATGGGCGAACGGTCGCCCGTCATGTCCACGATGCCGCCCCAGAGACGCAGCATGCGCAGGCGCGAGATGATGGGGAAGGTCTCGACGAGGGCCGTGACCGTGTGCTCGAGTGCGGGGAATGAGCCGCGCTGCGAGTAGTTGTTGTAGGGGTCCGTGCCGCCGCCGATGACAAGCTCACCCTTGTCCGACTGGCTCATGTAGCCATGGACCGTGTTGGCCATGACGACGCAGTCGATGACAGGCTTGATGGGCTCTGAGACGAGCGCCTGCAGGCACTGGCTCTCGATGGGCATCCTCACGCCCGCCATGTCCATGATGGTGGAGACGTGGCCGGCGGTGACGACGCCGATCTTCTTGGTCTTGATCACGCCGCGAGTCGTTTCGAGCCCGACAACCTTGCCGCCGTCGCGCTGGATGCCCGTCACTTCACAATTCTGGATGATGTCGACGCCCATGGAGTCCGCACCGCGGGCATAGCCCCAGGCGACCGCGTCATGACGGCCGGTGCCGCCACGCGGCTGATAATAGGCGCCGAGGATGGGGTAGCGGCAGTTCGGATCGTCATTGATGATCGGGACGATCTCTTTCACCTCAGCCGGCGTGATCATGCGGCAGTCGAGGCCGGCGAGGCGGTTTGCGTGCGCCGTTCGCTGGAAGGCGCGGAACTCATGCTGGGTCTGGCACAGCATGACGACGCCGCGGGGGCTGAACATGACGTTGTAGTTCAGGTCCTGCGACAGGTCCTCATAGAGCGAGCGGGCGAGCTCATAGATGGCGATCGAGGGGTCCTGCAGGTAGTTCGAGCGGATGATGGTGGTGTTGCGGCCGGTGTTGCCGCCGCCAAGCCAGCCCTTTTCGACAACCGCGATATTGGTCATCTTGTGGTTCTTGGCCAGGTAATAGGCGGTGGCCAGGCCATGGCCGCCCGCACCCACGATGACCGCGTCATACTCATGCTTCGGATTGGGCGAGCGCCAGGCGCGTTCCCAGTCCTTGTGGTAGTTCATGGCATTCCGCGCGAGCGAAAAGATCGAGTACCGCGACTTCATGAGGGTGAATTCCTTGTAACTATGGGCTATCTAACAAGCCATGCATGCTGCCACCAAGGATTTTCCGACGCCCCAATGCTGCCATGCGACAATGCGACCGGGAAACGTGACGACAGGATGAATTGCATTAATAGGCCCCAAGGGAATATCTCATAGCCCACCATGATCTGGATCGCGATTACGGCCATGACCGCTGCGGTGATCGCAGCCCTTCTGCTGCCCGCCCTGAAGCGCGGGACGGGTGAGGGCGTTGACCGCAATGCCTATGACCGGGCCGTGTTCCGCGATCAGCTGGCGGAACTCGACCGCGACCTCGAGCGCGGCGTGATCGGGCCCGCCGAGGCCGAGGCCGCCCGCAACGAGATTTCGCGCCGCATCATCGCCGCTGCCGGGCGGCCGCAGGAAAGGCAGGCCGCCGCCGCCCCCGCCGTGGCGCTGCTCTGCGTGCTGCTCGTGCCGATTGTCGCCATTCCGCTCTACGTCAAGGCCGGAAGCCCCGGCCTTCCCGGCGTGCCTCTGGCCGAGCGCATGGCTCAGGCCGAGGAGAAGGGCGACTATGAGGCCCTGATCGCGAAGGTGGAGCAGCACCTGGCCAGCAGCCCGGATGACATCGAGGGCTGGAAGGTCCTGGCGCCCGCCTACCGCCGCGGCATGCGCTTCGCCGATGAGGTGGAGGCCCACCGCAACATCGTCAGGCTGTCGCCGCCCGATGCCCTGGCGATTGCCGACTACGCCGAGGCCATGGTGATGGCGGGCCAGGGCATTGTCCCGGCGGAGGCGCATGCGCAATTCGGCAAGGCGCTGGCGCTCGACCCCAAGCTGCCCAAGGCGCGCTTCTATGATGCGCTGGCGCTGAAGCAGGAGGGCAAGACGGAGGAGGCCAAGGCCGCCTTCGAGGCCTTCCTCAAGGATACCCCCGCCGATGCGCCATGGCGGCCCATGCTGGTGGCCGAAATGCAGGACATGGGCGCCAAGCCGCCCGCACTTGACAGCGAGACGATGGCCGCCGCGCAGGACATGAGCGCGGAAGACCAGCAGGCGATGATCCGGACCATGGTGGACGGGCTGGAGGAAAGGCTCGCCGCCAACCCGGACGACCTCGACGGCTGGCTGCGGCTGATCCGCTCACGCGCGGTGCTGGGCGAGGCCGGCAAGGCCAAGGACGCGTATGACAAGGCGTTGGCGCAATACAGCGGCAACGCCGATGCGCTGGCGCAGATCGCTGCCCTGGCAAAGGACATGAAGCTGCAATGACCAGAAAGCAGAAGCGCCTGACCATGATCCTCGGCGGGCTCTCCGTCATCGGGCTCGCGGTAGCGCTCGTGCTCTATGCGCTGTCCGGTACCATCACCTTCTTCCATACGCCGAGCGACCTGGCCGAAACCGGCGTGAAACCAGGCGAGCGCATCAGGCTGGGCGGCATGGTGGAGGACGGCACCGTGAAGAAGGGGCCGGGCACCGCCACCAGCTTTTCCGTGACCGACCAGATCGCCGCCGTCACGGTGACTTACAACGGCATATTGCCCGACCTGTTCCGCGAGGGGCAGGGTGTCGTCACCGAGGGAAAGCTGCAGGAGGACGGCACCTTCGTGGCCGACACCGTGCTGGCCAAGCATGACGAGAACTACATGCCGCGCGAACTGGCCGACAGCCTGAAGGAAAAGGGCGTGAAGCTCGGCAAGAGCGCTGAAGATGGAGGATATCAATGATACCGGAGATCGGGCATTTCGCATTGATCCTCGCTGTCGGCGTGGCGCTCTATCAGACGCTGGTGCCGCTCTATGGTGCGCAGCGGGGCGATGTGGCGCTCATGCGCACGGGCATTTCGGCCTCCGTGCTGCAGTTTGCGCTGGTGCTGCTGGCCTTCCTGGCGCTGACGCACGCCTATCTGGTCTCCGACTTCTCGGTGCAGAACGTGTTCGAGAACTCGCATTCGGCCAAGCCGATGATCTACAAGATCAGTGGCGTGTGGGGCAACCACGAGGGGTCGATGGTGCTGTGGGTGCTGATCCTGGCGCTCTACGGCGCCGCGGTTGCGCTGTTCGGGCAGAACCTGCCGATGCAACTCCGCGCCCGGGTGATTGCGGTGCAGGGCGCGATCGGCCTCGCCTTCCTGCTGTTCATCGTGCTGACCTCCAACCCCTTCCTCAGGATCGATCCGGCGCCGATCGAGGGCAATGGCCTGAACCCGATCCTGCAGGATCCGGCCCTGGCCTTCCACCCGCCCTTTCTTTACGCGGGCTATGTCGGGCTCTCCATCGCCTTCGCCTTCGCGGTGGCGGCCCTCATCGAGGGGCGCGTGGACGCCGCCTGGGCGCGCTGGGTGAGGCCGTGGACGCTCGCCGCCTGGATGTTCCTGACGGTGGGCATCGCCATGGGATCCTGGTGGGCGTATTACGAGCTTGGCTGGGGCGGCTGGTGGTTCTGGGACCCGGTCGAGAACGCAAGCTTCATGCCCTGGCTGGTGGCGACCGCGCTGATCCACTCGGCGATCGTGGTGGAGAAGCGCAATGCGCTGAAGATCTGGACGGTGCTGCTCTCCATCCTCGCCTTCTCGCTGTCGCTGATGGGCGCCTTCCTGGTGCGCTCGGGCGTGCTGACCTCGGTCCATGCCTTTGCGGTGGACCCGGACCGCGGGCTGTTCATCCTCATGATCCTCTGCTTCTTCTCCGGCGGCGCGCTGGCGCTGTTTGCCTGGCGGGCGCCCGCGCTGAAGGCCGGCGGGCTGTTCGCCCCGGTGAGCCGCGAGGGGAGCCTCGTGCTCAACAACCTGCTGCTCTGCGTGTCCTGCCTCGCGGTGTTCGTGGGCACGCTCTATCCGCTGGCGCTCGAGACGCTGACGGGCGAGAAGATCTCGGTGGGCCCGCCCTATTTCAACCTCACCTTCGGGCCGATCATCCTGCCCTTGCTGCTGATCGTTCCGCTGGGCCCCTTCCTCGCGTGGAAGCGCGGCGACATGGGGCTTGCCATGCAGCGGCTGTGGCTGGCGCTGAGCCTGTCGGTGGCGGTGGGCCTTCTCGTGCTGGCGCTCAACATGCGCGGGCCCTGGCTGGCGCCCGTCGGCATGGCGGTGGCGGCCTGGCTGGTGCTGGGCGCGCTGTTTGACCTCGCCGCGCGGATCTCGCTGTTCAAGGCGCCGCTGGCGACCAGCTGGCACCGGCTGCGGGGGCTTCCGCGCTCGGCGCTGGGCGGCATCCTCGCCCATGCGGGCGTTGGCATCATGACGGCGGGCATCATCGCCATTTCGCTGTGGAAGATCGAGGTGATCGTGGCGCTGAAGCCGGGCGAGAGTGCTGATGTCGGCCGCTACAACGTGACCTTCACCGGCGAGGCGCCGCTGACGGGCCCCAACTACACCGGCCGCATCGGCAGCTTCCTGCTGAAGGAGGACGGCCGCGAGATCGCAACCCTCACCTCCGAGAAGCGCGAGTTCAAGCCGTCGGGCATGCCGACGACCGAAGTGGGCCTGTACCAGACCTTGCTGGGCGACGCCTATGTGGTGATGGGCGATGCATCTGATGACGGCGCACGGGCCGTGCGGCTCTATTACAACCCGTTCGTCAACTTCATCTGGCTGGGTTCCGCGATCATGTTCCTCGGCGGGCTCCTGTCGCTCTCCGACCGGCGCTACCGGGTGGGTGCGCCGAAGCGCGCCATTCCCGCCCAGGCGGTGCCGGCGGAATGAGGAAGCTCCTCGCCATCGCGGCCATGCTCGCGGCGCTCTCGCCCGCCTTCGCCCTGTCACCCGCTTTCGCCTTGTCGCCCGACGAGCTGCTGAAGGACCCCGCGCTGGAGCACCGGGCGCGTGCGCTCTCCGCCCAGCTCCGCTGCCTCGTGTGCCAGAATCAGTCGATCGACGATTCGGACGCGCCGCTGGCCAAGGACCTGCGCACGCTGGTGCGCGAACAGCTTTCCGCGGGCAAGAGCGACGAGGAGATCATGGCGTTCGTGGTCGCCCGCTACGGTGAATTCGTGCTGCTGAAGCCGCGGCTCACGCCGGGCACGATTCTGCTGTGGGGCACGCCCTTTGCCGTCCTTCTGATCGCCGGGGGCGCCCTGCTGCTGCGCCGCAGGCGCGTGGAAACGGCCCCGGAAATGCCGCTGACCGAGGCAGAACGGCAAGCTCTCCAGAGGGTCACCGAATAGCCTCCGGTTTGACGCAAGGGTTACTGAAGTTTCACCAGCTGGACAGGTGACGGTAAGGAGAGACTTCCTATCTTCCTCCCATCGACGCAATTGATCGATGGAGATTAGTGAATGTCTTACAACGCTACCCGCAAGGCTCCCAAGGCGCTTGGACTGTTCGCCGCGGGGCTTCTCGCCGCGACGGGCCTCGTCGCCGTCACCACCGTTCTTCCCTCGACGCCCGCCACTGCGCAGAACCAGCTGCAGGCCGCGGCGATCGACCCAAGCCGCGGCTTCGCCGACCTGGTTGACCGCGTGATGCCGGCCGTCGTCAACGTGCAGGTGAAGTTCGCCAACGCCGCCGCCACCGGCGAGGAGCAGGGCGGCCGGCAGCTGCCCAACGGACTTGAAGAGTTCTTCAAGCAGTTCCCGCAGTTCCGCAACGGCCTGCCCGGCATGCAGGGCCACGGCGGCGAGGAAGGGCGCCAGCGCGGCGGCATGGGGGTCGGTTCCGGCTTCATCATCTCGGCTGACGGATATGCCGTGACCAACAACCACGTGGTCAAGGACGCGGATGAAGTCTCCGTCACCATGAAGGATGGCACCGAGTACAAGGCCGAAGTCATCGGCACCGACGAGAAGACCGACCTGGCGCTCATCAAGATCAATGGCGAGGGCAAGACCTTCGACTACGTCGCCTTCACCAAGGACGAGCCGCGCGTCGGCGACTGGGTGATGGCGGTTGGCAATCCCTTCGGCCTCGGCGGCTCCGTCACCACGGGCATCATCTCGGCGCGCGGCCGCGATATCGGTGCTGGCCCCTATGACGACTTCCTGCAGATCGACGCGGCCATCAACCGCGGCAACTCGGGCGGCCCGGCCTTCAACCTCGAGGGCGAAGTGGTGGGCATCAACACCGCGATCTTCTCGCCCTCGGGCGGGTCAGTCGGCATCGGCTTTGCCATCCCGGCCGCGGTCGCTGAAAACGTGATCGCCAGCCTCAAGGAATCGGGCACGGTGACGCGCGGCTGGCTGGGCGTCAGGATCCAGCCGGTGACGGAGGACATCGCCGAAAGCCTCGGCCTCGCCGCGGCCAAGGGCGCCATCGTCTCCGACGTGACCGAAGGATCGCCCGCTCTCGCCGCCGGCATGCAGCAGGGTGACACCATCCTGAAGGTCGACGGCAAGGAGATCAACGACTCGCGCGATCTCTCGCGCAAGGTGGCGCAGCTTAAGCCTGGCCAGTCCATCCCCGTGACGCTGGTGCGTGACGGCAAGACCATGGACCTCGCGGTGAAGATCGGCACCATGCCGAGCGATCCGAAGATGGCCTCCAAGGATGGCGGGTCCGGGCAGGGCAGCCTGTCGCTCTCCGACTTCGGCCTCAAGGTCGCCCCGGCCCAGGACGGTGCCGGTGTGGTGGTGGCCGAGGTCGAGCCCGGCAGCCCCGCCGCCGAGCGCGGCCTGAAGGCTGGCGACGTGATCCTCGAGGTGGCAGGCACCGAAGTGCACCAGCCCTCCGACGTGCGCGCCGCGCTGAAGGACAACACCAAGAAGCGCGTGCTTCTGCTGGTGAAGACCGAGGACGGCCAGCGCTTCCTGGCGCTTCCCACCGCCAAGGGCTGATCAAGAACAGGGCACGCGGGACAACGCCCCCACCCCCGCTCCGCGTCACGCGTGCCTCACAGCGCGGAGGCCGGCTCCCCCAGACGGGACGCCGCCTCCGCGCTTCCCCCTTTTCACCGGAGATGGAACATGCAAGTTAGAGAGTCCGAAACCCCTGTCTGGACAGCAAAGCCGACTCGCCAGCCCATGCGCATTCTTGTGATCGAAGACGACCGTGAATCGGCGAGCTGGCTGGTCAAGGGTCTTGCTGAATCCGGCCATTTGGCCGACCTCGCCGCCGACGGTGAGGAGGGCCTGGGCCTGGCGCTTGAAGCGGTGCACGATGTGCTGATCGTCGACCGCATGCTGCCGAAGATCGATGGCCTCACCATCATCCGCAAGCTGCGCGAGCTCAACATCAAGACGCCCGTGCTGATCCTCTCGGCCTTGGCCGACGTCGACGAGCGGGTGAAGGGCCTGCGCGCCGGGGGCGATGACTATCTCGGCAAGCCCTATTCCTTCGCCGAACTGCTGGCGCGCGTGGAAAACCTCGGCCACCGCGCCAAGGAAGCCCCGCTCGAAACAAGGCTGCGCGCCGCCGACCTCGAGATCGACCTGCTGACGCGCAGCGTGACGCGCGCCGGCAAGCCCATCCTGCTGCAGCCGCGCGAATTCAAGCTGCTCGAATACCTCGTGCGCAATGCCGGCCACATCGTGACCCGCACCATGCTGCTCGAGAATGTATGGGATTATCACTTCGACCCGCAAACCAACGTCATCGATGTGCACATCTCCAGGCTCCGCGCCAAGATCGACAAGGGCCATGACGAGCCCATCCTGCAGACGGTGCGCGGCGCGGGATACATGATCCGCGACACGTGAGCGCGCGCGCCAAGCTACTCCGCACCTCGACCTTCCGCCTCGCGGCGCTGTATCTCATCGTCTTCGCGCTCTCGGTGAGCGCGCTTCTGGGCTATGTCTACTGGAACACCACGGTGCTGCTGGAGCGGCAGACCGACGAGACGACCCGCGCCGAAGTCCAGGCGCTGGCAGACCAGTATCGCCTGCGGGGCCTGCGCGGCATCATCGATACCATCCAGCGCCGCAGCAGCGACGACAGCGGCTCGGTCTATCTGCTGGCGGACGCCAAGGGCCAGCGCATTGCCGGCAATTTGACCAGCCTGCCCCCGATGCCCCAGGCGGAGGCAAGCTGGATCGAATTCCCGCTCGATGTCGAGAAGGGCTCGGCACGCGAGCGGCACATCGCGCGCGCCTTCCACACCGACCTGGCCGGCGGCTTCAGCCTCGTCGTCGGCCGCGACGTCGAGGCGCTGCGCCAGTTCGGCAACATCATCCGCCGCACCATCTTTTATGCGCTCGCCATCGCGCTTGTGCTGGGCCTGGGCGGCGGCCTGCTGATGAGCCGCAACTTCCTCCGGCGCGTCGATGCCATCACGGAAGCCAGCCGCACCATCATGGCGGGCAACATGTCCGGCCGCATGCCGGTGCAGGGCTCGAGCGACGAGCTCGACCGGCTGGCGCTGGCGCTGAACGAGATGCTGGACCAGATCGAGAGCCTGATGGCGGGCATGAAGGAGGTCTCGAGCAATGTCGCGCATGACCTCAAGACGCCGCTCACCCGCATCAAGGCGCGCGTCGAGGCGGCGCTGCGCTCCGGCCACGAGGCGGACTACCGCGCGGCACTCGAGAGCACCGTCGATGACTCGGACCGGCTGCTCGAAACCTTCAACGCGCTGCTGTCGATCGCCAGGGCCGAAGCCGGCCAGTCGCGCTCGGGCCTGGCGGCCGTCGACGCAAGCACGATCATCGCCGACGTCGTCGAACTCTATGAGCCCATGGCGGAAGAAGAGGGCGGCTCGCTGGTCAGCCAAACCCAGGCCGGCCTCAGCGTGATGGGAGACCGCCAGCTGCTCTCCCAGGCGCTCACCAACCTTCTCGACAATGCCCTCAAATACGGCGCACGCGAGGGCGAGACGCCGCAGATCACGGTGACCGGCAAGATCGAGGCCGACAAGGTGGTGATCACCGTGGCCGACCACGGCGAAGGCATTCCCCCCGAGGACCGCACCCGCGTGACCGAACGCTTCGTGCGCCTCGATTCAAGCCGCAGCAAGCCCGGCAACGGCTTAGGGCTCAGCCTCGTCTCCGGCGTCATGAAACTCCACAAGGGCGCACTGCTGCTGGAAGACAACAACCCGGGCCTGGCGGCCCGCCTGGTCCTGCCGCTGCACCGCCCGCCGGACAAGGGGCTGCCGGTTCAAGCCCGGTGACATGGCAGCTCTCGCGCGCGTTCCGGCCAGGTGGAAACACATCGCCTAAAAGAACTCGCGCAAGATCAATGGCTTGAGCATGATCTTGGTGCAAAAGTGGTTTCCACTTCTGTGGATCATGCTCTAGAATTCAGCCATGCCCATTGCTCCGCCGCTTGAGCCGCTTGATGCCGATGCCGTCCGCCTCTTCCGGGAGGCGATGCCGGAGGGGGGCATTCCGGCGCAGGTGCTGCCTCTGGCGGAGGCCATTGCGGGCGGGTCTGCCTTTCTCCGGCTGTTGATGCTGCGTGATCCGGCGTTTACGGGACGTGTGTTCCGGGAGGATCCGGACCTGCTGCTGGGGCTGCAGCTTGAGGGGCTCACATCCATTCCGGCGGAACCTTCGCAGGCGGAGGCGATGGCGCGGCTCAGGCAGCTGCGCAAGCGGGTGGCGCTGCTCGTGGCGGTGGCCGATCTTTCCGGGCGCTGGGATGTTGAGGCGGTGACGGGCGCGCTCACGGACTTTGCCGATGCCTCGCTTCAGGCGGCCACGGCCTGGCTCCTCTCGGATGCCGCGCGCGCAGGCAAGATCACGCTCAAGGATCTTGCCAATCCGCTTGAGGGCTCGGGCTATGTGGCGCTTGCCATGGGCAAGCAGGGCGCGCGTGAGCTCAACTACTCGAGCGACATCGACCTTATCGTTCTCTACGATCCGGCGACCCCGCTCATCTCGGATCCCGACGAGGCCTCGACCTTCTTCGTGCGGCTCACCAGGCGGCTGGTGCAAATGATGCAGGACGTGACGGAGGATGGCTATGTCTTCCGCACCGACCTGCGCCTGAGGCCCGATCCGCGCGCCACCCAGGTGGCGATCTCGATCGAGGCGGCTGCCGTCTACTATGAGAACCAGGGCCAGAACTGGGAGCGCGCCGCCATGATCAAGGCGCGGGCGGCTGCGGGCGACATCGCACTGGGCGCGGAATTCCTTGACCGTCTCAAGCCCTATGTGTGGCGCAAGTACCTCGACTTCGCGGCGATTGCCGATGTGCAGTCGATGAAGCGGCAGATCCATGCGGTGAAGGGCCATGGCGAGATCAAGGTCAGGGGCCATAACCTGAAACTCGGGCGCGGCGGCATCCGCGAGATCGAGTTCTTCGTGCAGACACAGCAGCTGATCGCGGGCGGCCGCAACCCCAAGCTTCGCGGGCGGGGCACGCTCGCCATGCTCGACCAGCTGGCGCAGGCCCAGTGGATCAGCACGCAGGCCGCAGAGGAGCTGAAGGGCTGCTACCGCTTCCTGCGCATGATCGAGCACCGCGTGCAGATGGTGAACGACGAGCAGACCCATGCGCTGCCCGCCGGCGACGGGCCCTTCGAGAGCTTCGCGCGCTTTGCGGGCTTTGCCACGCCCGCGGCCTTCGAGGAGGAGGTGCGCCGCACGCTTGAATGCGTGCAGGGCCATTACGCGCGGCTGTTCGAGCAGGCCGAAGAGCTTGGCACTGACACGGGGAGCCTCGTCTTCACCGGCGGTGAGGACGATCCGGAGACGATCGAGACCCTGTCGCGCATGGGCTTCAAGGGGCCCAGCGAAGTCTCCGCCACCATCAGGGGCTGGCACTTCGGCCGCTATGCGGCAACCCGCAGCGCGCGCTCGCGCGAGTTGCTGACGGAGCTGATGCCGAAGCTTCTCGCCGCGCTCGCCTCGATGGGGGATGCCGACCTCGCCTTCCTCGCCTTCGACCGCTTCCTCGGCGGGCTGCCCGCGGGCGTGCAGCTGTTTTCGCTGCTCAAGGCCAATCCGAAGCTGCTCGATCTCCTGGCCACCATCCTCGGCAGCGCGCCGCGCCTTGCCGAGCAGCTGAGCCGCAGGCCGAAGGTGCTGGATGCCGTGCTCGACCCCGGCTTCTTCTCCTCGCTCCCTTCTGAAGCGGAGATCCTGCGGCTGATCGGCACCACCATGCCCCCGGAGCTGGAACTCGACGAGGTGGCGGACCGGGCCCGCATTGCTGGCAAGGAGCAGGCCTTCCGCATTGGCGTGCGCGTCCTCTCCGAGACGGCGGGCGCTGAGGAGACGGGCCGCGCCTTCTCGCTGCTCGCCGGGCTGCTGCTCGGCCGGCTGCACGAAACGGTGACCCGTGATGCCGCGCGCCGTTATGGCTCCGTGCCGGGTGGGCGCAGCGCGGTGATCGCCATGGGCAAGCTCGGCGGCAATGAGATGACGGCGGGTTCCGACCTTGACCTCATCATCATCTATGATGCAGCACCGGGTGCTGAGGTGAGCCTCGGGCCCAAGCCGCTGAGCATCAACCAGTATTTCGCGCGGCTGACGCAGCGCCTGATCTCGGCGGTATCCGCACCCACGGCGGAAGGCGTTCTCTATGAGGTGGACATGCGGCTCCGGCCCTCGGGCAGCAAGGGGCCGGTGGCGGCCAGCCTCGCCAGTTTCGAGGACTACCACCGTGGCTCGGCCTGGACCTGGGAGAAGCTGGCGCTGACGCGCGCCCGGCCGGTCTGCGGCGATCCGGGGCTGACGGAAGAGATCGCCCGCCAGATCCGCCGTGCACTGGCCGAGCCACGCGACGCCGTGAAGGTGAAGGCCGACGTCGTCGACATGCGCCGGCTCATGCTGCGCGAGCAGGGATCCGGCGGGGTGTGGGACGTGAAGCGGACGCGCGGCGGCCTGGTCGAACTCGAATTCATCGCCCAGACGCTGCAGCTGATCCACGCCGCAGAGCATCCGGAGGTTCTGGACACCAACACGCTGATGGCCTTCGAGAAGCTGCACCGGGCGGGTCTCCTCACCGGCGGCGACCATGGCGTGCTGAAGCGCGCGGGCCTGCTCTACCATCGCCTCACGCAGATGCTGAGGCTCTGCCTCGACGGGCCCTACGAGCCCGGGAAATCCCTTCCCGCGCTCAACATGCTGGTGGCCAACTCCGCCGCCGCCCCGGATATCCGGGCGGCGGAGGCGCTGCTGGCAGACACCCAGGTCGAGGTGGCCCGGCTCTTCGACCGCCTGGTGGGTCCGGTTTCCTGAGACGGCCGCGACGGAATTGCGGTTCACCGCCGTCTTACTGTCCGGACAACAACAGGAGGAACGTCCGATGACCCGTTTCGCGCTCGCTCTCGCCCTGATGGCCGGTATCGCCATCGCCCCGGCCCCCGGCATGGCCATGGAACCCTATTTGCCGCGCACTCCCAAGGCCTTCAGCAAGACCGATGCCGACACCAACGGCAAGGTGACGGCAGCTGAACTGAGGCCCTTTGCCGAAAAGCGCTTTGCCCGGCTGGACAAGGACCGCAATGGCGCCGTCACAGCGGCTGAGATCGACGAGGTGCTGCTGCGCGCCCTCGAGCGCCGCCGCGGCCGGATCCTTGCCAAGCTCGACGCCGACAAGGACGGCGTGATCACCCGCGCCGAGCTTGACCAGTTCACCGAGGCGATGGTGGCCTCGGCTGATGGCGACCGGGATGGGGGCGTCAGCCTCGCGGAGGCGCTCAACTACAAGGTTGCGAAATTGAAGAAATCCGCTACGGGAGAGCAATCCAACTGACCCTGAGCCAGGCACCAGGATTTGACACGCGACGCCCCGGCCTTCCGGCAGATGACGGATGCCAGCCTGCTGGAGGCCGCTGCTGCGGGCTCCCAGGCGGCCTTCGCCGAGATTGTCAGCCGGTATTTCCAGCCGGTCTACCGGCTTGTCTGGCGCTTGACGGGCGGGGCCGCCGATGCTGAGGACATTGCCCAGGACGCCTTCGTGAAGCTGTGGAAAAATCCGTCACAGATTCGCGAGGGCGCGGCGCTCAAGGGTTGGCTGATGCGGGTTGCCTCCAATGCGGTGATCGACGGCAGCCGCAGGCCGCGGGTATCTCCGCTGGAGGATGCGCCCGAGCCCCAGGACCCGCAGGCGCAGCCGGATGCACCCCTGGACCGCGCCCAGGCGGCAAGGCTGGTGGACGGCAGGATCGCCGCGCTGCCAGAACGTCAGCGGCTGGCGCTCTCGCTTGTGTATTTCGAGGGCCTGTCCAATATCGAAGCCGCCGCCGTGATGGAGGTGAGCATCGAGGCGGTGGAATCGCTGCTGGCGCGGGCGCGCCGCAGCTTGAAGGAAAGCCTGTCGGCCGAGTGGCGTGACCTCATCGGCGGATTGGCGGAAACAGGACTTTGAGGACTGAGATGAACGACGGCAATGACATGCGCCGGGACCCGACCCCCGACGAGGATGAGCGGGAGGCAGGCAGGCTGCTGCGGCTCGCCTCCGATCCGGCGTTGCCCGAGGGCGCCACGGCGCGGCTCATGGCGCGCATCGCGCAGGAACGGCAGGTGTCCAATGTCGTGGCGCTGCCGCCGCGGCGCAATGCCTTGCGCTATGCTGCCGCCCTGCCGCTGGCTGCGTCGCTGGCGCTCGGCGTCTATCTGGGCGCGCAAGGAACGCTCGACTTCATGTTGCCAGGTGCGATCACCGGCGGCGTTGCCCAGTACGACGACGTGCCTGATGATCTGGGCGGCGTGGGCGAGGCTGACGCCTTTGCCGAGGAAAGCTTCTCATGAGCGAGACCGCGACTGCCACGGCCGCCCGCCGCTTTCCATGGCTGAAGGCGGCGCTCATCGCCTCGCTGGCGGTCAACCTGCTGTTCGTGGGGGCGGGTGTGGCGCGCTTCATGGTGCATGAGCCGCCGGAACGGGTGGCTGGCCTTTCCCAGGTGCAGCTTATTCCGCGCAAGTTCTTCGGCGAACTCGATCAGGCCCGCAAGGCTGAACTGCTCGGCGTGTTCCGTGAGATGGGCCCCGCCTTCCGCGACGGCCGGCGCGCGGCGCGTGAGGAGATCGCCGTGCTGGCATCCGCCCTCGACGCCGAGCCCTACGACCCTACCCGCGTCGAGGCCGCCGTTGGCAGTTTCTCGGACAGAAGCGGCAAGCTCGTCACCGCAGGCGGCCAGACTGCGCTGAAGCTCATTGCCATGCTGACGTCCGGAGAACGAAAGCTTCTCGCCAAGCATATCCGCCAGCGCGCCGATCGGGGCCGGGGCAGGGGTGACAAGCGGGAGGATTGATCCCCTGATCTCGCTTGACCGCTTTAGAGCGTCACACGTTCATGTGGAATCGGATGGGGGTTCCCAAATCGGCTGAAAAGTGATTCACGGTATGCGGAGGTGAAAGCCATGCCGCATCCTTTGTCGAACGACTTGCGTGAACGCGTGGTGG
>NZ_JBIICB010000384.1:0-3011 GCF_044239095.1 Aestuariivirga sp. | reverse complement strand
TGCCGTCCCCGAACGTCAACCTCAACGCCTGCCAACATCAACATCCGTGATCGTCTTTCGGGGCGAGGATCAGTCGCGTCTTCAGACGAAAATCATCATCAGCCTACTGATGAACGCTAACCTGATGAATAGATCGGGCTAGCTGAAGATGGCGACACAAGAATATCCCGCGCCCTAGCCGACATCGCCCCCAGTGGCACCCATAACATTCGGTTTCGCGACGCCAATGGGGTCGAGCAGTCTGCGGAACTCCAGGTCAAATTCGCCTCAATGATGGTATGTCCCCCCATCGGCAAGCAGAAGAAGTATTCCCGGCAAGAGCTACAAATCATTCATGCCGAGGAGGTCTGTCCGCCCGAAGGTCGCGCGCCGATCTGTTGGAAGCTGATCACCAATCTGGTCGTCAAAAGTCATGAGGATGCAGTTCATAAACTACACTGGTACGCGCTGCGCTGGAAAATAGAGACCTTCTTCAAGACACTGAAAACAGGATGCAAAGTTGAAGATATCCGGCTAACAACTGCGGATTGACTGGCCAATTGCATCGCATTGTGCTGCGTCGTGGCCTGGCGCGTGTCATGGCTGACGATGCTAACCCGCGAGGCCCCTGAAGCATCGCCGACTGCTGTCTTCACGAAAGCCGAGTGCCGCATGCTCGAACTCGCGACCCCGGACAGAAAGCGGCAAGAGCCACACAACCTTAATTTCTATGTAAAGGCGGTCGCACGCCTCGGGGGTTATCTCGACCGCGCTTCCGACGCGCCGCCAGGGACGGCAGTAATATGGCGTGGCTTCTCCCGTCTCGCCGACCTCGTCGAAGGGGCCCGTATCGTAATGCCGCAAGGCACTTGTGGGTAACTGCAAGGCGTAGACGGCGCTTACAAACGATCAGATCAGGCAAAGGGCTTCGTCGTGCTGCCGAGGGCTGGCCTAAGACTGGGAATGCTTCAACCGAAAAGCCCTTTCCTTCCTGTACCTCGCCTCAATCAGGCTCATGCTCAGTATGCTATGCAATCCAGCATGAACTCTTCGGACAGACTCTTAGGGGCCGCCACCAGCGTGGCATCGATGATCTGACCGCCCATCAGCAGATAGCCCGCCGCGCTGATCGTCCGGTCCAGCATCTCGAAGGCTTTCTCCAGCGCCTTGGTGGCAATCAGCGCTTCGCGGAAATCCCACAGTGTATTGGCATTCGGAACAGTGCCTCCGGGCCCAAGTCCGCAGAACCGCATCCAGCTCAGCCGGTCTCGCACCATGTAGCTCGTCTGCGTCAGCGACAGACCATGCAGGGACTGCAGCACCAGCATCTTGAGTTTCAGCACCGGATCGAAGCCGGGGCGGCCGCCCTTGCTGCCAGCACCACGGGTCAAAGTCGTTCTCAGCACTGGCCGGAATAACTCGAAATCAACAGTAGAAGCCAGCCTCTCCAGCGGATCGCCTTCAGCAGACTATTCCTTCAGCCGGCCCTCAACATCCCAGAAGCCATTCTGCACGTGCATCGATCCCTCTCCACCAAGTTGATGCCAGTCAGAGAATCACAAAACTCAATGCGCCGCCACTTTCCGGAGGCGTCCACCTCACTGATCTCCCTAGGCTCTAGAAAATCCAAAAGTCACCCGCGCTCAGGACCGTACCAGTCGAAACCGTGGCAAACAGAATTGGCTCAATTGAGCCACTACCATCGTAATCAACATATATTTCACCAATATTAGCATCGTAAAGGATCCGATCGTTAGAATCGAGCGCTGCGTTACCGAGCACAAACTGATTGGCACTAAGTTGAATACTGTTACCACTAAGGCCGTAGAGTCTGCCAACAAAGTCAATTCTGTCTTCTCCCGATGAAAAATCAGTTATGGTATCAGGAGTTTGCGCGACCGGTGCCGTTGTAAAATAGAACCGATCGGCGCCACTTCCGCCAGTTAAAAGATCGATTCCTGCTTCTCCCATTATTATATCATTTCCGTTTCCACCATTCAAAACATCATTACCTCCCCCGCCCCAAAGTCTATCGCCACTGCCATTTCCATACAAAATATTTTCTTTCTCATCACCACGAAAAGCATCATCGAATTCTGATCCATATATATTTTCAACTCCATAGATACCGCTATTCATATCTATTCCAGTAAGCCGAACTGAAACATAAAGACTATCAATTCCATCTCCGCCGTCGATATAGCTACTCATGCTACCCCCGGAGAGACTCTGTGTTACATAAAAAGCATCTTCCCCTGTACCACCGTAAGCTAGTAGACGCCCGCCACCAGCCAAATAAATGAGATCATTTCCTGCTCCGCCATACAGCGTGTCGTTGCCGCCACCACCGTCCAGCGTGTCGCTGCCATCTGCGCCAGTGATGGCGTTGTCAAGGCCATTGCCGGTGCCGGCGAAGCTGCCATAACCCTCGTAGGTCAGATTCTCGACGTTTGCGCCAAGTGTATAATTGCCAAGCGCAGTACGGACCTTGTCCGTCCCCGCGCTGGAGCCTTCCGTGATAGTATCCCCAGAACTGTCGGCGACGTAGATGTCATCGCCTGCTCCGCCTATAAGCGTATCGTTGCCTTCGCTGCCGTCTAACATATCGTTACCAGAGCCGCCGGTGATCGTGTCCTCATGGGCACTACCCGTGATCGACAGCGCCTCCGTCTGGTTGCTCAGGCTCAGCGTCACTCCTGCTGCAGCGCCAGACGCCGTGATCTGTTCCACGTTCACCAGCTGGCTGTTGCCCGCCGCATTCAGATCGGTCGAGGTCGCAGCCAGCACCAGCGTGTCCGTATCGGCACCGCCATCGACCGTGTCCGTTCCCGCAAAGCCGTTGACCGTGTCGTTACCCGCGCCACCATCGATCGTGTCATTGCCCGACCCGCCGGTGATAGTGTCCTCATGGGCACTGCCCGTAATCGACAGCGCCTCCGTCTGGTTGCCCAGGTTCAGCGTCACCCCTGCTGCAGCGCCAGACGCCGTGATCTGTTCCACATTCACAAGCTGGCTGTTGCCCGCCGCATTCA
>NZ_JBIICB010000383.1:0-3012 GCF_044239095.1 Aestuariivirga sp. | reverse complement strand
GTGGATCCGTGAGGCCGTAGAGCAGGTCCACGATCAGGTTCACCAGCATGACAACGGCGGCGATCAGCAGCAGGCCTCCCTGAACCACCGGATAATCGCGGCGCGCGATCGAATCGATCATCCATTTTCCGATCCCCGGCCAGGAGAAGATCGTCTCGGTCAGGATGGCTCCGGCCAGCAGAACGCCCACTTGCAGCCCAATGGTGGTGATGACCGGGATCATGGCATTGCGCAGGGCGTGGAGCCCCACGACCCTGAAGGGGGAAAGCCCCTTGGCGCGTGCCGTTCGCACATAGTCTTCGCCCAGCACCTCGAGCATGGCTGAGCGCGTTTGCCGGGCAATGACGGCCAGTGGAATGGTTCCGAGAACCACTGTTGGCAGGATCAGGTGCCGGACGGCTGAGGTAAAGGCCCCCTTCTGTCCGGAGATGAGGCTGTCGATCAGCATGAAGCCCGTGACAGGCTGGAAGAAATAGACGAGGCCAATCCGCCCGGACACGGGCGTCCACTGCAGCGTCACCGAGAACAGGATGATGAGCAGCAGGCCCCACCAGAATATCGGCATCGAATAGCCGACCAGCGCGGCGCCCATGACCGTCTGGTCATAAAGGCTGCCACGCCGCACGGCGGCGATGACGCCGGCGGGAATGCCCAGCACGACGGCGAAAAGCATGGCAGCAAGCGAAAGCTCGACCGTTGCCGGAAACAGGGTGAGAAATTCCTGCAGCACCGGCATCTTGGTCTTCAGCGATACGCCGAGATCGCCATGAAGCAGGTCCCAGACATAATGCATGTACTGCTCCCAGACCGGCCGGTCGAAGCCGAACTGCTTCAGGAGTTCGGCATGGCGTTCAGGTGTCAGCGAGCGTTCGCCGGCCATCAGCACCACGGGATCTCCCGGCAGCAATCGGATGAAGCCGAATGACACCAGCGTGATGCCGATCAGAGTCGGCACCAAGAGCAGGGCGCGCCATAACAGGAATCGGAGCATGAGGAGTGCGAGCGGCCCCTAGCGCGCGTTCAATGGCTTGAGCATGATCTTTTCGCAAAAGTGGTTTCCACTTTTGGCGTTCATGCTCCAGCGCAACGGGCCCTCAAGTGCCTTCGCACCTGAGGGCGAAAAGTTGCGCCAGCCATTGAATGCGGGGCCGCTCATCTTCTCTTGTTATTCAGCGATGTCCACGCCATCGAAGCGATGCGACCCCAGCGGGTCCATCTTGTAGTTCATGACCTTCTTGCTCATCGGCATGAAGACCACGGAATGGGCGATCGTGGCCCAGGGCGCCTGCTCCTTGAAGACCTTCTGCGCCTCCATGTACACGGGCGTGCGCTCTTCGTTCGTGGGCAGCACCTTGGCCTTCTGGATCAGGTCCTCGAAGGGCTGGTGGCACCACTGGGCGCGGTTCGAACCGCCGACAGCCGAGCAGCCAAGCAGAACGGCGAGGAAGTTGTCCGGATCGCCATTGTCGCCGGTCCAGCCGAGGAGCAGTGCGCCGTCACGGTCCTTGGCCTTCGAGCGCTCGAGATATTCGCCCCACTCATAGGACACGATCTCTGCCTCGACGCCGACCTTGGCGAAGTCGGCCTGGATGAGTTCGGCCATCTTGCGTGCATCCGGATTATAGGGACGCTGCACGGGCATGGCCCAGATCTTCATCTTGAGGCCTGACACACCGGCGTCAGCAAGCATCTTCTTGGCGGCTTCCGGATCATAGGGATCGTCCACCGTGTCGTTGTTGTAGGACCACATGGTTGGCGGGATCGGGTTCTTCGCTGCCGTGCCCGCGCCCTGGAAAACGGCATCGAGAATGGCCTGCTTGTTGATCGCCATGTTGAGCGCCTTGCGCACCTCTACCTTGTCGAAGGGCGCCACCAGCGTGTTGTAGGCGAGATAACCGACGTTCAGGCCTTCCTGCTCCATGACGGTGAGGTTCGGGTCAGCCTTGAGGCTGGCGGTCTCCGCCGGGGGCGGATAGGGGGCCACATGGCACTCGCCTGCCTTCAGCTTCTGCATGCGCACCGATGCGTCCGTGGTGATGGCGAAGATCAGATCGTCGATCGGCTGCTTGCCGCCCCAGAACTCCGGGTGCGCCGCATAGCGGATCACGGCGTCCTTCTGGTAGCCGACGAACTGGAAGGGTCCGGTGCCGATGGGCTGCTGGTTGATCATCTCCTTTTTGCCGTCAGCCTCGAGTTTGGCGGCATATTCGGCAGAGAGAATCGAAGCGAAATCCATCGCCATGTTGGCCAGGAACGGGGCTTCGGGGCGGTTCAGCTTGAAGGTGACGGTATGGTCGTCAACCCTTACGATGTCCTTCAGCAGGGCCGGCATGTCCATGCCGTCGAAGTACTCCCAGGCGATCCCTGCCGAGTATTGGTTCCAAGGGTGGTCCTTCTTCAATTGCCGCATGAAGGTGAAGATCACGTCGTCGGCGTTGAACTCACGCGTGGGCGTGAAAAAGGACGTGGTATGGAATTTGACACCCTTGCGCAGCTTGAAGGTGATTTCGGTGCCGTCGGCCGAAATGTCCCAGCTTTCCGCAAGGCCCGGGATGACGTTCGTGGTTCCCCGGTCGAACTCGACAAGCCGGTTGTAGAGCGGACGTGAAGAGGCGTTGAATGTCGTGCCGGCGGTGTAAGGTGCTGGATCGAAGCCCTCGGGAGAGCCTTCCGAGCAATAGATGAGCGTCTTTGCATTTGCGGCGCCAGCCACCAGCATGCTCGAGGCCAGCAGCGCCGCCCCAAGAAGTTTCCTCATTGTCATGATTTTCTCCGTTTTGTTACGACCCCGCCCCCGGGGTCCGAGAACTAAAGCACGTTTTCCGGTTTCATCAAAACGCACTGCTCTTCTGATCGGAGGTTGGCGCGCGAACGGCGGCGCTATGCGCGCCTGCGCGCCACGTCCTCCGCCATCGAGCACATGATCTCGAACATCATGGTGACACCCGCATGCGCGGTGACGCCGGAGGCGTCGAATGGCGGCGAAACCTCCACCACGTCTGCGCCGACGAT
>NZ_JBIICB010000382.1:0-3030 GCF_044239095.1 Aestuariivirga sp. | reverse complement strand
TGGCCAACCTTCACGCCAAGCTTCGAGGGCGCCATGCCCGCCGCCCGCGCCGACATGCGGATGGGCGAATCGAGGCGCAGCCTGCCGGCATCGAGTTCCTGGAACAGGATATAGAGCGTCATGATCTTGGTCAGCGATGCGGGATGCCGCGTCGCATCGGCCTGCGAGGCGAACAACACCTTGCCGTTGCGGGCATCAACCGTGATGGCCGCAAATTTCGGATTGGCATCTGCCGTTGCGCTGAACAGTCCCATCGCGCCAGCAAGGGCGACCAGCAGGACCCCACATGACCCGAGAACGCGGCACGCCCGCCTGGCAACCGATCCGCCGCAAAACCCAAAGTTCAACATGCCCACTCCAAGCTGCATGGCCGTTCAGAGGTTGAACGACCAATACCATATTGCAGCCGCACCAGCCAACCCGCTGATCCGGCCTGTCCCCGCTCCCAAGTCCCGCCGCCATGTGAAACAGGCTTCGTTAGCGGAGAGTAAAGCCGAGGGCTTCCGGTGCATACCAAAGGATAAGATTGTTGCAACGCGAAATCAGATTGACTTTCATGTTGCAGTGCACATATTAGCAACATCGATCACGCTGCAATACGGAGATACCCCAATGATGAAGTCTTTTGAAGAGTTCCAGTCCCTCGGCAAAGACGGTTTCGAGGCTTATGTCGCCTCTTCGACCGCTGTGACCAAGGGCATGCAGGCCATCGCCCAGGAAACCGCTGAATTCTCGCGCAAGTCCTTCGAAAAGGGCTCGGCCGCTCTCGAGAAGCTGACGGGTGCCAAGTCCATGGAAAAGGCGCTGGAAGCCCAGCAGGCCTTCGCCAAGGAGAGCTACGATGCCTTCGTCGCGCAGATGACGAAGATGAACGAGCTCTACGTCAACACCGCCAAGGAGGCTTTCAAGCCCTTCGAGGCATCCATGGCCGCCTTCGGCGTCAAGGCACCGAAGTAAACTTCGCCGCCTCGCATTTCAGCGCCCGCGCACCTCGTCCAGAGGTTCGCGGGCGTTTTTTATTTCTGGGACGTGTCCGCGGCTCAGTCCCGAAGGTCGACCACCACCGGAACATGGTCCGAGGGCCGCTCCTGCGTTCTCACCGCGCGCGCGATCCGTGCGCCCGTCAGCCGGTCTGCCGCCTGGGGCGAAAGCAGCAGATGGTCGATCCGGATGCCGTTGTTCCGCTGCCAGGCGCCCGCCTGGTAATCCCAGAAGGTATAGAGATCCGGCGCGTCGCCATGCACCTGACGGATGGCGTCGGTGAAGCCGAGGTTCACGAGGCTCCTGAATTTCGCGCGTGATTCGGGTCTGAACAGCGCGTCACCCGTCCAGGCTTCGGGGTTTTTCGCGTCGAGCGGGGTGGGGATCACATTGTAGTCGCCCGCCAGCACCAACGGCTCCTCGAGCGTCAGGAGCTTCCGTGCATGGGCCGTCAGCCGGTCCATCCAGCGCAGCTTGTAGGCGAACTTATCCGTGTCTGGAGGATTTCCGTTGGGCAGGTAGATCGAAGCCACCCGCACCATGCCAGAGGCTGCCGGGAAGACGGCCTCGATGTAGCGCGCCTGCGCGTCCTCCGCCTCGCCGTCGAGCCCGCGCCGCACGTCCTCGGGCCTGGTCTTGGACAGGATGGCGACGCCATTGTAGCTCTTCTGCCCGTGGGTGAGGACGTTGTAGCCCATCTCCTCGAAGGCGGAGGTGGGAAAAGCCTGGTCCTCGCACTTCAGCTCCTGCAGGCAGACGATGTCGGGATCGTCCTGTTTGAGCCAGGCCTGCGCATTCTCGAGGCGCGCCTTGATCGAGTTGACGTTCCATGTGGCAATCTTCATGGGCGCATGATGGCGGGCGCGGGCGGCGCCTGCAAGCCCGTCAGATCGAGAAGCTTGTGCCGCAGCCGCAGGAGGATGTGGCGTTCGGGTTCGTGATGCGGAACGACTGGCCCATCAGGTCGTCAACGAAGTCGATCTCCGAGCCGGCGAGGAAGCCCTGGCTCACCGGGTCGACCAGCGCCTGGACGCCGCTGCGCTCAATCACGAGGTCGTCTTCGGAAGGCGCGTCCGCGAGAACGAATTCATACTGGAAGCCGGAACATCCGCCGCCATTCACCGCCACGCGGAGCGCCGTCTTGCCAGGCTCGCGCGCCAGAATGTCGCGAATGCGGACAGCGGCGCGTTCGGTAAGGGTGATTGACTGGCTCATGCTGGTGTATGTTGTTGCGATCTCGCGTCTTGTCAATGGATTCTCCCGGGGGTTCTCCCATGCAACGGTTCACGGCAGCCTTCGCCTCCCGCCCGGAGGACAGCCGGGGGCGCGTCTTTCCCGAACAGGATGCAGGACCGCGCACGCCCTTCGCGCGGGACCGGGACAGGATCATCCATTCCCAGGCCTTCCGGCGCCTGAAGCACAAAACCCAGGTCTTCGTGTATCACGAGGGCGACCATTACCGGACGAGGCTCACCCACACGATCGAGGTCGCCCAGGTGGCGCGCTCGATCGCCAGGGCGCTCGGCCTCGACGAGGATCTGGCGGAAGCGCTGGCGCTGGCCCATGACCTTGGCCACACGCCCTTCGGCCATGCCGGCGAGCGGGAGCTCGATATTCTGATGCGGCCTTTCGGAGGCTTCGACCACAATGCCCAGTCGCTCCGCATCCTGACGCGGCTCGAACAGCGCTATGCCACCTTTGATGGACTGAACCTGACCTGGGAGACGCTCGAGGGGCTGGTCAAGCACAACGGCCCGCTGGTGAACCGGGAAGGCGACCCCGTCGGCCGTTACCGTGAGCATGGCCTGCCCGAGGCGATCCTCGACTATGCCGCGTACCACGACCTCGAGCTCCACTCCTACGCGTCCGCGGAAGCCCAGGTGGCGGCGATCTCGGACGATATCGCCTACAACGCCCATGACATTGACGATGGCTTGCGCGCTGGTCTCTTCGACCTGATCGACCTCGGTGACGTTCCGCTGGCGGGCGAGGCGCTGGCTGAGGTGGTGCGGCTTTACCCCGACCTTGAGCATGACCGCGCCGTGCACG
>NZ_JBIICB010000118.1:0-12172 GCF_044239095.1 Aestuariivirga sp. | reverse complement strand
AGAAGACGGCGCGGTCGAGGTTGAAGGCGAGGCGGCTGACATGGCCTGCGGCCGTCTTGGTGTCAGCGCGGAGCCGTGCCACGGTTTCCTTGCCGCCCAGATGCGTTATCGCAAAGGTGTCTGCACCGGCGGGCTCCACCACCTCGATCATGCAGTCAGCCTCCACCAAATGGCGAGACAGCCGATCGGCACCTTCAGGATCGGTGATGGCTTCTGGCCTGATGCCGAAGATCACCTTCTGGCCCAGGCGGGAAGCCAGCTTATCGTCATGGAGCGGGATGACCAGCGGAGAGCCCTCACGATGGGCAAGCTCGAGATGGAGCGCGCCAGGGCTGCCGCAGATGGTGGCGGTCAAGAGATTCATTGCGGGCGAGCCCATGAAATCCGCCACGAACATGTTCGCGGGAGAATTGTAGATCTCCGACGGGGTTCCCGCCTGCTGGAGGACGCCATCCTTCAGCACGGCGATCTTGGTGGCGAGGGTCATTGCCTCGATCTGGTCATGGGTGACGTAGACGATGGTGGTCTTGATACGATGGTGCAGCCGCTTGATCTCGGTTCGCATGTCGACGCGGAGCTTGGCATCGAGGTTGGAGAGCGGCTCGTCAAACAGGAACAGCTTGGGCCGGCGCACCAGCGCACGGCCCATGGCGACGCGCTGGCGCTGGCCGCCCGAGAGCTGTGAGGGCTTGCGCTGCAACAGGTGCCCGATCTGCAGCATCTCCGCCACGCCCTGGATCGCCTTGTCACGTTCCGGCTTCGCCACGCCGCGCATTTCCATGCCGAAGCCGATGTTCTGTTCTACCGTCATATTCGGGTAGAGCGCATAGGACTGGAACACCATGGCGATGTCACGCTCGGAGGGGTGCAGGTCATTCACCTTGCGGCCGGCGATGCGGATCTCGCCTGAGGTAATCGACTCAAGGCCAGCGATGGTGTTCAGCAGCGTGGACTTGCCACAGCCCGAGGGGCCGACGAGCACGAGAAAACCGCCCTCGTCAACATCGAGGTCGATGCCCTTCAGCACACCCACCGCGCCGAACTTTTTTTCCAGACTGTCGATTTCGAGGAAGGCCATGGATTATCCCTTGACGGAGCCCGCCATGAGGCCGCGCACGAAATAGCGGCCGGACACGACATAGACGATGAGGGTGGGAAGAGCGGCGAGGATCGCGCCCGCGAAATGCACGTTGTATTCCTTCACACCAGTGGAGGAGTTGACGAGGTTGTTGAGCGCCACCGTCATTGGCATCGAGTCTGCATCCGAGAAGGAGGCACCGAAGAGGAAGTCGTTCCAGATGTTGGTGAACTGCCAGATGACGGTGACGATGATGATTGGGGCCGAAGACGGCAGCAGGATCCGCCGGAAGATCTGCCAAAAGCCAGCGCCGTCGATCATCGCGGCGCGCACCAGTTCCGTCGGAAAGGCTTCGTAGTAGTTCCGGAAGAACAGCGTGGTGAAGCCGAGGCCATAGACCACGTGGATGAGTACCAAGCCCGGTGTTGTTCCTGCGAGGCCAAGAAGCCCGAGAATGCGTGCCGACGGGATCAGCACGATCTGGAAGGGAATGAAGCAGGCCAGCAGCATCAGACCGAAGACGATGTTGTGACCGGGGAAGCGCCACTTGGTGAGCACATAACCGTTGAGGGCACCCAGGAAGGTGGAGATCGCCACGGCGGGCACCACCATCATGAGCGAGTTGATGAAATATGGCTTGAGGCCTGTGGGCTGCACCCCGATCTGGGCGGTGGACCAGGCGCTGCCCCAGGGGGCGAGCGTCCATTCAAGCGGCAGCGCCAGCATGCGGCCCTGCTGGATCTCGGTGAGGGGCTTCAGCGAATTCACCAGCATCACATAGAGCGGCAGAAGGAAATAGACGGCGAATATGATCAGCAGCACATAGATCGCCGCGCGCATAAAGACGCCAGTGCGGACGGCAGTGTCCTGCGAGGGGGCACTCATTTGCGGTTCCCCTGTGACAGTTCCGAATAGAGATAAGGCACGATGATGGCGGCGATCATCATCATCATGATGATGGCAGAGGCGGCACCCATGCCCATCTCGTTGCGGGTGAAGGTGAAGTTCTGCATGAAGAGAGCGGGCGTCCAAGTGGCGGTGCCGGGGCCGCCGCTTGTCATCGCCACAATGAGGTCATAGGACTTGATGGCGAGATGGGCCAGAACGACGAAGGCCGAGAGGAAGACCGGGCGCATCATGGGAATGATGATGCGGCGGTAGAGCGTCCAGTTCGACGCGCCATCGATCTGTGCCGCCTTGATGATCTCGTTGTCCACCCCGCGAAGCCCTGCGAGGAACATCGCCATGACGAAGCCTGTCGACTGCCACACGGCAGCGATGACGATGGTGTAGATCGCCATCTTGCCTTCCTTGATCCAGCGGAAGGAGAAGCTCTCGAAGCCCCAGGACTGGACCACATGCTCGAGACCGATGCCGGGATCGAGGAACCACTTCCACGCCACGCCGGTGACGATGAAGGACAGCGCCATGGGATAGAGATAGATCGGGCGCAGCACGCCCTCACCGCGGATCTTCTGGTCGAGCAGGATGGCCAGGCCCAGGCCCAGGACGCTGCTGACAACGATGTAGAGTGTCGCGAAGATGGCGAGGTTCTTGAGCGACGTGATCCAGTTCGGGTGGTTGAACAGCCGGACGTAATTGTGGAAGCCCACCCAGCTCGAAAGATCCGGAAGGATCTTGGATCCGCTAAAGGAGAGAACGCCCGTGAAGATGATGAAGCCGTAGACGAACAGGAGGATCAGCGCGAAGCTGGGCGCCAGAACGAGGCGCGGCAGCCAGGCCTGGAGCATGGCGCGCGGTGCGGCGGTTGCGGGCACGGGATCACCTCTTCGCCTTGAGAGAAGGGAAAAGGGCCCCGGCAAGACCGGGGCCCTTCAGTGTCATCAGCCCTTGGCGGCGGCGACCGCATCCGCCAGTTCCTTGGCGGCGGCAGCGGGGTCCATCTCGCCGTTGAAGTGGCGCGTCACCACGTCATAGACGGCGTTCTTGACGGCCGCGGGTGCGGCATGGCCATGCGCCATGGAGCCCATGAGCGTGCCGTTGGTGTTGGCCTCGGCGAGGTCCGCCATGCCCTTCTTGCCGCAATCGTCGAAGGCGTCGTTCGGCACGTCGGTGCGTGCGGGAACAGAGCCCTTCACGACGTTGAAGGCCGACTGGAAGGTGGGGTTCTCGATGGCGGATGCCATCAGGAGCTGGGCCTTCTGCTGGCCTTCGCCGACCTTGAACATCATGAACTGGTCAGAGTTGAAGGTGACAGCACCCTGCGTTCCAGGGAAGCGGATGCAGACGAAGTCTGCGCCCGGCTTCTTGCCGGCCTTGAGGAATTCGCCCTTGGCCCAGTCGCCCATCATCTGCATGCCGCCCTTGCCCTCGATTACCATGGCGGAGGCGAGGTTCCAGTCACGGCCCGAGAAGTTGTCGTCCACATAGCTGCGGAGCTTGGCCATGCGGTTGAATACCTCGACCATCTTGTCGCCCGACAGCGCTGCCGGGTCGAGATCGATCATTGCCGACTTGTAGAAGTCGGAGCCCATGGACAGCACGACCGCGTCAAACATGGTGGCGTCCTGCCAGGGCTGGCCGCCATGGGCGAGCGGCGTGATGCCGTTGGCCTTCATCTTGTCAAGAACCACGACGAGCTCGTCCCAGGACTCGGGCGCCTTGCCGCCAGCGGCGTCAAGCGCTGCCTTGTTGATCCACACCCAGTTGGTGGAGTGGACGTTGACGGGAGCGGCGATCCACTTGCCGTCATGCTTGGAGAAGTTCTGCAGTGCGGCGGGGATCACCTTGTCCCAGCCTTCAGCATTGGCCACCTCGTTGAGGTCGCCCAGCGCACCCTGCTTGGCCCAGTCGGTGATGTCGAAGCCCAGGCCCTGCACGGCAGTGGGCGGGTTGCCGGCCGTGACGCGGGCGCGGAGTGCCGTCATCGCGGCCTCACCGCCGCCACCGGCTACGGGCATGTCCTTCCAGGTGACGCCCTTGGACTCCAGGTCCTTCTTCAGGACTTCGAGTGCCGCGGCCTCGCCGCCGGACGTCCACCAGTGCAGAACTTCCACCTCATCGGCATGCGCCATGGCAGTCAGGCCCATGAGGGCCGCAGTCGTCAAAAGGAACTTGCGAAACATTATATTTTCTCCCTGTGTTGCATCGATGCCGGAATTCTAAGTAACCAGCTCGTTACGAGCAAAACGTTTTGGGGCGCAGACTGCAATGGCAATTGGGGGGGTGTGTTCACCACATAATTCTGCCGACTATTCCCATGGCGGCACCATGCGGAGCTTCACGAATTCGCTCCAGCGGCAGGGACCAGGCCACATCGGCATCCTATTCATCCATAATGCGAACGCTTTCATGCATGGCACGGAGATGCTGAAGGTCTATTTCAAGCAGGCCATGGACGGTTGCGGCCGCGCGCTGATCGAGTTTTGCGAGCAGTGCCTCGGGAAGGCCATCGGCATCAGTGGCAGGTTCAACGGCGGCATCCTGGCCACCGGAGCCGCGCCGGATGCGAAATGGAACGACGCCCCGCCCCGCAGCCAAGATGAAGGCCGTCGGCGCGGGCGCCAGGGGGCCTACAGCGATGCGGAACTGCTGGCGAAGATTGAGGCGGTCATCGAGGCATCGCCGTTCAACAGGGAAGCCTGTCGCAAGGTTGGAGTACAACTGCGGGAAGACAGCGTTCGCACGGCGGCGCGCAGGGTGCGGCGGATCATAAGCGAGAACAGCCAGCTTGCGCCGCAAGGGCGGTGAACAGGGAGGACCATCCGCATGACGGGACGATTATGACCGGTGATGGCCGCGCCAATGTCTTCATCGCCGGGAGGCACAATCAGCGCAGTGCGCGATCTCATAGCCGTGCCCAAGATCAAGCCGATACAACCAAGCAAAGAGCAGCCGGTCCGTGTTGGCAAGGACCGGCCGTTCAGGTCATTTCCGGCGCAAAAGGTTTAGCTGGCGGCGAAAGACGATGATTTCCGCTTGCCGTTCTGCCCATGATCGGAAGAAATCTGCAAGCGTTCGACAAGACGTCGCCAGATAGCAGCCCTTCGGCGAGTCAGACATCACTGAAGGTAGGAATAGCTTCTGCCGTTCACAAGTTCTGGGTCTATGAACCTGCGGCAAATTCTTCGAACCCCGATTCCTTGATCATCGCAAGTTGAATTCCATAAAAAGCGAAGATCAATTCAAAACGACACAGAGCAGCTGAAGCCTGGGCACCCCGGTCAATTTCGAAAGCCGCATCGAACTCGAAGAAATCTGCACATGTTCAAGTGTTGCAGAACCTTCACGCCGTCAAGAACCGCCAGCCGCCTAGTTGCCGGCTTCAGCTGCTTTCAGCACTGTGAGAAGACCCGCATTCGGGTCGGCTTCGCATGCCACGCCCGCAGCGTCGGCATTGGAACTGAAGCGATCCATATCAAATCGCGTGTCATCAGCCCGCCCGCCCAGATAGCCGTCGATCCAGGCAAGCAACATCGCGCCATCTTCAGGGCTCATCTCGATGATGTCAGAGCACTTGAGAGTGGAGATATCAAGCGTCTCTGCCGATGCAGCAGCTGGAAAGAGCGCTCCGAGCGCCATGATCATGACGGGTAGGGTCTTCACTAAAGTAACTCCCAATTTTCTACGCTGTTGATGCTGAGAAAACTTGAAGCTCTTGTCAACGTCTTTTCCACCTCGTGATGCTTTGCTTCCTCTGGTTGCCGTTCAGAACCATGTCGAACTGCCAGTAGTCGCTGTCTTTACAAGGATCGAAACATTCTGACTTTGGCAGGCAATTCACCTGTATGTTGTTGCTGGGCGTCTGGTTACGGAACCCAAAATGGCAGCTCTGCAGAAAGAGTTTGTGATGCTACAATCGTCAAGTTACGGTATGCTGTTTACTCATTTGGGGTGTCCGTGATCAGTTGACTTGGTTTTCCCGCGCAGAGTGCCTTGAATGCTCATTCACCCCTTCCAGCGTGTTCTGCGTACCGTCCTCTCAGGAGATATCTTCATGAAATCACTTCGCGTTGCGTCATTGATGCTGGCGATGAGTTTGGGTTCGAACGCGAAGGCGGATCCGCCCAACGTGATCTATGAAACCCTCATGCAAGATATTCTGATCAATGCGGACTACTGGACAACCAAGCCGCAAATCCTCAGTGCTTCCCTTGGGTTTACCCAGATTCTTGGAGTTCCGAATTTATCAACGTCCGAGGAAGGCCAAGCAGCAAATGCTCAGTTTGGGGGTGCCTGGGAAGTTTTGAGCACAACAAATCCGAATCCCAATCTCAGGGCTTATACCTCATCGGCCACACCCTATGGGATGTACATCGGCTATGACGTCGACATTGTTGGCGCTGGCGGTTTCCCGGTGGTGTTCAGTTGGCCGGTTCTGCCAAGCACGGTTGATGGCTCGGACTTTGAGGTCACACTCAACACGGGGGAGCGGATCATCGCAGATGGCGCATCCATAACCCCCAATAGCGAATACAATGAACGCAGTACCGTTGTCATTGTGAGTCAGAAGTTTGGCAATCGAATTACGCCAGGATATCCGGGTGCTGTTTATCCGGTCAGGTTGAAAATCGTCAGAGATGCCACACCGCTCACGCTGGTGGGGCCCGGGGGACAAACGAAACTTGCTGTCGGTTTCACTTACGGAAATTCAATCAAGCCACTGACTGGCTACTACGCGGGTCCGACGCTCTGTGCGGCGAAATTGAGTGTTCTTTCGACGGAGGGAGAAGGCGCTCCAGCTTTCTTTTCGGGGAATACGCCAAATGATGGCGCCGCGCTCTACGGGAACAAGGCTCAATACCGTCTCCGCGTGCTCACGACGGGAGGGTTCTCACCGGATGGTGTTCGCTCTCTATATCCAACCGAATTCGAGAGTTTCTTCCAAGTCGAAGTCAGGGACCTGGATGGCCGGCGCATACTTCTGACCGAGACTGACAAGACCTACAAACTGAAAGCCGGCTCCATTCGAATACTCGGGCTTGCTGACTTGTCTGTCGCGCAGGCCAGTTACGATGATTCCTATGTTGAAGACCATGACAACCAAATCGACATCATTCTGCAGGGGGATGAGGCTGTCATGAAGCGTATCAAGTACGTATTGGTTCCTTCAAACAAATCGCACTACAAGCCCTTCTACAACCCAGGTGGCCCCGGAAACAATCCGACCCCGGGTGTCGTGTATACAAAGCCGTCAAGCTTCATCAAGCAAGCCGTGACGATCGCAATCAAGGATCCGATGACTGTCAGCTATGGTAGTCTTCCTTGATGACCAGCGCGCGTTCCGGCCAGGTGGAATCACCTTGCCGAAAAGAACGCGCGCAAAGATCATGCCCTGGCAGCACGTTGGCGCCCAGTGGGTGGAAATCCACCCAGGATAGAGGGACGGGCGGCATGGTGCGTGCTGCTGGCGGCCGCCAAAGCTTGCCGAACGGTGTGGGAAGGCTTATCCGGAAGTTGCCCGCAGCGGCCTTGAAAGGCCTGCAACGCAGATGCGGCATCGCCATTCATTTCTTGGGGGGAACACATGACATTCCACAAGACTCTTCTCGGCCTTGCGGCATGCGCGATCCTCGCGGTGTCGGGTGCTTGGGCACAATCCTATCCCGAGCGGCAGATCACCATGGTGGTGCCGTTCGCGGCCGGTGGACCGACAGATACGGTGGCGCGGCTGATCGCTGATGGGATGTCGGCCGATCTCGGCCAACAAATCGTGGTGGAGAATGTCAGCGGTGCGGGCGGTACGCTGGGTGCGGGCAAGGTGGCCTCCGCCGAACCCGATGGCTACACCCTGCTGCTACACCACATCGGCATGGCAACCAGCGCCACACTCCACAGCAAGTTACCTTATGATACGCTGACCGCCTTCGACTATGTGGGCCTGGTGACGGACGTGCCGATGACCATCGTGGCGCGCAAGGACTTTCCACCCGGCGACTTCAGTTCACTTGTCAGCTACTTGAGAGCCAATGCGGCGACAGTGACCATGGCCAATGCGACCGTCGGCGGAGCATCGCACCTCTGCGGCCTATTGTTCATGAGCGCGATCGAAACACAGCTGAAGACCATTCCTTACGATGGCACCGGCCCCGCGATGATCGATCTGCTCGCCGGCAAGGTCGACTTCATGTGCGACCAGACCACCAACACGACGCAGCATATCAAGGACGGCACCATCAAGGCCTATGCGGTGACGACGCCCGCGCGGCTCGCGGTACTGCCTGACCTGCCCACCGCAATCGAAAGCGGCCTTGCCGGTTTCGATGTTTCGGTTTGGCACGGCATCTATACGCCGAAGGGCACGCCGGCCGCGGTGAACGAGCGCCTGTCTGCCGCGCTGCAGAGGGCGCTGGCCAGCCCGGAGGTGATTGCGCGCTTTGCGGAACTCGGCACCGAACCCTCCTCCGCCGCGGATGCAACGCCCGCGGCCCTCAAGGCCAGGCTTGAGGCCGAGATCCCGCGCTGGAAGACCCTGCAGGGCCTTGCACTTCCTCAAGGCTCGGCGAAGTAAGTTCCAGCACCACATTTCAGTGCCTTGGCGCCGCGGAGGCCTTTGCGAGCGTGGCGCACATTGTGTTCAGCGGGGCACGGCCTCATCCGGATCAAGCTCTGTCCAGCGTGGCCGTGGCGTCCAGCCCGGATAGATGCAGCGCTGGAAGCGGCACGTGAACTGGCGGGGATGCCGTTCATGCCATGACACTGCTTCATCCTCCATACGGCGGCGCTGGGCGGGGCTGATCTGGAGCCGGTGCTGATCCCTGAGGGCAGCAGCGCGCGGGTGGCCCCCTGCGGCGGCGAGATTGAACCAGAAGAAGGCGGCGGAAGGGTTCTGCTTCACGCCGCGGCCGCGGCCGTAGAAGCGGCCCACCATGTATTGCGCATCGACGAGGCCGGCGTGGGCGGCCTTCCTGTACCATGACAAGGCGCGCGAGAAGTCCTGCGGCAGGCCGCGGCCATCGTCATACATCACCGCGATGGCGAATTGCGCGAGGACGTTCCCGTCGCGGGCCAGCGGCTTCAGAACGGCGGCGGCAGCGCCGTAGTCACCGCGCCAATAGAGGCTGGTTCCCCTTCGGACGTCATCGGCAATTGATGGCGCAGCCGCCAGCAAAAGCATGGTGAGGGCGAGGATCAGTCTCATCGGCGCGGCGCATGTCATGCGAAAATGATAGGTGATTCTCTACCAGGGCGGGAGAGCGGAGTTTTGTGCGCCTGCGAAGCAGGTGGCTTGCATGTTTAGTGAACTCGTGATTAGTAAACAGAAACACTAAACACAGGACGATGCCTTATGGCCCCTCCCCTCGATACCCTTCTCGATATGGTCGCGGCGCGGATCATCGCCGCGGCGGACGAGCTGACAGCGCTCGATTCGGCCATTGGCGATGCCGACCACGGCCTCAACATGAAGCGCGGCTTCGAGGCGGTGCTGGCGGAGCGGGCGGCGATCCTCGCCAAGCCGCTGGGCGAGGCGCTGAAGACTGTGGGCATGACGCTGGTGATGAAGGTGGGCGGGGCTTCAGGCCCGCTCTATGGCACGCTGTTCATGACGCTCGGCAAGGAGTTGCCGGAAGAACCCGCGGTGGCGGACCTTGCCCGCGCGCTGCACGCGGCTGTCGATGCGCTGAAGGCGCGCGGCAAGGCGGATTTCGACAACAAGACCATGCTGGATGTGCTGGGACCGGTCGCCACACATCTTGGCCATGGCGGCGCCAGCCTGGCCAGCGTCCGGGCGCTCGCGGCGGAACGGGCCCAGGCCACGGTGCCGATGAAGGCGATCAAGGGCCGCGCGTCCTTCCTGGGCGACAGGTCCATCGGCCACATGGACCCCGGTGCGCGCTCCAGCCAGATCATGATCGAGGCGGTGTGCGACGTGCTGGAGGGCCGGGCATGACGGTGGGAATCGTGATCGTGTCGCATTCGCCGGACGTCGCCAGGGGCGCCGCCGACATGGTGCGCCAGATGGTGGGCAACGACGTGCCGCTAGGCTTCTGCGGTGGCAACCCGGACGGCGGGCTGGGCACCAGCGTGGAGAAGATCATGGCGGCCATCGACCAGGCATGGTCGGAGGACGGCGTCGCCATTCTGGTCGATCTCGGCGGGGCCGAGACCAACAGCGAGATGGCAATCGAGATGCTGCCCGCCGAACGCCAGGCGAAGATCGTGATCTGCAATGCGCCGGTGGTCGAGGGCGCGGTGATGGCGGCGACAGAAGCCTGGGGCGGCGGGTCCCTCGCCGACGTGAAGCGCACAGCAGAGGAGCTTTCAGCACAATGAGCACGATGGCTGAAGGATCGGTGGTGATCACGCATGACGTGGGCCTTCACGCAAGGCCCTCGGTGAAGCTGACCAAGCTGGCCAAGGGGTTTTCCTCGGTGATCGAGATCGCTGGCGCTGCGGAAGGACCCTGGATCGACGCCAAGAGCATCGTCAAGGTGATGGCGATGAAGGCGCGGCAGAACACGACGCTCCACGTGCGTGCCTCGGGCGAGGATGCACAGGCGGCGGTCGATGCCGTAACAGACCTCGTCAGGCGCGACTTCGACGAAGCAGCCGATGGGCACTAGCTTTCAAGGCACGGGCGCCGCGGACGGGCTCTGGATCGGCCCGGTGCGGCAGCTTGGGCGCTCGGCAAGAGCGGAGCGCCGTGCAGGAAGCCCCGATGCCGAACACCAGGTGCTGCGCCATGCGATTGCGCTTGCCATGGGCGAGCTTGCCGCATTGATGGCGCGCGTCGAGGGCGAGGCGCAGGACATGCTGGCCTTCCAGCTTGCCATGCTGGAGGATGAAGCACTCTCCGCCCCGGCGTTCTCCACAATCGAGTTCGGCATTGGCGCGCACATCGCCTGGATGGATGCGCTGAATGGCGAGATCGCGGGTTATGAGGCCTCCGAGGACGACTATTTCCGGGCGCGCGCGGCGGACTTAACCGACATGCGCGACCGCGTGCTGCGCCATGTGACGGGCGAAACGGAAGAGGCCGCCGTTGCGGGGGCGGTTCTGGCGGGAGACGACATCGGGCCCACCGCCTTCCTGGAAACCGACTGGAGCAGCGGCGGGGCGATCGCGCTCGCCCGCGGCAGCACGACGAGCCACGTGGCGATGCTCGCACGGGCGCGCGGCATTCCCATGGTGGTGGGCCTCGGCGCGGCGGGCTTCATGGAAGCGCAGACGCTGATCGTCGATGGCAGCGGCGGCCGGGTCACTGCGGACCCCGGCGAAGCCGAGCAGCAGGCCTATCGCGCGCAATTGGCCGCGCTGGCCGAAAGCCGCGCCGCGGTGGAGCAGTTCCGCTTCAGGCCGGCGCTTCGCAAGTCCGGCGCGCCCATCGAGGTGCTCATCAACGTGGCCGGGGTGGAGGAGCTGGACCAGATCGACGCCTCCTGCTGCGATGGCATCGGCCTCATGCGCTCGGAGTTCCTGTTCCGCGACGGCGCGCCGCTTCCCGATGAGGATACGCAGTACCGCGCCTACAGCAGCTTCCTCGCCTGGGCGGAGGGCCGGCCCGTCACCATCCGGACGCTGGACATTGGTGGCGACAAGCCGGTGCGCGGGTTGACGCCCGAGGGCGAATCGAACCCGTTCCTGGGCCTGCGCGGCGTGCGGCTGACGCTGGCGCATGAGGAAGTGTTCCGCACGCAGCTGAGGGCGCTGGCGCGGGCCGCCGTTCATGGGCCGCTCAAGATCATGATCCCCATGGTGACGGTGCCGGAGGAAATCACCCGGACGTCCGATCTCTTCGAGGCCTGCCGCGCCGAACTCTCTCAACGCGGCGTGCCGGTGAAGGCGCCGCCGCTTGGCATCATGGTGGAGGTGCCGGCGGTCGCCATCGCGCCGGATCTGTTCCGCGCGGCGGACTTCCTCTCCATCGGTTCGAACGACCTGACGCAATATGTGACTGCGTCCTCACGCGATGACGCGCGGGTCGCAGCGTTGAACGATCCGGCGCATCCCGCCGTCCTGCGCCTCATCGAATCCGTGGCGCGCCATGGCCGCGAGACGGGAACCCCCGTCAGCCTGTGCGGCGACATGGCGAGCGAACCGCGCCACATCGCAGCCCTTCTCGCTGCGGGCATCACGTCGCTTTCGGTGGCGCCGGCACGGATCGCCGCCGTCAAGGCGGCGATCGCGGAGCTT
>NZ_JBIICB010000117.1:0-12183 GCF_044239095.1 Aestuariivirga sp. | reverse complement strand
GCCAATGGCGCCATCGCGTCTGAACAGCGCAACACGAGCCGCAAGCAGCCCTCCGAGGTGAGCTGGTGATCCGCGTGCTCGACATCAAGCTTCTGCGCGACCTCAAGCGGCTGTGGCCGCAGGCGCTGGCCATCGCACTCGTCATGGCGGCGGGTGTGGCAACGCTGATCCTCGGCGTGGGTGCGCATGATTCGCTCGAGACGACACGCGCGCGCCATTACGAATCGAACCGCTTCGCCGACGTCTTCGCCGGCCTCACCCGCGCACCCAATGCGCTGAAACCGGAGATCGCCGCCATTGACGGCGTCTCGGCGGTTGAAACCCGGATCGAGGAGATCGCCCTGGCTGATCTTCCCGGCATGGCGGAGCCTGCCTCCGTGAGGCTCGTCTCGCTGCCGGACTACCGCGAGCAATCGCTGAACCGCATCTACCTCCGCTCTGGCAGGCTGCCTGACCCGGAGACGGGGACCGAGGCGGTGGCAAGCGTAGGTTTCGCGCGCGCCCATGGCCTGACCGAGGGCGGCACCATTCGTGTGCTGATCAATGGCCAGCAGCGTGACCTGCGCATCACCGGCACGGCACTGTCGCCCGAATTCGTCTATGCGCTGGGGCCTGGCGCGCTGATGCCGGACGAGCGGCGCTTCGGCATCCTCTACATGCCGGAAAAGGTGCTGGCCGCCGCCTATAACCTCGACGGCGCGTTCAACTCAGTCTCACTCCGGCTGGTGCGGGGGAGTAACGCTGAGAATGTGATCGCCAGCCTCGACCGCATGCTGGACCGCTATGGCGGGCTTGGCGCCTACACGCGCAAGGACCAGCTGTCGCATGCCTTCCTCGACGCGGAGCTGCAGCAGCTGCGCGCCATGAGCCGCATCCTGCCGCCGATCTTCCTTCTCGTCTCGGCCTTCCTCGTGAACATGACGCTGTCCCGGCTCATCGCGCTGGAGCGCGAGCAGATCGGCTTGCTGAAGGCCATGGGCTATTCCTCGCTCGCGGTGGTGAGGCATTATGCGGGCTTCGTGACGCTGATCGCGCTTGCCGGAATCATCATCGGCGTGGTGGCGGGCACCTGGCTCGGCACGGGGATGACCAGGCTCTATGCCAAGTTCTTCAGCTTTCCCTTCCTGGTGTTTTCGCGAAATCCCGCCGTTTATGGCATCGCCGTGGGCGCTACCTATGCGGCGGCGCTGCTGGGTGCGGTGAAGGCGGTGCGCGAGGTGGCGTGGCTGTCGCCCGCGGTTGCCATGTCGCCGCCTGCCCCGCAGCGCTACCGCAAGGTGCTGGGGGGGCTGGTCGACCTCTCCCGCTTCGTGCGGCAGTCGAGCGTCATCGTCATGCGGCACCTGACGCACTGGCCGCTGCGCACGCTGAGCGGCATTTTAGGTATGGCGCTGGCGGTGGCAATTCTGGTGGGCTCGCTCTGGTCCTTCGGCTCGATCGACCACATGATCGACGTGACCTTCCGCAAGAGCGACCGGCAGGACGCATCGATCACCTTCACCGAATTGAAGCCCATGAGCGCACTGTTCGAGGCGCAAAGGCTTCCCGGCGTCATTCAGGCAGAGCCCTTCCGCGCGCTTGCGGTGAAGCTGCGCCATGGGCCGGTGGAGCGGCGCGTCTCGCTCACCGGCAAGACGGATGGGGCGGAACTCTCCCGCGTGCTCGACGGTCAGTTGCGGCCCGTGGTGCTGCCCCGCGAGGGGCTGGTGATCTCAGACGCGCTGGCGCGGGTGCTGAAACTCCGCATCGGCGATGAGGTCGAGGTGCAGATCCTCGAAGGGCGGCGGCAGACGGTGATGCAGCCGGTCTCCGCCATCATCACCGGCTTCATCGGGCTGACCGCCTACATGAACCTCGATGCGATGAACCGCATGCTGAAAGAGGGCGACGTGATCTCGGGCGTCTACCTCGGCCTCGACATGGCAAAGCGCGATGAACTCTTTGCCGTGCTGAAGGCTACGCCCGCCGCGAGCTTCATCGCGCTCCAATATGCCGCACTCCAGAAGTTCCGCGAGACGCTGGCGCAGAACGTCACCATCATGATCACGGTCTATGCCGTGCTGGCGGGCATTATCGCATTCGGCGTCGTCTACAACTTCGCGCGCATCTCGCTGTCCGAGCAGGGGCGCGAGATGGCGAGCCTCCGGGTGCTGGGCTTCACCAAGGGCGAGGTCTCGGCCCTTCTCTTGGGCGAACTCGCGGTCGTGGTGATCCTCGCACAGCCTTTGGGCTGGCTCATCGGCTACAGCTTTGCCTTGCTGATGGCGGAGGGCTTCCGCACTGAGCTCTACCGCGTGCCGCTCGTCGTCAACCGGGAGGTCTTCGCCTGGGCGAGCCTCGTGGTGTTTGGCGCTGCAGCGGTCTCCGGCCTCGTGGTGCGCCGGAGGATCGACCGCCTTGACATGATCGAAGTTCTGAAGACAAGGGAATGACATGCTGCGGCGGCTGACAACACTCGCACTTCTGCTCCCCGTCGCGGCGGGGCTCGCCTGGGCCTTCTGGCCGCGGCCGCTCGCGGTGGAGACCGCCACGATTGCGCTGCGCGACATCAGCGTTGCTGTCGAGGAGGAGGGAAAAAGCCGCATCCGAGAGATGTTCACCGTTTCCGCACCCATCACCGGCCAGGTGCTGCGCATCGACCTTCACCCCGGAGACGCGGTGGTGCAGGACGAGACGGTGGTCGTGTCGCTCCGGCCGGCAGCGCCGGGGCTGCTGGATGCGCGCCTGAAGCGGGTGGCGGAAGCCGCGGCGGCCTCCGCGCGCGCCAGCGTCGGGCTGGCGGCGGCGGAGGTGAAGCAGGCAGAGGCGCAACTCACCTTCATCCGGACCGAACTCGACCGCGCCGAGCGCCTGTCACGCCAGGGCACCATTTCCGACCGCGCCCTCGACAAGGCGCGGCTCGACGTTTCGACCGCGGCAGCGGCACTCGACAGCGCCAGGGCTTCACTCGACGTGCGCCAGAAGGAGCTGGAGCGGGCAGAGGCCGCGCTGATCGAAAACGGATCAAGCGAGGGCTCCTGCTGCACGGAGATCAGGGCGCCCGTCACCGGCCGCATCCTGCGCGTGCTGACCGAGAGCGAGCAAGTGGTGCCGGCAGGCACGCCGCTGATGGAGATCGGCGACCCCGGCGACGTCGAGATCGTGGTGGACGTGCTCTCGCGCGATGCGGTGGAGATCAGACCGGGCGCGAAAGCCCTGATCGACAATTGGGGCGGGCCGCCGCTGCCCGCCACGGTGCAGCGCGTCGAACCATCCGCGGTGACGAAGATCTCCGCCCTGGGCATTGAGGAGCAGCGGGTGGCGGTCGTGCTGGATCTCAACGGAACGGAAGGCCAGGACGCATTGGGCGACGGTTTCCGTGTTGTGGCGCGGATCACCGTCTGGGAGGGCAAGAACCTCGTGGCGGTGCCCGTGGCGGCACTGTTCCGCCAGGGCGGCGACTGGGCTGTCTATGTGGTGGCCGATGGCCGGGCCGAACTGCGCCTCGTGGAACTTGGCCGCCGCAACGGCGCGCTCGCCGAAGTGAAGGCGGGGCTTGCCGCGGGAGACATGGTGGTTCTCCACCCTTCCGACCAGATGGCGGATGGCGTGGCGGTGGCGCCCGGCGCGGCGGATTAGACAAAGGGCGGTTTGCGGCAGCGTGCGGTTCTCGCTAGACGTCTTGCATACAGAAAAGACTGGGTAAGCATGAGTGACCTGACACTGGCGGCAGAATTTCCGGACCTTGGCCGGGCGGGCTGGATGAAGCGGGTGGAGGCGGTGCTGAAGGGCGCATCCTTCGAGGAAAAACTCGTGCGTAGCACCGCGGATGGCATCAGGCTCGAGCCCCTTTACGGCCAGCAGGCGGGCCCTCGCGCCCAGCGCCCGCGCCAGGCGCCGTGGACGCTGTTCCAGCGGGTGGACCACCCGGACGCCGTGCGCGCCAATGACATCGCCCTCGATGACCTTGCAAATGGCGCGACGGGCCTTGTGCTGGTCACGCGCGAGGCGGCAACGGCGCGCGGCTTCGGCATCGACAAGGCGCGGCTCGCCCGCGTTTTGCAGGGCGTGCATCTTCACGCCATTGCCCTCAAGATCGAGGGCGGCGCATCGCTGGCGCTCGCGGACCTGATCGCGGCGCAGCCCATCGACCCGGAACGCCTCGACGTGTCCTTCGCACTCACCGGCCCGGCGGAGGCGGCAGAACTGGCGCGGCTGGGCTATGCCGGGCCCTACATGGAAGCCGATGGCCGCACCTGGCACGAAGCGGGTGCAACAGAGGCCGAAGAGCTTGGTGCAACCCTTGCCACGGCGGTGGCGACACTCCGCGCGCTCAAGGGCTTGAACGACGTGCATCTCTCCCGCGCGGTCAGCGTGACGCTAGCCGCCACGCAGGACATGTTCGCAACGCTTGCCAAGTTCCGCGCCATGCGGCTGATGTGGCGCAGGGTGCTGCAGGCCGCCGGATTGCCCGATGCGCCGCTGAAGCTGCATGCGGAAACCTCCTGGCGGATGATGGCCACGCGCGACCCGCACACCAACATCCTGCGCGCCACGTCAGCCGTGTTTGGCGCTGGCTTGGGCGGGGCTGACTCGATCACCGTCCTGCCCTTCTCGCTGGCGCAAGGCCTGCCCAATGCGTTCTCCCGCAGGGTGGCGCGCAATGTGCAGACGGTGCTGGCGGAGGAATCGAACCTCTGGCGCGTGGCCGACCCGGCATCGGGCGCGGGCTTTATCGAAACCTATACGCATTCCTTGTGCGAGAAGGCATGGCGCATATTCCAGAATGCCGAGGCGGGAGACTGGCCGGCCCCGCGCGCGGACTCTTCCGCGAGCCTGCCGGTGATCGGCACCACGGCCTACCCCCTGAAGGCGGAATACGCACCCGAGACGGAGGCCCTGTCATGAGCCGCATCCCGAACTTCTCCACGATCGCCTTCGCGCCATCATCCGTGGACGGAAGTCCAGGCCATGAGTGGCTGACGCCCGAGGGCCTGCCCGTCAAAAGCGCCTATGGCCCGGAGGACATGGCGGGCATCGACTTCCTCGATACATGGCCCGGCATCGCGCCCTTCCTGCGCGGGCCCTACCCCACCATGTACACGACGCAACCCTGGACGATCCGGCAATATGCGGGCTTCTCCACGGCGGAGGATTCCAACGCCTTCTACCGCCGCAACCTGGCGGCGGGGCAGATGGGGCTGTCCATCGCCTTCGATCTTGCCACCCACCGCGGCTATGACTCCGACCACCCGCGCGTGGCGGGCGACGTCGGCATGGCGGGTGTGGCCATCGATTCGATCTATGACATGCGCACGCTGTTCGACGGCATCCCGCTCGACCAGATGACGGTGTCGATGACCATGAATGGCGCCGTGCTGCCCGTCATGGCGCTCTACATCGTGGCGGGCGAGGAACAGGGTGTTCCGCCAGAGAAGCTGGCAGGCACCATCCAGAACGACATCCTCAAGGAGTTCATGGTCCGCAACACCTTCATCTATCCGCCGCAGGCGTCGATGAAGATCGTGTCCGACATCTTCCGCTTCACGTCCGAGCGGATGCCGAAGTTCAACTCGATCTCGATTTCCGGCTACCACATGCAGGAAGCGGGCGCGACGGCGGACCTCGAGCTTGCCTATACGCTGGCCGACGGCCTCGAATATGCGCGTGCTGGCGTGGAGGCGGGCCTGCCCATCGACAAGTTCGCGCCCAGGCTCTCCTTCTTCTGGGCCATCGGCATGAACTTCTTCATGGAAGTCGCCAAGATGCGCGCGGCGCGCATGATCTGGGCCAGGCTCATCAAGCGTTTCGACCCGAAGGACGAGCGCTCGCTCAGCCTGCGCACCCATTGCCAGACGAGCGGCTGGAGTCTTGCCGCGCAGGACGTGTTCAACAATGTGACGCGCACCTGCATCGAGGCGATGGCGGCAACCCAGGGCGGCACGCAATCGCTGCACACCAATTCGCTGGATGAGGCGCTGGCGCTGCCCACCGATTTCTCCGCCCGCATCGCGCGCAACACGCAGCTCTTACTGCAGCAGGAGGCAGGCGCCTGCAACGTGATCGACCCGTGGGGCGGCAGCTATTTCGTGGAGCGCCTGACGGCAGACCTTGCGCAGAAGGCATGGGCCCATATCGAGGAGGTCGAGGCCATGGGCGGCATGGCCAAGGCCATCGAGGCCGGCATCCCCAAGGCCCGCATCGAGGAGGCAGCGGCCCGCACCCAGGCGCGCATCGATTCCGGCGAGCAGGCGGTGATCGGCGTCAACAAGTACCAGGCCGCGGGCGATGCCAAGATCGACATCCTGAAGGTCGACAATTCCGCCGTGCGCGCCCGCCAGATCGAGAAGCTGCAGAGGCTCCGCGCCGAGCGCAACGAGGCGGAGGCGCAGGGCCTTCTGGCGAAGCTCACGGAAGTGGCGCGCTCGGGCCAGGGCAACCTGCTCGCCGCCGCCGTCGATGCGGCGCGCGCCAAGGCGACGGTGGGCGAAATCTCGCTGGCGCTCGAGAAAGTGTTCAACCGCCACACGCCGGTGACCCGCGCGGTGAAGGGCGTCTATGCGGCAACGCCGAAGGACCAGCACAGGATCGAGCGGGTGCGCCACGCGGCAGCCGCCTTCCGCGAGGCGGATGGCCGCGCGCCGACACTGCTCGTTGCCAAGGTCGGCCAGGATGGCCATGACCGCGGCCAGAAGGTGATCGCCTCCGCCTTCACCGACATGGGCTTTGACGTAACGATCGGCCCGCTCTTCGCAACCCCGGAAGAGGTGGCGAAAATGGCGGTCGCGGAAAAGGTGCATGCGGTGGGCGTCTCGACGCTGACGGCGGGCCATCTCACCCTCGTGCCGCTGCTGAAGGCGGCGCTCGATGGGTTAGGCCGCTCCGACATCATGGTGGTGGTGGGCGGCGTCATCCCGCCGGAGGATGTGCAGACGCTTCTCGACATGGGCGCGGCCGCCGTCTTCCCGCCCGGCACCGTGATCCCCGATGCGGCGCTCGCCCTGCTCGACCGTCTGAACCTCAGGCTCGGCTATGCACAGCGCGCGGCGGAGTGAGCGGCCCGTTCACAGTCTCCAGCCCCGCACCTCGCCCACCTCGCGCCTGCGCCAGTTGAGGAGCGGGTGGTGGCGGAAGCCATCCAGTGTCGACTTCTCCTCTGCTGTCCAGACATCGAGCCCGGCCAGGACTGAGGCGATGGCAACCTCCGCGGCACGCGCGGCACCGTCGTCGCATTTGAGGGCAATCCCGAGGCCGGCGTGGGGAATGCAGGCGCAATAGACGCCCTCGGCCCCGGTCTTCACGAAGACGCGCGGCACGGCTTGCATGATGAGCGTGTCGAAATCGCCTGAGCCCGCCACCATGAAGGGGTGAGCGCGCACCGCCGCGATGATGCGCCGGGCTGCCGCGAAATCCGGGTTGGCGAAACGGGCGAAGCCAAGGGCGAGGTTGCGGAGTGGCATGGCCCAGGTGGGCACGGAGCAGCCGTCCGTGCCGCAGGGCTGCGCATCGAGATCCACGTCGCAGAGCGCACCCATGGTGGTGGCGATCTGGCGCTGCACGGGGTGATCAGGGTTTACATAGCCATGGGGATCGGCACCGAGCTGGCGGGCCAGGGCCAGCATGCCGGCATGCTTGCCGGAACAATTGTTGTGCAGTTGTGCCGGATCACCCCCCGCGCGGATGAGTGCGACCCGCGAGGCCTCATGATAGGGCCAGTGCGCGCCGCATTCGTAAGAACTCTCCGCATTGCCGGCCTTGGCCAGCATGGAGCGCGCCACGCGCAGGTGATCAGGCTCACCATTGTGCGAGGCACAGCAGAGCGCGATCTCCTCGTCCGTGAAGCCGAAACGGTCTGCTGCACCGCTCTCGACCACGGGCAGGCACTGGAAGGCCTTGACGGCCGATCGCGGATAGACCGCCGCAGCGATGGCGCCTTCAGCCGACACGACGTGGCCCGTGGCATCCAGCACCGCAAAGGCGCCGCGGTGGCGGCTTTCGACGATGCCGCCGCGGGTGATTTCAGCGATCACGGGATTGGTCATGTGGTGTTCCTGTGCGGTGCGGCGGCGAGGTACCAGGCCAGCGCGAGGAGCTGCGCGATAAGGAACAGCCCCAGCGCCCAACTGTAGCCTTCCGGGCTGTAGCCCGTTCCGGTGGCCGGGAACAGCCCGATCACGATGCCCACCAGATATTGCGCGGCGAAGGCCACGACGAACATCGAGAAGTTGATCGTGGCATTGGCGCGGCCCGCCAGCTCACGCCCGATCCGCGCGGCGAACCATGGAAAGGCCAGTACGGCGACCTGCCCGAAGGCTGCGACCGCCAGCCAGGCCGGGAACATCAGGCCATCAACCTGGAACACGATGAGAGTCTGCGCCAGCAGGTAGAGCACGATGAAACCAAGCATCACCTGCATCGGCCCGATGCCCCGGCGGCCCAGCCTGTCGGCGATGAGGCCCACCGAGAAGATGCCCACCATGAAGGCCACCGCCATATAGAGCAGGTGGCGGCCCACCTCCTCCCGCGTCAGGCCCATCACGTCGCGCAGCCAGGGGCCGGCCCACAGGGTCTGCACGCCGATCTGCACGCCGGAGGTGAGGCCCAAGAGCGGCGCCAGCCGCCAGAACAGCGGCGTCCTGAGGATGGCAAGCATCTCCGCGAACTGCTGCCCCAGCGGCGCCGGCTCGCCCACCGTGTCCTTGGCGGGGGCCACCGCGAGGATGAAAACTGCCGCCAGCATGATCAGCCCGGCGAAGATCACGAAGGCATTGCGCCAGCCAATCAGCGCGACGAGATATTGCGTGGGCTCCGTCGCCACCACGAGGCCCAGCGCTCCAAACGACATGATCGCCGTGTTGGCGAGCGAGCGGCGCTCGACCGGGACCCATGTGGCGGACGACTTGTAGCTCGCCATCAGGCCTGCCGAGAAGCCGAGGCCGATCATGGCGCGCGCGGCGAAGAGGCCGAGGAAATCGCCCGCGAAGGCGAAGGCGAGGCAGCCCAGCGCGGCGATGCTCAGAAGACCCGCCTGCACCTTGCGCGGCCCATAGCGGTCCAGCAGCACGCCGAGCGGCAGCTGGAACAGCGCGAAGGCGCCGAGATAGGCCGCCGTGAGCAATCCCAGTTCGGCTGGCGAGAGGCTCAGGTCGCTCACCAGGTCCGGGGCCACGACCGCATTCACCGCGCGCAGCAGGTAGGACATGAAGTAACCCGCGGCAAATGGCAGGAGCGCGGTGAGGAGGATTCGCGGAAGTGTCATGACTGCAACAGTTTCTTCGCAATTCCTGCATAAGGCAATGCTGCAGCAAATTCGGACTTGTGAATCACGCACAAGGGCTTATGTGCGCGCACTCGAAGATTCCCTGAGGGACATGCCATGATCAGACGCGCGCTGGCCTTCCAGCACATGGACGACGAACCGCCCGGCCTGTTCGGCAGCTTCCTCGCCGAGGAGGGAGCCGAGCTCGACGTCGTGATGCTGCACAGGGGGGAAGCGATCCCGTCGCTTGCCCCCTATGATTTCCTGCTCGTCATGGGCGGCGCCATGGATGTTTGGGAGACCACCCAGTACCCCTGGCTGCAAGACGAGATCGCGGCAGTGCGCGAGTGGACGTGGACACGCAACCGGCCCTTCATGGGCGTGTGCCTCGGGCTGCAGCTACTGGCCAAGGCACTGGGCGGCGAGGTGGGACTGGCCAGGGCGCCGGAGGTTGGCTTCGGCACGGTGGACCTCAACGCGCTGGGCCTCGGCCACCCGATGATGCGGGGGCTTTCGCCCTCCTTCAAGGTCATGCAGTGGCATCATGCCGAGGTGACGAGGGTTCCGGCGGGTGCTGAGGTTCTCGCCTCCTCGCAGGTGAGCCCGGTGCAGATCATGTCCGTCGGCCAGGACATTCTGGCCACGCAGTTCCATGGCGAGCTGACCCCGGCCCTGATCGAGCGCTGGGCGCATATCCCGCAGTATCTCGAATGGCTCGAGCAGGCCATGGGCCCCAAGGCCTATGACCGGGTCAAGGCACAATCAAAGCCGCAGATGCCGAAGATCGAGCGCATGGGCCGGATCATGTTCCGGAACCTCATCGCCAACCGCAGGAGCGCCAGGACGGCGGCGTGATCAGCGCAATCCGTCCTCGCCCTTGATTTCCGAAACCTTGAGGCCGCCGACACGCGGCAAAGGCCGGCCGCCTGTCGTCACGGCCACGGCGACCATGATCTCATTGGCACGCGGCGCATCGGTGATGCGCACTTCCATGCCGTCGAAATGGCTCCGGACGAAGGCCGCGTCCTTGTGGCCCAGTGGGATGTCGAGGACGACACCCAGGCCGCCGCGCTTCTTGGAAGACGGAATGAGGGCCGCGCCCTTGCCCAGCACCTTGCGGAAGGGTTGGCCGAGCTTGGGGTGGAGGATCGCCGCGGCATGCTCGAGTTCGCCGTTCTCGCCCACGGCGGCGGCCTTGCCATAGCTTTCGACCTGATCACCCGGAATGCCGAGTGCGGCGACTGCGCGCGCCGCCAGTAACCCGCCCAGCTCCTCGCCCAGCTCGATCAATTCCGAGAGGTCTTCCTGGTAGGTGCCTGCGAAGGGATTGGCGATGACGGCGATGGCGGCGGCGCGGCGGATGGCAGGCGAGACCTCACGGCCCTGCTCGCTCAGCGTTTCATCGACCACGGTCATGATCTTGCGGATTCTGGCCTTCATCTCAGCCCATCCTCGCCCTTGACGTCAGCCACCGCGAGGCCGCCGGCACGGGCATGCACGCGCGGACCCGTGGTCATCACCAGGGCCACCACCATCTCATCGGCCTTCGGCGCGTCCGGCACGCCAGCCTCGATCGAATCGAAATGGCTGCGGACGTAGGAGGCGTTGATGTGGGTGACGGGAATGTCGAGCCTGGTGCCGGGGCCGCCCAGCTTCTTGGTGGAGGGCACGATGGCCTTGGCACCGCCCAGCACCTCGCGCATCGAATAGCCGCCGGGCGCATGCCACAGTGCTGCGTGCTCGACTTCCCCCGCCGCGCCGACGATCGCGCCCTTGCCATAGCCCTCGATGGATTGAGGGTCACCCCCCAGCGCATCGAGCAGCTTGCGGGCCATCGCCAGGCCGAGCGGCTTCAGGTCTTCCATGAAGGGCTGGATGTTCTCGTGGAAGGCCCCGGCATAGGGGTTCTCAATCACCGCGAGGACTGCGCCGCGGCGCTGTGGGATTTTAGCGGGCGGGCCGCCCTCATGATGGATCTCCTCCACCGAGACGAGGAATTTCCTCACCTTCACGTCCGGCATCAACCCTCCCAAAACCTGTGCCCACGATGCGGGTCTCGCCCGCAAGATGAAGCGCCGCGGCGGTGATGCGCCCCTCGCCCACCAGCCTTTGCGCCAAGGCTACACCAGCATCAAGTGCGGCGGCAATTTCATTCGGGGCCAGCGCGCCCACGGCGCGGGTGACGGGCCTTTCGCCAAGGTCATTCTCAGGCTGGATCGCCTGCGCGGGAACACGCGTCACCGCCGGATGGCCCGGCAGGTCCACCGCATTGGCGATGACGGTTGCCGCCGCATCAGCAATTGACGCGCGCTCCGCGAGCACGGTGACAGCATCGGCAATGCCGAGCGAGAAGGAGCGGCCGCGCCAGCCGCTGGTGGCGATGCCACGCACGCAATCGGCGGCGGCGATGCGCGCGGACGCAAACAGCGAGGGCCGGTCCGGCCGGTTCACCAAGCCAACGTCATAGGATGTGCCGGGCGCGAGGTGGAGCGCGATGTCGCCGCCATTGTTGACGAAGGCGCGGGAGAGCGTTGCGGCGGCGGTCATCGCGTCCAGCACCTCCTCCGCCACGGAGCCTGCGACGGCGGCCATCGGCGTGATGAAGCCGAGGTCCGCGAGACGCCGTGCCGCGCGCCACATGCGGCAGGCGGTGGGGCCGCGAGGCTCCAGACCCACCGGCTGACGGAGCAGCGGTAACTCGGCGGCGAGTTCATCCAGCACAGTTGCGAAGCGGGACTGGGCAGCGGCGAAGGCCTCCTCCCGTTCGCCCTCGGCAGCGATGATCAGGTCGATGGGTCCGTCATGAAGGTGGAGCCTCCGGCCATCGGGAAGCATCCGCGCTTCCATGCGGCTCATGGTGCAGCGCGTGCCTTGATGGCGGCCAGCACCCTGTCCGGCGTCGCGGGCGTGCGCGTGAGGCGGGCTCCGCAGGCGTGGTGGATGGC